>NZ_JBQCFT010000108.1:0-8203 GCF_051958795.1 Luteibacter sp. | reverse complement strand
GGTGGGGCTCCGCGTCGGGCCTCCGCCGCCCCCCCCCCCCCCCCCCCCCCCCCCCCCCCCCCCCCACAACCGTGGGTCATGCAGCCGGGTCAGGCGCCGGCCGAGCCCAGCCGGACTCGCAGGATCCGCAGCGTCTCCGGCTCCATGTTGTCCGGCCCGAGGACCAGGCTGGCATGGCCGCCGTGCCAGAAAAGCCGTACGCACACCCATTCACCGACCACGCGGGCGTCCCGGGGTTCCGCGGCGTGGAGCGCGCCATCACGATCAACGACAAGCCAGCCACCGTCGGGCAGCCACTGGGCTGCCGTGATCCGTGGGTGACGTTGCTGGTGGACGCGCCACAGGCCAAAGGCGAGCGCAGCGAGGGAAAGCGCCATCCGGGCGGCAACGGGGAGTTCGGTGGGCCACGGCGCCATGGCTCCTGCCACGACGATGCAGAGCAGCAGCAGGCTCAGCCTGGCCGACGGGCGTGCCTCAAAGGTGATGCCTTGTGCGGATGTCATCGATGATTGCCTGCCAGTCGTCGCGCGGGGCGTGGGCATGGCCCATCACCCAATCCCAGAGATCGGGATCCTGCACGTCGAGCAGTTCATCGAATGCCAGCCTGGCCGCCTCATCCGCGTCGGCGAAGCGCTCGTCGAGCCACCAGCCGAACAGCTGGTCGAGTTCGCGGGTACCGCGGCGGGTACGCCAGCGCAGGCGCTTGAGGCGGGCTTCTTCCATGTTCCAGGAACCTATTACGTCGTAGGAGCCCACCCTGTGGGCGACATCTTTTGCGAAAGCACCACAGACCCTGTGGCGGCTCTCCTAAAGGCGTCGCCCACAGGGTGGGCTCCTACGGGGTTACGTCGCCTAGTCTCAGGCCGAGCGGCGCTGGACGATCAGCTTCTTGATTTCCGCGATCGCCTTGGCCGGGTTCAGGCCCTTCGGGCAGGTGCGGGCGCAGTTCATGATGGTATGGCAGCGGTACAGCTTGAACGGATCCTCGAGATCGTCCAGGCGGTTGCCGGTGTCTTCATCACGGCTGTCCACGATCCAGCGGTAGGCCTGCAGGAGGATGGCGGGACCGAGGTAACGGTCGCCGTTCCACCAGTAGCTCGGGCACGAGGTCGAGCAGCAGGCGCACAGGATGCACTCGTAGAGACCGTCGAGCTTCTTGCGGTCTTCCGGCGACTGCAGGCGCTCCTTGTCGGCCGGGGCCGGGCTCTGCGTGCGCATCCACGGCTTGATCGACGCGAACTGCGCGTAGAAGTGCGTCAGGTCGGGCACCAGGTCCTTCACCACCGGCATGTGCGGCAGCGGGTAGATATTGATGGTGCCGTTGCTGCCGCATTCCTCGATGGAGCGCGTGCACGCCAGGGTGTTGGTGCCCTGGATGTTCATCGCGCACGAACCGCAGATGCCTTCGCGGCACGAGCGGCGCAGCGAGAGCGTCGAGTCGATCTCGTTCTTGATCTTCAGCAGGGCGTCCAGGACCATCGGGCCGCACGTATCGAGATCGACCTCGTACGTATCGGTGCGCGGGTTCTGGCCGTCATCCGGCGTCCAGCGGTAGATCTTGAAGGTGCGCGTATTCTTCGCGCCCTTCGCCGGGAAGTGCTTACCGGCCGTGATAGTGGAATTCTTGGGTAGCGTGAACTCTGCCACGATTGCCTCTCCGGTCCGGTATTAGTAAACGCGCTTTTTCGGCGGCACGACTTCGACTTCGTCCGTCAGGGTGTACATGTGCACCGGACGGAAATCGAATTTCGAGCGGCCTTCCTCGTCGATCCAGACCAGCGTGTGCTTCTGCCAGTCGTGGTCGTCGCGGTCCGGGAAATCCTCGCGGGCATGCGCGCCGCGGCTCTCGGGGCGCTGGTTGGCCGAATGCATGGTGGCAACGGCCTGGGCCAGCAGGTTCGAAAGCTCCAGGGTCTCGATCAGGTCGGAGTTCCAGACCAGCGAACGGTCGGTGACCTTCACGTCCTTGAACTTCGAGAACACCTCGGAGATCTTGCTCGAACCTTCCTGCAGGGTTTCGCCGGTGCGGAACACGGCGGCGTCGTTCTGCATGGTCTTCTGCATCTCGGCGCGGATGGCGGCCGTCGGCGTGCTGCCGTTGGCGTAGCGCAGCGCGTCGAAGCGGCCCAGGGCCTGGTCCAGCGCATTCGCCGGCAGGTCCGGATGGGCCGTGCCCGGCTTGATGACCTTGGCGCAGCGGTTAGCCACCGCACGGCCGAACACCACCAGGTCGAGCAGCGAGTTGGAGCCCAGGCGGTTGGCGCCGTGCACCGACACGCACGCGGCCTCGCCGATGGCGAACAGGCCCGGCACCACGGCATCCGGATCGTCACCGAGCTTGGTGACCACTTCGCCGTGGTAGTTGGTCGGGATGCCGCCCATGTTGTAGTGGACGGTCGGCAGCACCGGGATCGGCTCCTTGGTCACGTCGACGCCGGCGAAGATGCGCGCGGATTCGGCGATACCCGGGAGACGCTCGCCGATGACCTCGGGACCGAGGTGCATCAGGTTCAGGTGGATGTGGTCCTTGTTCGGACCCACGCCACGGCCTTCGCGGATTTCGATGGTCATGGCGCGGCTGACGACGTCACGCGAGGCAAGATCCTTCGCGTTCGGCGCGTAGCGCTCCATGAAGCGCTCGCCCTCGGAGTTGGTGAGGTAGCCACCTTCGCCGCGGACGCCTTCCGTGATAAGGCAACCCGCGCCGTAGATACCGGTCGGGTGGAACTGCACGAACTCCATGTCCTGCAGCGGCAGGCCGGCGCGCAGCACCATGCCGCCACCATCGCCCGTGCAGGTATGGGCCGAGGTGGCGCTGAAGTAAGCACGGCCGTAGCCGCCCGTCGCCATGACCACGGCGTGGCCGCGGAACAGGTGGAGCGTGCCTTCGTTCATGTCGAGCGCGAGCACGCCGCGGCAGACGCCATCCTTGTCGAAGATGAGGTCGATCGCGAAGTATTCGATGAAGAACGTGGCGTCGTGTGCAAGCGCCTGCTGGTACAGCGTGTGCAGGATGGCGTGGCCGGTACGGTCGGCCGCGGCGCAGGTACGCTGCGCGGTGCCCTTGCCGTAATGCGTGGTCATGCCACCGAACGGACGCTGGTAGATCTTGCCTTCTTCCGTACGCGAGAACGGCACGCCGTAATGCTCGAGTTCGATGATCGCCGGGATCGCTTCGCGGCACATGTACTCGATGGCGTCCTGGTCACCGAGCCAGTCGGAGCCCTTGATCGTGTCGTAGAAGTGGAAGCGCCAGTCGTCTTCGCCCATGTTGCCCAGCGCGGCGGAGATACCGCCCTGCGCGGCGACGGTGTGCGAGCGCGTCGGGAACACCTTCGTGATGCACGCGGCCTTGAGGCCTTTTTCGGCGAGGCCGAACGTGGCGCGCAGGCCAGCGCCACCGGCGCCGACCACGATCACGTCGTACTTATGTTGTTGGACCTTGTAGGCTTCCATGGATCAGCTTCCGAGCGCGACACGCAGCACGGCCAGCACGCCCGTGAGCGCGGCAAGTACGGCGATGAACTTGATGAGGACCAGCGAAGCCACTTCGAGCCAGCGGGTATGGACGTAGTCTTCGATGACCACCTGCAGGCCGAGCACGGCGTGGCGGAACATCGTGACGATGAAGGCGATGGCCAGCACGGCGTTCCAGGGCTTTGCGAGCGTGGCGCGTGCCGTGGCGAAATCGGCATGCAGCAGGCCGAGCAGCGTGCAGAGGAACCACAGGGTCAGGAACACGAGGCCGAGCGCGGTGACGCGCTGGAGCATCCAGTGGCTGACGCCTTCCTTCGCGGAGCCCAGGCCGCGGGCCCGGGCGAGCGGGTTGCGCAGGTCCTTGCTCATGCGTGGCCTCCGGTGAGCACGTAGGCCCAGACGGCGATGGTCAGCACGATGGCGACCACGATCGCGGTCCAGCTGGAGCGGACGAACGACTCGATGGCGTAGCCCTTGCCCGTGTCCTGGACCAGGTGGCGGATGCCGTTGGCCAGGTGGTAGAAGAACGCCAGGGTCCAGCCGATCAGCACCAGCATGCCAAAGGCGCTGCCGGCACAGGCGGTGAACGTCGCGTAGGCTTCAGGGCCGGCGGCGAGGGACGCGAGGCCCCAGACGATAAGGAGGCTACCGACGGCAAGGATGATGCCGGTGGCGCGATGCAGGATGGAAGAAACCATCTGCACTTGCCATTTGTAGACCTGGAGGTGGGGTGAGAGCGGTCGTCCCGTTTGTGCCATGGCGGCTATCCTGGATTGGAATCGCTGATGCCCAACTAGCCCTCGCACGCCTTCCGGTCAGAAGTCGATGCAGCGTCCGTTCTTTTCCCAATCACCGTAACGGGTGGGATCCAATGGCGCTTTCTCGACCCCTGGCACACCGTTCGTGGGGACGACCGGCGGTACGAGCGGTTTCGCGGGAGCGGAATCGTTCGACTTTTCGGGCGCTGAGGGATGGTCGGACATGGTTATAAAACTCTAAAAGCGTAATACCTGTGCCTGTTCAGCACAACCTTGACTAACCCGGCAAGGCTTGGTTTGGCCTTGGCCTGACCGTATATCTTACTCCTCCCTCCCCTTCCCCGCGCCCCCATGCCGAGCCGTACCACTCGCCCCATCACCCTCGCCGGCCCCGATGCCGCCGCCTTCGCCAACGCCCAGCTGAGCAGCGATGTCCTTGCCCTGGCCACCGGCCGCTGGCAATGGAGCGGCTGGCTCGACCCCAAGGGGCGGGTCCGTGCGCTGCTCCAGGTCGCACGTGTCGCCGACGACCGCTTCGTCATCGTGCCGCGCGGTGGCGATGGCGAACGCCTCGCGAACGACCTCAAGCGTTTCGTGTTTCGTTCGAAGGTAACGATCACCCTGCACGACGCACGCTTCATCGCCGATGGCGACGCATGCGACGACATGCATGCGATCGAAGGCAACGACGCTTCGCTCGTGCTTGGTGAAGGCGATGCATCGATACATATCGGTATGCGCGACGACGGTGATGCATGGATCGCACGACATATCGAAAAAGGATTCGCGTGGTTGCCCGATGAAGCACTCGACGCGTTGTTGCCACCTGCACTTTCAATGGAACGACTGAATGCGGTGTCGTTCAACAAGGGTTGTTTCCCGGGCCAGGAAATCGCTGCGCGCCTGCATTTTCTCGGCGGGCACAAACGTCACCTGCGCACGGTGCGACCCGATGTCGCGCTTACGCATGGACAATCACTGCGCATTGACGGACGTGATGTAGGCATCACGCTGATGCACAACGAATCCGTAGAACGCCCTATATCGCTTGTCGTATTGGAAGATGCCACGGCTCAGTCGGAAACTCTTGAAATTGACGGCGTACGCCTACACGTCTTGTCGACGTTCGCTGCGTGAGGTTACGCGCAGTTTCGTAAAAAATAGTTTCTGAACAGCGTGAGCCTAAGCTGAATCGTGCCGCATCTGCACTTGCGTAAAACGTGATGCGCCACTAGTCTCCGCCGATCCCATTGCGTGGCCATGGTGTATCGCCATGGTTACACCCGCGACGATCCGTCGACGATGACGGTTCTGGCGCGACCCGGCGAAAGCCGGTGGATATTGAACTGCGCGCCGCCTTAGAGTGCGCTGTAGCCGACGGAGCCGCCGCCATCGCGATGCCGCTCCCTTTCGGCGAACCCCTACCGGGAGGCTCCGGACAGCCGCCCAGTACAGTCACAGTGTGTGACGCCCGAAGCATTCGTGTTCAACCGCTTACCCCAGCGGATGCATTCGGTTGGTCCAGGTAGTAACGGCCTGCCCGCCCGTCTACCGCCCGTACGTCCCCCATGGCTCTTCCAAGAGACGCCGCAAGTGACGGAAAAGCTCGTTGGAGGCAGAAACACATGAAACTCTCAGCATTGCTCTGGATGGCGTCCGTCCTCCCGAGCCACCTTGCCGACCAGACGTGCCTGGCGACGACGGTGTACCTCGAAGCACGTAGCGAACCGACCATCGGGCAGTATGCGGTGGCCGAAGTCGCCCTCCGCCGGCGTGATCGCGGCATGGGTGGCAAGAATGTGTGCGACGTCGTTTCCGCGCCGCGCCAGTTCGCTATCACCACCACGCCGAAGGATTTTGAGGTCACCGACCTCGTCTCCTGGACAAAGGCATGGAAGATCGCCGGCGACTCGCTCAATAACTGGAGCCTGCCGAAGAGCGAACGCCGGGTTTATGTTCCGCAGGCGGATCACTTCGCCACCGTTGCTGTCGCACCCACATGGTCCGCCAGCCGCATCGTCCGCAAGATCGGCGACCACGCGTTCTACGCCGTGAACTGACGAAGCGCTACACAACGTGGGGAAAAGGAATCGGAGCGGGCAGCTTGCGATTCCCGGGAAAAAGGGGCCCTCGGACGAGGGTCTTTTTTTTGGCCAAAAAAAACCTGCCGCAACGACAGGTCTCGATATACACGATGCCGTAGGAGCCCACCCTGTGGGCGACATCTTTCGCGAAGGAGTCGCGTGACTTGCGGCGTTACGGCGAAAGGCGTCGCCCACAGGGTGGGCTCCTACGTATGGACGTCTAGACGGCTACATGCGGTACACGTGGTCGCCGCGGATCTCGACGTAATCACCGCGGCGAAGCTGCGGATCCTCCGCCTGCGTCACGACGGCGGAGCGGCCATCGTCCAGGCGGATCCGCACCTGCCAGGCGATATCCTGGCCATTGCGCTTGCCCACCTGGTTGCCGACCACGCCACCGACCACGGCACCACCGACGGTCGCGGCGGAGCGGCCATCGCCCTTGCCGATCGTATTGCCCAGCAGGCCACCGGCCACCGCGCCGATCACCGCGCCAAGCGGCGAGGACTGGCGGTCGGTATAGATCTGCTGCACGTCGTCCACGACGCCGCACTGCGCACAGCGACGCGAACCGCCACGGTCGTCGTAAACCACGCGATCCTCGCGATATACCCGGCGCGGCTGCTCATAGCACGCTGTCAGCGACAGCGGCACGATGGCGGCGGCGACGAGGCCAAACTTACGGACGATGCTATGCATGGGGATACGCCCTCGCGATGGATCGGGATGGTTACTGGCGGGCGTCGGAAACGACCGAGACGCCTTCCTGCACTTCAACGCGATCGCCCGGGTCGTGGTCCATGCTGATCGAACGGGTCACGCCGTTGTATTCGTAACGCACGTCGTAAGCCACGATCTTGTCGCCGCTGGTGCCCGGCACGGTGCTGCACTTACGCACGGTGCTGGTGACGGTATTCGTCTCCTGGCGACGCTCCTGGATCTCATGGCCGGCGTAACCGCCACCCACGGCACCCGCCACGGTGGCGAGCGTGCGGCCCTTGCCGCCGCCGATCTGGTTGCCGAGCAGGCCGCCGGCCACGGCGCCGATCGCCGTACCGGCGATCTGATGCTGGTCCTTGACCGGTGCACGGCGGGTCACGACCTCGTCGTGGCACTCCTTCTGGGCCGCCGTCGCCGCCTGGCGCACGGGGTCGACGCTGACCACGCGGGCGTACTTCGGACCGGCCGGCTCGGGCGCGGCTGCCGGCGCAGAGGCCGGTGCCGGCGCATTGGCCACATCGGCGTTCGCATCGCGGTTGCAGGCAGAAAGGCTCAGCACCAGGGCCGCGCCCAAACCGGCGTTCAGGACGGAAATCTTCAACCTGCTCATAACCCTAATCTCCACTGGATAGTGCGGCGTCCTACCGGGGCAACAACGCCCCGAAAGTTCGTAAGAACGCCTCGTAGACATTTGACAATCGTTAAACTGAACGACGCCTTAGACTGACCCCACCAAGCAAAACGGCAGCAAACCGGATGCATGACCTGATCGATACCCACGCCCATCTCGACGACAGCTCGTTCGACGCCGATCGCGGCGCCATGTTCGAACGCGCCGCCCAGGCCGGCGTGCGGCGCTGGATCGTACCGGCGATCGATCGCGGAAACTGGGAGGCCATCGACCGTTTGTGTGCCTCGCGTGAAGGGGTGCATGCGGCCTACGGGCTGCACCCTATGTTCCTCGCCAGCCATCGCGATGAACATCTCGACGAGCTCCCCAACTGGCTCACGGAAAAGCGCCCGGTCGCCGTCGGCGAGATCGGGCTCGATTTCTACGTGGAAGGGCTCGACCCCGAACGCCAGCGCGCGATCTTCGAGCGCCAGTTGCATATCGCGAAGGAACACGATCTCCCGGTGATCGTGCACGCCCGTCGCGCCTTCGAG
>NZ_JBQCFT010000107.1:0-3661 GCF_051958795.1 Luteibacter sp. | reverse complement strand
GGCCCCGCGCAAGCAGGACGAGGTGCGCGTGAAGCCGCTGGTGATGGTGGTCGACGATTCGATCACCATGCGCAAGGTGACCGGCCGCGTGCTGGAGCGCCATGAGTTCGAGGTGATGACGGCGAAGGACGGCATCGACGCGCTCGAGAAGCTCAACGAACGCGTGCCCGACCTGATGCTGCTCGATATCGAGATGCCGCGCATGGACGGCTACGAGCTCGCCACGGCCATGAAGGCCGACGAGCGCCTCGCCGGCGTGCCGATCATCATGATCACCTCGCGTACCGGCGATAAGCACCGCCAGCGTGCATTCGACATCGGCGTCGACCGCTACATTGGCAAGCCCTACCAGGAGAATGACCTGGTCGTGCAGATCAACGACGTGCTCGGAGTAACCCATGGTTGAACGCGAGCCGTCCGTCGCGCTGCTTTTCGATGACGCGGCCCTCTCGGCCCACCTGCGCGACGCCCTCGTCGCGCAGGGCGCGCGCATCGTCTACGAGTCCGACCTGAAGGCTTTCGCTCCGGCAGAACTCGTCGGCTCGTCGGCCGACGTCGTCGTGGTGGACCTGGATGACCCGAGCGACGCCGACCTCGACCGGCTCTACGAGACCGTCGAGGGCGGCCACCCACGCCTCGTCTTCAACGATGCCGACGCGAGCCGTGACCTGGAAGGGTGGGACCGCGCCCGCTGGGCACGCCACCTCGCGGCGAAGCTGGTAGGCGGCACGCCGCTCGACCCGCCGCGCCCGGGGGATGCCCGCGCCATCGAGCCGCGCGTCGCCGCCATCGCAAGCGAACCCGCACCCGCTGAAGAGCTGCTCGCCGAGCCGATCACCGAGGACATGGCGATCACGGGCGTGCATGGCTATCCCGAAACGCCCATGGCGACGGCCGATGCCGACCTCGTTGCCGTCGATGACGCGGTGTCGCTCGACGCCGTGGCGGATATCGAAGGTGACGTCGCCAGCGAGCTTGAATTTTCCACGCCGCAGACCGACCCGCTCGAAGACGATGAGCGCACGGGCGCCGAAGACCTCGCCGCGGAGCTGGAAGCCGCGCTGGCGGCGTCGGGCGGCGGCAACGTACAGGGCACGGACGGCATCGACGATCTGCCGTCCATGCCGCTCGAGCTGACGGATCTCGCCTCGCTGGATCTTTCCGGGTTCGAGGTCGTGGACGACGAACCCACCGCGCCGGCCGCTGTCGAGCGCGAATTCGATGCAAGCCAGTTCAGCCTCGCGCCTTCCGACGAGCTTGTCGCGGATGTGGGGCAGGGCGACATGCCCACGCTCGAGATCACCTCGCGCTCGACCGATTACGCCGCGCCGCCGGTGCCCGAATGGGACCTGGTCGATCACGACACCATCGTGCCGGAAGCCGCGCCGCGGGCGGATGCCGCCGAGTTCGGCATCGAGACGATGAGCGCGGCGGAATACCTCGCGCAGGATGTCGTCGATGACGGCAACGTCGCGATCGAGGCTGGCCTCAAGCTGGAACTGGTGTCGCTGGAGGAGGCGATCGCGCCGAGCACCGACGGCAAGTTCAGCCACGAGATGATCCTCGAGACCAGCACGCGCGCGGTTCGCCGCGTGGTGGCCCTCGCTGGCGCGACGGAGAGCGAAGACGCGATCCGCCTGTTCCTCGCCGCTTTGCCGGGTCGCCTCCCGGCCACCGTGCTCGTCGTGGCCCACCATGGCGGCGACACCGCGGCGTTCGCCGAACGTTTGGGGCGTGGCCGCGTCGCGGCCGATGGCGTCCCCACCGCGCATGGCGAGGTACTCGTCGTGCCGCGTGGCGCCCACGTCCAGATCCGTCGCGATGGCAGCGTCACCGTGCGTGACGACGGCAGCGCCTTGAACGCGACCGGTCCGTCGATCGACGGCATCTTCAGCACGCTCGCGGGCGGCTTTGGCGCCGACGCCCTGGCCATCGTGTTCGCCGGCCGCGGGAACGATGCCGTCGCCGGTTCACAGGCGGTGTACGACGGTGGCGGCCGCGTGTGGGTGCAGTCGGTGGCGCCCGAGGACGAATCAGGACAGATGGTCACGGGTATCCGCGAGGAGCGCGTGGCCGGCTACGCAGGCGATGTCGCCGCGCTGGCCCGTAAATTGAACGAGGAATTCCCATGAGCGAGCCGTTACCGCGCGAAATCCGCTGCGTCCTGATCCCGAGCGGCGGCGTGCGTCTCCTGCTGCCCAACGCGGCCGTGGCCGAAGTGATCACGCTGGCCGGCGTCGAGCCCGTGGCCGATGCGCCGGAGTGGCTCCAGGGGCGGATCGAGTGGCGTGGCTGGCACATCCCGCTGGTCAGCTTCGACCACGTGGCGAAGCTCGCCGACGATGCGCCCCCGCAGGCCGCACGCGTGGCCGTGCTCAAGGCGATCGGCAACCGCGCGGACATGCCGTACATCGCGGTGCTGACCCACGGCTTCCCCCGCCTGACCACGCTCAACGCGGAGCTTCTGCTGCCGACCCATGACGGCCATGACCTGCCGTTCGGCGTCCGCGCCCACGTGCTGGTCCGTGACGACACGGCGGTGATCCCCGACCTGGAAGGCATCGAGTCGACCCTGGTGGAAATGCAGGAAGCCGCCTGACCGCGTAAAAAAGTGCTTGACGCGTAATTGAGAATCATTATCATCAACTCCGCACCCTCACTTGCGGAGCGTTAGCCATGTTGATGAGAAGCCTTCCCCTGAACGACGCCGCGGGCCGCGACAAGATCGTCCCGCTGCGCGCCGTCGCGACCAACACCCGTCGCATCGAAAGCAAGAACCTCCTCGACGGTTCGCGCGAGCTGGTCATCGAGCACCAGGGGGCCGAGTACCACCTCCGCCTCACGCGCAACGACAAGCTCATCCTCACCAAGTAATCCTGGTTTCATCTCCCCGACGCCAAGCCACGCGGGCCTCCCCTCGCCGCCAGCCAGGCATCTTTTCCCAGGCCGTCACCGGGAGACGCCCATGTTCGGTTGGCTCGCATCCTTTGGCGTGCAGGCGCGCGCCCGCAACGGTTCCACGACCCGCTGGCTCGCGGTACCGCCGCGCACGCTGGTGGAAGGCCTTGGCCAGCTCGGTGGCGTGCTCTATCTCGCCCCGCGGCCGACACGCTGCCCGGCGAGTGCCGTGCCACCGGCGGGTTGCCTGGTGGTGAATGCGGAACTCGCCCCGCTCATGGCCACGCGCTACGTCGGCCTTACCTGCGCCATCACGGCCGAAGGCCCGCGCGAATGGCTCGATTGCGTAGGAGGCGAGGGCGATACGCTCGCCCGCATCTACCTCCTGCCCGATACCGATTACCTCGCCTGGGACGGGCTGTTTGCCGGCGCGACGCCGGTCGATGCGCCCGAACGCCACGCCCCAGATCGCGAATGGCTGCGCGCCTGCCAGGCGCGCGTACTGAGTTTCCAGCGTCGCCGCCTCGTCGGGTTCGACGTGCTGGGCGCGCGTGAAGTCGCCATCTCATCGCTAGGCCGCGGCGTCGCCCGCGATATCGCCGTCTCCGAATCCGTCGCCATCTCAGGCTAATCCGGTACGTTGTGGGAGCGGGGGGGGGGGCGGGGAGGGGGGGGGGCCCACCCCCCACCCCCCCCCCCCCCCCCCCCCACTGGGGGGGGGGGGGGGGGCAGGGGGGTGGGGGGGGGGCGGGGGGGCCGGGGG
>NZ_JBQCFT010000106.1:0-24510 GCF_051958795.1 Luteibacter sp. | reverse complement strand
CGCTCCCCCCTGGGGCCCCTTTGGTCACAGGGGCCAAGCGCGCCCACGCGCCCCCCCCCGGCAACCCCGGCCCCCCCCCCCCGGGTCCCGCGCTTGCGCGATGCGCTCCTAGAGGAAGCCTGGGCAGCGGCACCCCTGTGGGAGCGCGCTTGCGCGCGATGGGATTACCTCAACCGCCCCAGGAGCCCGGACGCCCGCCGCGTCTTCCTGCCAACGGCATACGCCAGGATGTCCGGCGCGGCCAGCAGCGTGAAATGCCGGCGCGCACGGGTTACGCCGGTATAGACCAGCTCGCGGGTGAGTACCGGCGAGGGCTCCGGCGGCAACGCCAGCGCCGTGTGCTCGAACTCGGAGCCCTGCGACTTGTGCACGGTCATGGCGTAGACGGTCTCGACGGCCGTGAGGCGGCTGGGCGTGACAAAGCGAACCCGCTCACCCCCGGCGCCGTCCGTGACCAGGAATGCGACGCGCAACATCGTGCCACCCTGCCCGTCCGGCATGGCGAGGGTGATGCCGATGTCGCCATTCATCAGGCCCACCGCGTAATCGTTGCGGGCCACGATGACCGGACGACCTTCGTACCAGCCAGCGGTGGTCCTGACCAGGCCGCGATCAAGCAGCGCCTGGGCGATGCGTTCGTTCTGCCCCTCCACGCCAAGATCGCCGCGGCGCGTGGCGCAAAGAAGCTGGAAGCGGCCATGTGCGGCCAGCGCACCGCGGCCCCATAGCGCGAAGGCCGCCTCATCCGCGTCCGCTGATGGACGGTTGCGCGCGACCCATTCAAGGTAGTGGCGGTAGCCCGGCGCATCGTCGCGACCTTCGATCGCGAGCGTCGCGACGCCCGCGGGCGAAGCCGGGAGCCGGCGGATATCGGTGAATCCACCGTCGAAGGCGCGACTCACCGCCGTTGCGTCGCCGTGGTTGATGGCGCCTGCCAGCGCACCGATACCGCTTTCGCTGCCAAAGCGGCGACTCCGCCGCAGCATGGTGACGCGCTGGTCGAGCGGCCACGCGCCCGCCGGATCGCTCCACGCCTGCAGGTCAGCCCCTGTGGTGTCACGAAGCCACGCCACGGTGTCCTCGCTGTAATGGCCAGGCTCGGCGCGCGCGCACAGGTCGCCCAGCACTGCCCCCGCCTCCACCGACGAAAGCTGATCCTTGTCGCCGAGAAGGATGAGGCGGGCACCGTCCGGCAACGCGTCTAGCGTCGCGGCCATCATCTCGAGGTCGATCATCGACGCCTCGTCGATCACCAGGACGTCGACGTGCAGCGGATTGTCCGCGTTGTGATGGAATGCGCGGGTGTCCGGGCGACTGCCCAGCAGGCGGTGCAGGGTCGTAACCTCTGCTGGAATACCTTCACGCACGCCGACGTCCACGTCGAGTTGCGCCACCTGGGTAGCGATGGATGCATTAAGGCGCGCGGCGGCCTTGCCGGTGGGCGCCGCCAGGCGGATGCGCAGGCGAGGCTCGCCGGCGGAAGCCGCCAGGGTCTGCAGTAACCCGAGCAGGCGCACCACGGTGGTCGTCTTGCCCGTGCCGGGGCCGCCGGTGATAACGGCAAACGAGCTACGGGCAGCGATGGCGCAGGCCACCTTCTGCCAGTCGATGCCGTCGTCGCCAGCGGGGAACAGGCGATCGAGTTCCGTTGCCAGCCCCTTCGGGTCCGGCAACGGCGTCAGCCGCGCGACGATCGCCGCGGCCACGCGCGCCTCGTCGCGCCAGAATCGCCGCAAGTAAAAAAGGCTGCCATCAAGCACGAGTGGCGCAGCCGTATTTCCCGCAGGCGTGGCGACGAGGGGGGATTTCCCGAGCCACGCGGCGGCATCCGCGAGCGCAGGCTCACGCTCGACGAGCGTATCGATGTCCAGGCAGATGTGGCCCTCGGCCAGCTCGCGACTCAACAGCGCTGCGGCCGCGAGAACGCGGTTGTCCACCTGCGGGTCCAGGGTGGCGAGGAAGCGGGCGAACGCCCGGTCCATCGGCCTCAGCCGCCCCTCTTCCGTACCGGTGTCCAGCCAGGCGTGGATATCCGCGATCATGCGGCGACTCCTTCGAACAGGCGGTCCATGGCTTCGATCATCGCGCGCGGAGGCCGCTCCACATGCACGCCGTGGCCCCGGCAATCCACACCGCGAAGGTAGAGATACACGGCTCCGCCGATATGCGTGTCGTAGTCGTACGCGGCGCCCATGCGCGCCCGCAGGAGCCTGTGCAACGCAAGCAGGTACAGCGCGTACTGCAACTCATAGCGCGAGTCGAGGATCGAGGCCCGCATGGCCTCCGGGGTGTACGCGTGCTCGTCGGCACCAAGCCAGTTCGATTTGTAATCCGCGACGTACCAGCGCCCTTCGTGCTCGATGATCAGATCAATGAAGCCCTTGAGCATGCCGTTCAGGCTGTCGCTGACCAGCGCGGGACGTACCGCGCCGTCCAGCGTGTGCTGGCGCACGATGCGATCCAGCGCGAGGGTATCGACGTGGCGCGCCTCGAACAGGAACTCGAGTTCGGCGCGATACCGCGTGGGGTCATCGAGGGCGCCGAGCGCCACGACCTTGCCATCCGGTAAGGCCATGGGCGTGCGCAGCAGGACCAGCAGCCAGTCGGTGAGCAGGTCGATCGCCCCCTCCCAGCCGCGACGCTCGCAACGCCGTGCCACCGTATCGCGCAGGCGTGCCGGATCGTTCGCGATGGCGGCAAACCCCTCCTCCGCAATCCACTCGAGCAGGTCATGCAGGAACGTGCCGGCCTCCGCGCCTCGGTGGAAGGCATGGATACTGCCGGGATCGGCTACCGTTGCCACCGGCTCCGTGACGTATTCGACGATGACGTCGTCCGCCGCGGTTTCCGGCGCCGGCACTTCGGCTTCCGTTTCATCGTAGCGCAGGCCGCTGTAGCTGCCGATGCGCCACGGCTCGATACGGGCCAGGCGGGGCTCGCGGGGCGGCAACAGGCGGTCGTCACGCGACGGCGGCTCGTAGCGGCGATCATCCGGTGCCGGCATGTATTCCACGGCGATCGACGGCGCGGCCCGGGCCAACCCCTGGAGCAGACCGGCGATCGCACCGTTGTCGATTTCCGCGCCGCCCGTGAGCAGGTGGCCGAAGGCGCTGCGATGCACCTGCGGCTTTTTCGCATTCCCGGCGGCTACGGGTGCGATGCCAAGCCAGCAGGCATGGCGCGCGCGCGTCAGCGCGACGTACAGGAGGCGCAGGTCTTCCTGCAGCGCGGCGCGCTCCGCAGCTTCCTTCGCCTCGGTGACCGCCTGCCCGCCCTGCTTCTCACTTAGCAGTTCGAGCGAAACACCTTCGCCATCGTGGTAGCGATAGCCTTGCCCGGAGCGGGCCTTGCCGCTTGCACACACGAAGGGCAGGAACACCAGCGGGTATTCGAGGCCCTTCGACTTATGGATGGTGACGACCTTGACGAGGTCGTCGTCACTCTCCAGCCGCACGATCTGGTCATCGCCGTGGTGGCTGGCCGTATCCGTGATCCGTTCGGAGAGGTAGCGGATCAGCGCCTGCTCCCCATCGAGCGTGGCCGACGCCTGCTGAAGCAGCTCGGCGAGGTGCAGCACATTGGTGAGTGCGCGCTCACCGTGCTCGATGGCCAGCAGCCGCGCTGGCAGATCGAAGACGTGCAACAGCCGGTGCAGCATGGCCAGCACGCCGGCATGGCGCCATGTGTCGCGTAGCGCCATGAATTCCCGGCCACGCGCTTCCCAATGCAACTCCTCGGTGTTCAGCCGCTCGAGTTCGCCGAAGCCCAGGTGCAGGGTGCGCGTTGCCAGCGCCGCACGCATTGCCGTGTCCGACGAAGGTTCGGCCACGGCGCGCAGCCAGAACAGGAGATCGCCGGCCTCGACGCTCTCCCACACCGAATCGCGATCCGAAAGGAACACGCTGCGGACACGGCGCTCGCCGAGCGCGGCGCGGACCTCGGATGCCTCGGCATGGCTGCGCACGAGCACGGCGATATCGGCGGGGCGCAGCGAACGCCATTCGCCATCCCCCTGTTGGAAACCCGAGTCGCCGCGCGACGCTTCGTCGAGAAGGCGGACGATCTCGCTGGCGCAGGCCGCGGCCATTTCCTTGCGGTAGAAGCGGACGCCCACGGGCTGCTCGTCATCGAGCAACCACAAGTGAAGCGCTGGCTGCGCTGCGCCATGCCGGGTGAAACGCTCACCGCGACCGCGCGCGAGGACGGGAGCGAACGGCAAGCCGCGATCATCGAAGTGGAACGCGCCTGACGGATGGCGCTCACCGTGCGAGAACAGCGCGTTGACCGCGTCGACCATACCCTGGGTGGAGCGGAAGTTCGTATCGAGGCTGTAGTGCGGCGCCAATGCCTCGGCTCTCGCGGTCAGGTACGTATGGATATCCGCGCCACGAAACGCGTAGATCGCCTGCTTGGGATCGCCGATCAGCAGCAGCCCGACCTCAGGCTCTGCCGCGTAGACCGTGCGGAAGATGCGGTACTGAAGCGGGTCGGTGTCCTGGAACTCGTCGATGAGTGCCAGCGGGTACTGGCGGCGGACGGTCGCGGCCAGATCGGCGCCCGCCTCGGTAGCGAGCGCGCGATCGAGCCTGAGCAGGAGATCGTCGAACCCGATCTGCGCGCGGCGACGCTTCTGGTCGGCGAAGCGGGTACGAACGCGCTCCACGGCATCGGCGAGGATCACATGCCGAACCGCCACGCGGTTCGCCTGCCACTCGGCCCAGTGTTCCAGCGCGGCATAGGCCGGGTGCTCCGGACGCGACTTGCCCTTGCCGGTCGCCTTGCCCAGGCGGGTCGATGAATAGCGCGCGATATCGAATCCGCCGGGCTCGCCCGATGCGGCCCAGCGCTGCATCGCCGCCATGTCCGCCGGCATGCGCTCCGGCTTGTACCAGCCGTTGTGCAGCACCTTGCCGGCCACGGCGTCGATCAACGCGCGGCTGATGGCTTCGGCATCGTCACGCCAGGAGCGGGCGGCTTCAGCCATCCGCTGGCTATCTTCCTCATCCCACGCGCGACGCTCGGCCAGCACGGCCTGGAGGCCTTCGCCTACGCCAAGCACCGCACCATCGACACGCAGGGTGGCCTCGCCACCTCCGAGGATCGGCTTGAGCGAACGCAACAGATCATCCGGCGTCCGCCACTCAGCCTGGATCGACTTCAGCAAAGCCTCATCGAGCGGGTAAAACGTCTGCCGCCAATAGTCGCGGACGCATTCCGCCAGCAGCTCGCTTTCATCGGGCTCCAGCGTCTGGGCGAAGGCATGCCCGCTGCCGAACGCATGCTGCGTGAGCATGCGCTGGCTCCAGCCGTGGATGGTGAAGATGGCGGCCTCGTCCATCCATTGTGCGGCGAGCTCGAGGCGGCGGGCGCATCCTGCCAGCTGTTCCGGCGCGTAGGTCGCGATCAGTTCGCCCAGCAAAGGTTCGCTGGATCCGCCCGAACGGAACGCGGTGGCGGCCTCGACCAGTCGGGCACGGATACGCTCGCGCAACTCCTGCGTCGCCGCCTCGGTGAACGTGACGACCAGGATCTGCGGCGGCAACAGGGGTTGCGGCAAGCCATGCCCAAGCACGGCCCGCACATATAGGGCGGCAATGGTCCAGGTCTTGCCCGTGCCGGCGCTTGCCTCGATCAGGCGTACACCATGCAGCGGGAGTTCAAGCGGACGCAACGGTTCGATAGCGAAGCTCATGCCTGCTCCACCCTCAACGCGGCGCAAAGATCACGATACGGCTGCAGATGCTGCGCGAACCCGGCGGCCAGCATCGCATCGAAGTCGGGCCACGCGCGCGCGAGGTAGGCATCGCCATCGACTTCGCCCCGGCTGAATTCATCGGCCGGTGAATAGGCGCGCCGCGCCGCTGCCTCGCCCGCTTCATCGTCACCCGCTGCGATCCACGCGATCGCGGCTTTCATCGCGACCGGCAACGGCCGCGACATGTCCTCGCGCCATGCGCGCACGAGCGCGCCCAGGGCATTGAGCGCGTCCTCCGCATCCATGGGTGCCATCACGATCGTGCCATCCGGACCGATGTAGCGCGTCTCGACCGGATGGCCGGCCGCCTGCGCCACGAGGTGATCGACCCAGGGCATGACGACGCGATGGATCAGCGGCCGCCCCTCCGCATCGAGCACCCCCGACGGCGAGACCAGCAACGCGGCGAGGGCCCCTGCCTCGTTAGCACGGAGCCCGGCCAGCCAGTCTTCGATAACCACGCCCTCGCTCTCGACCCTCACCTCGAACTTGCCTGCCTCGACCGGCCAGCGGCGGCGTTCGGCGACGTAGCGGCCGTAGACGGCCGCGGCACCCTCCTCGAGTTCGCGCCTCACCGGCGTGGCAAAACCACCCATCGGTAGCTTGCCACTGCGTTGAAGACGCGCAGTCGCTTCGGTAATTGCGACACCGGACGCCTGTTCTTCACGCAACGCGGCACGCAGCACGATGTCAGTCATCGTGTAGCGATCGAGTCCATCCAGCGCGAACGGCTCGAGCACCTCGCTGGCGACGTCGGGCACCTCGAAACGAACGCCGAGGCGAGCCTGGAAGAACTCGCGCACGGGATGACGCAGGAAGCGGCGCAGGGTCGCAAGGCCGATCGGCCGCTCAGCAGACCAAACCGGCAGCATGTCCCCTGCCGTCTCCGTGCCGCCACCGTGTACATGGCGCCATTCATTGGCATACGTAAACAGTCGGGAATCGCCCGCACGAAAGTAGGCCGGGCTGAACGGCTGCAACGGATGCTCCACGGTGAGCCTGTGTAGCAGTTCACCTTCCCCTGCGTCCTTCCACGCGGCCGCGAGGTAGTCGCGCAGCTGGCCGACGAGCACGGAGGGCGCGCGTTCGGCGTTGTCGCGCGCACTCCGACCCACCCATCCGATATGCAACGCGTCGCGCGCCGAGAGGAGTGCCTCAAGGAACAGGTAGCGGTCGTCCTCGCGACGCGAGCGGTCGCCCGGGCGCCATGCGCCAGCACGGGCCATGAGATCGAAATCCATGGGCGGCCGCGCGCGCGGGTACTCGCCATCGTTCATGCCGAGCAGGCAGACGAGGCGGAACGGAATCGCACGCATCGGCATCAGGGTTCCGAAGCTCACGGCGCCAGCGAGGAACCGCTTGGACAGGCCGCCATCGTCAATCTGGCCCAGCCAGGCTTCACGAACGACATCCACCGGCACCGGCTCGTCGAAGCCAGCCTCCGCGCACGCACGCTCCCAGGCGTCCAGCGCATCGAGCAGGCGCTGCTCACGCATGGCGTCATCGGGGTCGGTGGTCTTGAAGAAATCGCGCAACAACGAGCGCAGGCGCAAGCCCCACTCTGCGGCGGGCGCGGGGGCCGCCATGGCCCGCCAGTGGGCGCCCAGCCGTTCGACGAGATCGGCCAGCGGCCCGACGAGCTGCGCATCGAGACCGCCCACCTCGCCGTAGGGCTCGATATCACCCCATGCGTCGCCCTGCCCGACGGCATAACCGAGCAGCATGCGCCGCAGGCCGAACAGCCATGTGTTCTGCTCCAGCGCGGGCAGGCCGAGGGACGCGCGCTGCTCTGCATCGAGGCCCCAGCGCACACCCGCCCCCTCCACCCAGCGGTGGAGCAGCGGCAGATCATCGTCGCCAAGTCCGAAGCGCTCGCGTAGCGCAGGCACGTCGAGGAGATCGGCCATATCGCCCGCGCCGAACCGTGACTCGGTCATGCCCATCAGCATGTCCAGCGCCATCACCATGGGCACCGTACCGCGCGAGGCGCGGTCCGCGATGCTGTAAGGCACGTAGCGTGGATCGTCGCGCGGCACACGGCCGAACACGGCATCGATATGCGGCGCATAGGTATCGATGTCGGGCACCATCACGATCACGTCGCGCGGGAGCATGGGGTCACCAGCCAGGGCCGACGCCTCGAACCGCGCCAGCAGCTGATCGTGCAGGATCTCCACCTCACGCTGTGGACCGTGCGCGACATGGAACGCGATGGATGGGTCCGATGCGGCGATCGGCGCCGGCTGATCGGGCAGCGGCTCAAGGTCGAGGATGGCCGCCTGCACCTGGCCAAGTAGCGTCGTCGCCGGCGGATCCTCGAAGAAGTCGATGCGCTCGTCCCAGGCGGTGAAGCGCTGGCGATACGTCTCCGGGTGATCGAATTCATCGAGCATGCGGATGTAATCGCGCCCCTGCTTGCCCCAGGCGGCGAGCAAGGGATTGGCATAGAGATGGAGATCGCCTTCGTCGGGGAGCGCGGGCATACCCGGCTTGATCTGCTGCCGCCGACGCTCGGCCCGGAGCAATTCGCGGTCGTCGAAGATGTCCGCCCAGTAATGCCGGCAAGGATTCAACACCACGAGAACGACCTGCGACCACCGCGAAAGCGCCGATAGCGCCTCAAGGGTCTGGCGCGGCAGCGAGGACATGCCAAAGACCACGATGCGCCGGGCCAACGCACGCGGGCGCTCCGTCGCCGTCGCGGCGGCATGGAGGAACCTGGCGTGCACAGCCGCGCGGTGGCCATGTGCTTCACCGGGACCCACATCCTCCAGCAGGCGGCGCCACAAGGCGGCCTGCCAGCGGTCGCTATCGAGCATGGCCGGCGAGCCACCGCGGGCATCGCGCATGACATCGCGGCCGGCCGCCCAGTCATCGAGCCAGTCGGCGCGATACACCTGGTAACCGTCGTAGAGGTCGGCCAGGCGCTCCGCCAGTTGGTGACACTTACGCGCATCACTGCCGTCGCCGAGGAAGGCGGCCAGCGGTTCGAACGCGGGCTCGCCAGCAAGGGCGGGCAGCAACCGCATCAGACGCCAGATAAGGCGAGATTTGTCGAACGGTGACTCGGGCGGCACGGCATCACGACCAAGGACCGCGCGGTAGGCGTCCCAGAGGAACCGGCCAGGCAGCTCGACGTGGACCGAGGCCGCGATACCGAGGCCGCCATCGGTCTCCGCACGCGCCAGTGCCAGCCTGAACCATTGCGCGATACCGTTGGACTGGACGAGCACGCGCTCATCCTCGAGCGGCCGCAGGGGGGCCTGGCGGAGCCACCCGACGAGGATGTCGCGCAGGTCTTCGAGGCGGTTGCCGTGCAGGACCATGAGGCCCGGCTCGATCGGATGGGAATCGCTCAAGCGCCAGCTCCGTCGGCGGAATGGTGGATGTGACCGATGATGACCGACGCGGATCTCATGCTGCGAGACCTCAGAACGGCTTGGCAACCACGAGGTAGACGATGGCCAGCAGGACCAGCACCGGCAGTTCGTTGCCGATGCGCAGGGCCTTCGACGACGGCAGCGCGCCGCCAGCGATGCTCCGCTTCAGGGCCCGCCCCGCCCAGATGAAATACGCGAGCATGCAGGCGACAAGGAAGAGCTTCGCATGCAGCCAGCCGCCCGTGATGCCGAAGTACAGCCACAGTACGAGCCCGAAGATAAGGGCTATGCCGAACATGCTGTGGCCAAACTTGTACAGCCGGCGCCCCATCAGTTCGAGCCGTGCCTTCACGGCCGGCGGCTCGCCCTCGGCTTCCTTGATGTTGACGAGGATGCGCGGGAGGTAGAACACCGTGGCCATCCAGGCGATGACGAACACGATGTGCAGGGATTTGGTCAGCAGGTAAGCCATGGGCGGCACTCCCTAGGAAAGGCCAGAGTGTAGCCCGGCAGGCGGCTCCCAGGCCTGCGGCAGTGAGCCTCATGGGAGGCGCATGACCCGGAACAGCGCCTGGGCCCCGGCGAAGCCGAGGGTGCCCCCAAGCGCCGCGATAACGGTGATCATGCCCCACAGCCGGTGCCGGTAGCCGATGAGGTCCTGGATATCACATTCGACGGCACGCAGCCGCTTGTCGACATCCTTTACATCGCGACGAACGACACTGATGGACTGCTCGAGATCAACGACACGAGCCTCGAGGCGTTCGAAACGGGCGTCGATGCGCTGGAAGCTTTGGTTCGTACGGCGAACGTGCTCATCGAAGCGCCCGAGGAAGGCATCGAACCGCGCATCGGAGCGCGCCATGCGCTCCTGCATGGCCGTCCAGTCGGCGGCAGAGAGAGACCAGTCAGGCATGGCTTTGGTTCCAGTGGGGTGGGCGACAAGAATCCCCGCTGGAACGAATACGTGACAGACGCTGACGCTCAACAGGACGCGTAGGAAAAGGCCTACACGCCACTCAACCGGCGCTGACCGCGATCAGAAGCGATCCGTGGTCGCCAGGTATCGCCACTGCCCCGGCTCGAGCCGACCCATCGGGATCCGGCCAACGCGCAGCCGCTTCATCCCCAGCACCTTCAACCCGACGGCATCGCACATCCGCACGACCGTCTCGGGAGAGATACGTTTAAGCGCAAAGCGCAGGTGCCGTTCGTTCTGCCAGCTGACCTTGATCGGCGGAAGCGCGTAGTGATCGAACACCAGCCCATGGTTGAGCATGGCAAGGCCACTCGGCGACAGCTTGCCCTCGACCTCGACCACGATCTCCTGCTCGATGCGCTCGATGTCCTCCTGCAGGCGACGCTTCACGCGCCAGTCCTGGGTGAAGACGAGCAGGCCACTGGCCATGTCCGGCAAGGGAAGCGCGGACTCCAGGCGAGCGAAGTGGCGATGCAGCACGCGGAGGCCCGCGGGATCGTCGGCGATATGGTTCTCGACCCGGATCAGCGCCCTGGCCTCCTCCACCCCCATGCCAGCCGGCTTGTGCAGCACCATGGATGCCGGCTCAGGCGGCGTGAGCTTAGCTGCCGGATCGATCTCGATGCGCTCGTCGCGCACCTTGAACTGCGGCTGCTCGACGACCACGCCATCGACGCGGACCCAGCCACCCTCAATGTACATCTCGGCTTCGCGCCGCGAACACGGCACCAGCGCGGCGATACGTTTGGCGAGGCGCTCGGGTTCGGTCATCAGCGTGGCCTGAGGGTTGAACCGTGCCGGAAGGCAAGAAAAAAGGAGCCTGAGGGCTCCTTAGTCGTTCTCTTCATGCCACTCCCCTACTGAGGAAAGTGGTGGGCGGTACAAGGATCGAACTTGTGACCCCTACCATGTCAAGGTAGTGCTCTACCGCTGAGCTAACCGCCCGAAGAGCTGCGCAGTTTACCGATGCCCGGGGAGGGACGCAAGAGGGGCGAGGAAAAAAGCTCCCCCGCCCGCCCATCAACGCAGCGCCCGCTCCCGCAGGCGGTGGATCTCGTCGCGGACCTTGCCGGCCTCCTCGAACTCCAGGTTCTGGGCGTGCTTGTACATGCGCGCTTCGAGCTTCTTGATCATGGAGCCCGCCTGCTCGGGATTGAGGGCACTGTAGTCGGCGGCCACCTCGGCCACCTTCTTCGCGTCCTTGCCCTTCTTGCCCTTGCCGCGGGCGCCGACATCGGCACGCGCGCCTTCCATGATATCGGCGATGCGACGAACCACGGTCTTCGGGGTAATCCCGTTTGCCGCGTTGTATTCAATCTGCTTCTCGCGACGGCGTGCCGTCTCGTCCATGGCCTCTTTCATCGAACGGGTAATCTCGTCCGCATAAAGAATGGCCTTACCCCGCACATTACGGGCGGCGCGGCCAATGGTCTGGATCAGCGAACGGTTCGAACGGAGGAAGCCCTCCTTGTCCGCGTCGAGCACCGCCACCAGCGACACCTCGGGCATATCCAGGCCCTCGCGCAGCAGGTTGATGCCGACCAGCACATCGAACTCGCCCAGACGAAGATCGCGAATAATCTCCGTGCGCTCCACGGTCTCGATATCCGAGTGCAGGTAACGCACCTTGACGTCGTGTTCGGAGAGATAATCGGTGAGATTTTCAGCCATGCGCTTGGTCAGGGTAGTGACCAGCACGCGATCGCCCATCTCAATGCGCTTGCGAATCTCGCCGAGCAGATCGTCGACCTGCGTGCGCACCGGACGCACTTCCACTTCAGGATCGATCAGGCCGGTCGGACGCACGACCAACTCGACGATATTGTCGTCGGAATGCTCCAGCTCATATTTCGCAGGCGTCGCGGACACATAGATGGCGCGCGGCGCACGGCGCTCCCATTCCTCGAACTTCAGCGGGCGGTTGTCCATCGCCGAAGGCAGGCGGAAGCCGAACTCCACCAGCGTCTCCTTGCGCGAGCGGTCGCCCTTGTACATGGCGCCCAGCTGCGGCACGGTCACGTGCGACTCGTCGACCACCATCAGCGCATCCGGCGGCAGGTAATCGAACAGCGTCGGCGGCGGCTCACCCGGGCCGCGGCGGGTCATGTGCCGCGAGTAGTTCTCGATACCCTGGCAGAAGCCCACCTCGGCCATCATTTCCAGGTCGAAACGCGTGCGTTGCTCGAGGCGCTGCGCCTCCACCAGCTTGTTGTCCTTGTAGAGCTGCTCAAGGCGCTCGGAAAGCTCCACCTTGATCGTCTCCATCGCGTTAAGGACGCTCTGGCGCGTCGTGGCGTAATGGGTCTTCGGGTAAACCGTATAGCGCGGCACCTTGCGCAGCACTTCGCCCGTCAGCGGATCAAACAGGGACAGGTTTTCGACATCGCCATCGAACAGCTCGATGCGCAGGGCCTCGGCTTCCGATTCGGCCGGAAACACGTCGATCACCTCGCCGCGCACGCGATACGAACCGCGGCGGAGTTCCATCTCGTTACGGGTGTACTGCAGCTCGGTGAGCTGACGGATCAGGGCGCGCTGATCCACGTGGTCCCCACGCGAGAGGATCAGCCGGAGGCTCATGTAATCCTCCGGATCACCCAGGCCGTAAATCGCCGAAACAGTCGCCACGATCAAGGCGTCCTTGCGCGAAAGCAGCGCCTTGGTCGCGGCCAGGCGCATCTGCTCGATGTGATCGTTGATGCTCGAATCCTTCTCGATGAAGGTATCCGACGCGACCACATAGGCCTCGGGCTGGTAGTAGTCGTAATAGCTGACGAAGTACTCCACGGCGTTGTTCGGAAAGAACTCCTTGAACTCCCCGTAGAGCTGTGCCGCGAGCGTCTTGTTCGGCGCCAGCACGATGGTCGGCTTCTGCACCTTCTCGATGACGTTGGCGATGGTGAAGGTCTTACCCGAGCCGGTGACGCCGAGCAGGGTCTGGGCCGCGAGGCCGGCTTCAAAACCATCGGTAAGGCGGCGAATGGCCTCGGGCTGGTCGCCGGAGGGCTGGTACGGCGAGACGAGCTGGAAACGGTCAGTCATGGCCGGAAATATGCAGGCGAAAGCGTTGAGTTTAAAGGCGCGGCGCCTACGGGGCGTGAGGCCGCCCGCCTACAGACCCGGGAGACCGCCCGAGCCAAGCTCAGCGACCCATCCAGGCCCCTGATATGCCCCGCTACGCCAGCCCCCGTCATGCCAGCGCCTTCACCCTCGTCGAGCTGGCCGCCGTCCTGCTGGCCCTGGGCGTGGCAGCCGCCGTCGCCTTGCCCGCCCTCGGCAACCTGCTGGCTGAGGCCCAACTGAGGCAGGCGGCCGGTACGCTGGCCGACGACATGGACACCGCGAGGCGGGCCGCCATCACGCGAGGCGGCAGCGTCGCCATATGCCCCAGCCGGGACGGCCACCACTGCGGCCCGACAGCGCGCTGGCACCACGGCTGGATCATCGTGCATCGCACTCGCGTCATCTCGGCACACGAGCCCCTGCCCCGACGCCTCGCGAGCGCCTCCTCCATGGCCCGGCGCCGGATTATTTTCGACGAGGCCGGGCGAGCACCCGGCTCCAACGACACGATCACCTTGTGCGTCCGCAAACGGCCAGCCACGGCGCGTTCCGTGCTGATTTCCAGCGTCGGCCGGATCCACGCGGAGCCGCCGGAGGCGCCCAAAGCCGAGGCGTGCGCGGCCTCTCGTGAAGACATTCGTTAAGAACGCTTGACAGCCCCCCGCAACATACACAAAATACGTGGCTCCCCGCCCGAATAGCTCAGCCGGTTAGAGCACTTGACTGTTAATCAGGGGGTCGTTGGTTCGAGTCCAACTTCGGGCGCCAGATTTGAAAAGGGCTTGCAGCGATGCAAGCCCATTTCTTTTGCGTCAATCAGGGCGACGCCACGGTGCGTGGCGAGGCCCCAGCGCCAATATTCGTATCCAGGAAGTCCAGCATGCGGGCGTAATAATCCTCTGCGTGCGCAGGGCCTGCGATGCCATGCCCCTCGTAGGGATATTCCAGGTAAACCGGCGGATGCCCTGCCTTGGTCAGGGCATCGCGCATCGCCCGCGCGTGCTGCACGGGTACACGCCCGTCCAGCGTGCCGTGAACGAGCATCACCGGGATCGTGATCGCGGATGCCATGCGCGCCGGCGAGCGGCTGGTGAGTTCCGCCTTGTCGGTGCCGATGACGCGGTGCAGGTAGTTATCGCCGTAGTTGCTGCGATGGATGTCACCCCACGAATACATCTTGCCGACATCGTAAACGCCGGCCTCGCCGATGGCGCAGCGATACAGCGTGGGTTCCCTGGCCGCGCCCATGAGCGCGGCATACCCGCCATAACTTCCGCCGTAGATGCAGATACGCCCGGCATCCACCAGCTTGTTGTCGATCGCCCAGTGCGTCGCATCGGTCACGTCGTCCTGCATCGTGCCGCCCCACTGGCGGTAACCGCGCTGCTGGAAGTCCAGGCCGAAACCCGTTGAGCCCCGGAAATTCACCCGCAAGACGGCGTACCCGTGCTGCGCCAGGATCTGGGTGTCCCGATCGAAACCCCAATCATCGCGAACGTAGTACGGGCCACCATGCACCATAACGACAAGCGGTGGCGGCGTGCTCGCCGAAAGAGGCAAGGTGAAAAAGCCCGTCAGTGGCAGGCCATCCCGCGCCTTGAAGCTGAACTCACTGGTGGACGCCTCCTTCTCTGGATCGATCCACGGCTTGCGATGGAACAGCAACTGCGCGTGACGCGCCGCCTTGTCGAACAGGTAAAACGAGCCCGGATCACGGTCGCTGATCGTGCGGATCACCAGCAGGTTGCCATCGGCACTGGCACTGACCACGGTCGCCAGACCGTCCGGAAACGCGGCATTCAGTGACATCCGCCAGCGGCTGTCGGCCTGCGCCGGATCGAAGAAGCGTTGCTGCGGACGCCCCGGACCAAAGGTCGCCCCGATCGGCTCCATCTGGTCCATGCTGAGGACGATCGAGAGCGGGTCGGAATTCGGGTCGCTAAGCATCACCTTGCGTGAGCCATCGACGAGGTCGTAGCGCTCGAGCACGTTGGTGCCGTGGGCCTGCTCGCTGACCAGGTATCCATAGCGGTTGTCGCGGCTGATACCTACCGGCAGGACGTAGAGGTGGCTGTCCTTGCCATCGTTGATCTTCTCCCACGCGCCCTCACCCCGGCGCACATAGAGCTGCTCCTCGTCATCCTCGTTGGTGCCGTAGGCGAAGCGCGGCTGGCCGGTGTGGTCGGTCACGAAGTCGGAACCGCCGGCTATCGGCGACACGGCCACCGAATCGCCATTGCCCGTGAGGTGGGTGATATCGAGCTGGACCAGTTCGACGTGGCACTTGCCGTCAACCGTCTTGCAGCGCTCCACGAGCACATGCTTGTCGTCGCCCTCGATCGTGCCGGCAAAATTGCTCGCCAGCAGCTTTGGGTGGCTTTCGTGGATATCCAGTAGGTAGAGCTGCGGCTCGACGATGGGCTGCGCGTAATCGCCAGTCACCTTGCTTGCCGAAATCAGCAGTTGCTCCGATCCCAGCCAGTTCAGCACCTGCACTTCCGCGCGCTCGCCAGGGTCCACCTGGCGGACCGGCTTGAGCGTGGCCCGATCAACGACCGTGACGAGCGTGCCGTCATGGTCACGATGGGCTATCGCCAGCAGCGCGCCATCCGGCGATATCTGCACGTTCTCGTACTGTGCGCGGCGTAGCAACCCTTGCGTTGCCTCATCCGCGACACCCGCCTTTCCCTGCACACTGCCGCCGAGCGCAAGGCCCAGCCACATCACTGCGAACATCGAGAAACCCTCCCCTGAAGGTGACGCGATCATGCGGCAGGGCCGCGGGGCCCTGCAATGGGGGGGAGTTCTCGATCTGGGTAATGGTGCGTCACGACGGTCTTGCATACGGCCGACGGAGATGCCGGCGTAACCCCACAAGCGCTCACGGCCTGCCCGGACATAAGTGCTACCTTATCGTACATACGATAAGCTGATGGAAATCTGGTATGACCAAGCCAAACAGGGGCGGAATATCGAAGAGCGCGGACTTTCGTTTGACGAGGTCGCTCACTTCGATTTCTCAACCGCATTGGTCCGACGCGACGAACGCAAGGACTATGGCGAAGATCGATTCATCGCGCTCGGGATGCTCGGCCATCGTCTGCATGTCGTTGTATTCACCCGATGCCCTGGCGGCATCCGTGTGATCAGTTTCCGTAAGGCCAACGCGCGCGAGGTGCGCCACTATGAAACCCGATAAGCCCCTGACGACTCGCGATGGCGAGCTGCGCACTAACCTCACGGAAAAGGAACTCGCGTCTTTCCGACCTGCAGCCGAAGTTCTCCCTGAAGACCTTCAGAACCTTCTTGGTGTACGCAGGCGCGGGCCACAAAAGATGCCCACGAAAGTCGCGACGACCGTCCGTCTTTCCCCTGAAGTTGTTCAGCACTTCAAGGCCGGTGGACGAGGATGGCAAACCCGGCTGGATGATGCCCTCAAGGTCTTCATTTCGGAACATCCCACGTTCCGATAAGAACCCCACCTCACGGCTTTGAAACGTTCGGATTACCCGCCACGTACCAGCGCCACAACAAATCGGTACCCTCGCGAATGCCGATACGCGCCGAACCGGGCACGTTCTCCGGCGGCGGCGTGCCATCGTCCAGCACGGTATAGCCATCGCGCGCACGCACGAGGTCGATGCCGTTCTGCTCGCCGGTGATCCCTAGCGCCTGGGTCAATCGCGCCGGGCCACTGCAAAGCTCCTTGTCACGACGCGTCTTCGGTCGCGCCGCCCGCATCAGCTCGAGCCCGGCTATCGGCTCGAGCGCGCGAATCAACACGCCGTTCCCTTCGCCCTCGTCGCCGCAAACGGTGTTGCAACACCAGTGCATCCCGTAGGTGAAATACACATACATATGCCCGGCCGGGCCGAACATCACCGCGTTGCGCTTGGTTTTGCCGCGGAAGGTGTGCGCCGCAGGATCGATCGCGCCGACATACGCCTCGACTTCCACGATGCGCCCTGCCCGACCATCCGCGCTGGCGAGGACCTTGTTGAGCAACTGGGGCCCGACGTTACGGGCATCTCGCTGGAAAAAAGCGCGCGGCAGGATGTCACCCGGCCAGGGCTTGCGTCGTGGTGGCATCAGGGTTCCGGGGTTTCGCCGTCGGTATCGGGTTCGGGGCCCGGGCGTTCCACGGGCTCATGGTCGTACGGCGGCGGCGAGGTGCCTGGATGCGGCAGATCCGTATCAGGGACGGGGCGATGGGGTCGGGGCATGAGGTCCTCCTCGCGTCGCCACCCGGGGCGCCGCGCATCCCACCATGCTACTGAAGGATGCGCGGCAGCGTGAGTGCTGCGTCAGAAGACGCCGAGCAGCCAGCAGACCAGGATGATGGCGAGGATGACGCCGATACCGCCGCTGGGGCCATAACCCCAGGAACGCGAATAACCCCAGGTCGGCAGGCCGCCAATGAGGGCCAGGATAAGTACGATAAGCAGGATGGTGACGAGCATGGGCGTCTCCGGTGATGAGGTGGACGCATCGTCGCCCGCCGCCCCGTCTAGAGCCCGTGACGCCCGCAGGGGGCGCCGAAGTCACGTTCAGCCAATGGCAGGGCGGCGTGGCGCCGCCCTGCCCGGTCGGTCAGGTCCGGACCACGTAGCACGGCTCGTAGGCGGTACCGCCCGGGAGCTTCATGCGGTGCTGCTCCACGAAGGCCTTCAGCAGGTTGTCCAGCGCGCGCATGATCTCCGGCTCGCCGTCGATCACGAACGGGCCGTGCTCCGCGATGGCGCGGACGCCCTCCGGCTTGACGTTGCCGGCGACGATGCCCGAGAACGCACGGCGCAGGTCGGCCGCCAGCTCGTGCCGCGGGCGGTCACGGTGCAGGGCGAGGCCCGACATGGCCGCATGCGTCGGCGGGAACGGCTGCTGGAACGGCAGCGGGATATCGAGCGCCCAGTTGAAGAAGAACGCGTCCTTGTTGTCCAGGCGGTGGTTGCGCACCTTGTCGATGCCCGAAACCATCGCATGGGCCACGGCGGCCGGATCATCGATGATGATCTTGTAGTGCTCGGCGACGGAATCGCCCAGGCACAGGCGCAGGAACCGGTCGATCTGCTCGAAGTACGGCGCCGAGTTGCGCGGGCCGGTGAAGATCAGCGGGAACGGAATGCCCTTGTTCTTCGGCAGCAGCAGGATGCCAAGCATGTACAGGATTTCTTCCGCCGTGCCGACGCCACCCGGGAACACGATGATGCCGTGGCCGAGACGGACAAACGCCTCGAGGCGCTTCTCGATGTCCGGCATGATCACCAGGTTGTTCACGATCGGGTTGGGCGACTCGGCCGCGATGATGCCCGGCTCGGTCACGCCGATGTAGCGGTTGCCCTTGCGGCGCTGCTTGGCGTGGGCGATGGTCGCACCCTTCATCGGGCCCTTCATCGCACCCGGGCCGCAACCCGTGCAGATGTCCATGCTGCGCAGGCCGAGCTGGTAGCCGACGCGCTTGGTGTACTCGTACTCATCGCGCGAGATCGAGTGGCCACCCCAGCACACCACCAGGTTCGGATCGACCTGCGGGCGCAGGATGCGCGAGTTGCGCAGGATCTCGAACACGCTGTGGGTGATGCCGACGGTGTCGTCCAGGTCGAACGCACCGGCTTCCAGCTGGGTCGACACGTAGACGATATCGCGCACGACCGCGACGAGCAGTTCATTGATACCGCGGATGATGCGGCCATCGACGAAGGCCTGCTCCGGCGCGTTCTTGAGTTCGATCTTGATGCCGCGGTCTTCCTGCAGCACCTGGATGTCGAAATCCGGGTACTGCTCGAACATCGAGCCCGGATCGTCGGAAAGGTTGCCCGAGGTCAGCACCGCCAGCGCGCAACGGCGCAGGAGCTGGTGCAGGCCCGACCCGCTGGCGTCGCGCAGGCGCGCAACCTCGTTACGGGAAAGGATATCGAGGCCGCCGGCGGGAGAAACCCGCGCGCTGACGGTCTTGCCGGTGATCGGCTCCCCGAAATGTTGAGCATTCATTGACTTACATGTCCTTCTGACCGCGAATTAGCGGCGAACCCCGCTCCGGAAAGGGAGCGGACTGCCTAGGATCACGCGGGGGTTGGGCGGGGGTCAAGTCCGCGGCGTCTCGAATCGCGCGCAAGCGCGCTCCCACAACGCCTCGGCGTGCCCTTGGCACTGTGCTGGAGTCCCCGAGGCACTGTGGGAGCGCGCTTGCGCGCGATGGAGGTCCACAAAAAAAAAACGGCGCCCTTTCGGACGCCGGCTCCTTGTTCCCGGTAAGGCCGAGGCCTCGCTTAGAACGTGTAACGAACGGTCAGCGTGGCCGACCAACGCGAGACCGGGTTCAGCTTGGTCGCGCTGTTGTCGGTCGGGGCATCGTAGACAGCCTTCGAACCCGGGGCGTAGTTACCCTGCGAGTCGGTCGGCAGCTGGTAGATATACTCGCCGCTCGTCGGATCCACGCCACCGTAGTTGGCCAGCGTGCGGACGTACGGGAAGCCGACGTACGACTGCTGCCCCCAATCCTTGTTGAGCAGGTTCAGGAAGTTGTAGACGTCGAGGCGGATTTCGCCCTTGTTGCCCTTGAAGATGCCCGGGATTTCCTGGCTCAGGCCAAGGTCGATCTGGTTCACCCAGGCCGAGACTGCATCGTTACGGCGCGCGATCTTGCCCTGGCTCTTGCGCAGGCTCGGATCGTGCTGGATGTAGTCGAAGAACTGGTTGACCAGGGCGTCCGATGCCGCCGCGCCGGTGGCGGTGCGGAAGATCGTCCCATCGGTACGCGTCGGGATGTAGGCCAGGTCACGCGAGTACGAGTCACCATTGGCGTCGTTACCGAAGACCCAGCTATACGGCACGCCCGAGTGGCCATCGTAGAAGGCGCTGATGGTCGTGTTGTAGTCACCGAAGAACGCGTGCTGCCAGGTGATCGAGGCGTTGAGGCGCTTGGCGATATTGGTGTTCGCCGTGGACGCCACGTCTTCGTTCGGGTTGGTCCAGACGTTGTTCGAGTAGTTCGACGTCGCCTGGCTCGAGGTACCCGGGTTCACTTCGGTGGCGTGACCACCGGTCGCCGCGATGCTCCACGACCAGCCATTCTCCATCGGCTTGGTGAACGACAGGGTCACCGTGTCCGCACCACCCTTCGAGGTGTTCGTCAGGTAGGTAACGCCCTGGGCGAAGCGGCCATCAGCACGGATACGGGCGTTGTTGCCCGACGCCACGGCGCCGTTGCGCAGGTTAGCGTTCGCGGTGCAAGCCGCACCGGTGCCGCCACCGACCGGCGTCGCGCCGCCGATGCAACCGTAGTACGTGAAGCGACCATCCGGCAGGATGCCCGAAGGACCGCCGATGTTCAGGTTCTGGTAGAAGATACCGTCCTGGACGTCGAGATGCTGGTACTCGAGGCTACCGATGATGCCCATCCACGGCAGTTCGCGATCAAACGCGATCGACGACTTCCAGACGCTCGGCAGCTTGAAGTTCTTGTCGACGGTATCGACCGCCTGCTGCGGAACCGTACCCGGGCCGCTGGTCGGCTGGTTGAACGGATCGGCGCTGAACTGCGGGCAGGCCACAGTCTGCGTACCCAGGCGGCAGAGGCCGTTCGCCTGGCGATCATACGAATACGTGACGATGTTGATACCGTTGTTCTGGTACGGGTTCGTCATCCACACGGTCGGCGGATCCGACTGGAACAGGCCAACGCCACCGCGCAGCTGGGTCTTGTATTCGCTATCGAAGTTGTAGTTGAACGAGAGACGCGGCTCGACCAGCTTGCTGCCGTTAACCGTCGCCGCATTGCTGAAGCCGAACTTCTGCTGGAACGTGGCGTTGTACAGCGGCTTATCGTCGGTCAGGTACTTGTTGACGCGGAAGCCAAACTGCACCGAAAGGTTGTCGGTCGGCTGCCAGGTATCCTGCAGGAAGAACGTGTGGCGACGCAGTTCCCACTGGGCGGCGATGTCGTTCAGGCTGTAACCCGGCGCCGGCTGGTACAGCGAGTAGTTGCTGTACAGACCATTGGCGAAGCTATCGATGCCGTTGCCGAAGGTGTACGCGCCGAACTCGGTGCGGCCGAACAGGTTGTAGATGCGGTTACGTTCCCACTCGAAGCCACCCTTGATGGTGTGCTCGTCGAGGTACAGGGTGCCGGCCCACATTGCGTTGAGGGTCTTCACCGACGCGGCGTTGTAATGCGAGAACTGGTCTTCGCCGAGGTTGATCGTCGGGCCAGTGTTGAGGTTACCCGCGGCGCCGTTGTTCACGCGCACGCCGATCTGCGGCTGCTGGGTATCGACCGAACGGTTCAGGCTGAAATCGGTGTAACCGACCTTCGTCTCCGTCGAGAACATATCGTTCCAGTCGTCGAACGACTGCAGCGTGTAGTTCTTGTTGTCGGTGTTGACCGTATACCAGTAGCTGGAGAGGCCGATCGTCGAAGCACCGTTACCCTGCGGATTGGGCTTCACTTCCTTGGTACGCTGGTACGCAAGGTTCATGCGGTGGCCGTCGGTGATGTTCCAGTCGAGCTTGGCGATGTAGCGCTTGTCCGTCAGCGTGCCGCCGTCCGCACCGAGCGAACCCGGCGTGAGACCGAGGGCGCGAGCAGCGTCGATGGTGCGCTGCAGGTCGGCCGACGAGACCTTGTTGTTGGTCGAGGCACCGAGGGACGGATCGAGGCCGTTCACGGCGCCCGAGCTCAGGCCGGTCACTTCTTCCTTCTCGTAACCCGCGAAGAAGAACAGCTTGTCCTTAATGATCGGGCCGCCGACGGTGGCACCGGCCTTCCAGTTACGGTCGAACTCGGTGTATTCGCGGTCGGCACCGTTGTTGATCCAGCCGGCGTCGCCGACCATGCTCGAGGCGTTCTTGAAGCCGTAGTACACCGAACCGTGGAAGTCGTTCGTACCCGACTTGGTCACGGCGTTGACTTCGGCACCGATGGTGTCGGAGCCGACGTCGTAGTTCGCGGTCGAGATGTTGAACGAATCGAGGGTGTCCATGGACACCGGCGAGCCGACGGTCGGCAGGCCCGTGCCGTTCAGGCCGAACGGGTCGCCCACGCCAAGGCCATCGACCTTGATCGAGTTGAGGCGGGCGTTCTGGCCGTTGGCCGAGATGGCGCCGGTGCCGTGGTCGACATTGACGCGCGGATCGAGGCGGGCGATGTCAGCGATGTTGCCGCTGGGGCCCGGCGTAGCCTTGAGCTGCGCCTGCGAAATGGTGGTGGCCAGGCCCTTGTTCTCCGACGAGAACTGGCCCGAGACGGCCGACACGGTCACGGCGCCGAGCGCGGTAGCGTCAGCGGCGTTGGTGGCGGCGCCGGAGGTGAGGTTCACGGCGGTATCGGCACCGAGCGACAGGTACACGTTGTCCTGGCGAGCGGACGGTGCGCCGTCCTTGTTAGCGGTCACGTCGAACGGACCACCCGGGCGCAGGCCCTGGGCCGAGTAACGGCCGTTGGCGTCCGTGGTCGTCGTCTTGGTGGTGCCCGACGGCTCGTGGACGATGGTGACGGTGGCGTTGGCTACCGGCTGGCCGGCGTTATCAAGCACACGGCCGGAGATCGTCGACGACGTCTCCTGGGCGAAGGCGGCGGGCGACGCGATGAGCGACGCGATGGCCAACGGCAGGAGTTTGGCGCGGATACGCTTCTGCATGTAACGAACCTCACAATTTCGCGAGAAAAAAAGCTGGAAAGACAAGGCGTCGCAACACGCCCGTCCCCTGGAAGGCAACAACGATTCTTCGGTTTTCCCCTGACCCGGCGGTATCGCCCAGCGGTCGCGGAATGACAGCGGTCCGTAAAGACTAGATGAAGTTTATTACATCGACGTAACAAGTTGCGATAGGAAATTGCCTAGGAAGCTAGACGTTCCCGGCACAATTTAGATCGATCAAGCACTTATAAGTGCATGATTTCGCGAGATTTCACGCCCGTGAAATCTCGCGACCACGATCCTTGCGGCCTCTGTCATGTTTCATGTCACATGAGACTTTGACGTTAAAAAAAAGGGCGCCCCTCCATGGGAGGGGCGCCCGCTTCGACACCCGAAGGTGTCAACCCGTACGTGGCAGCCTGCGACTTAGAAGAACGACGCGCCGAAGGTCACCATGAAGGTCCGCTCCTGCAGTACCGAGTAGTACGGTGCCGAAGCGAACAGAGTGGTGCCGTTGGCATCCTTGATCTTGTCCGGGTTGCTGGCGAGGAACGCGCCGACGTTGCTGGCGTAGGTAAAGGCCTTGCGGTCAGCCAGGTTGAACAGGTTGATCTTGATGTACGGGCTGCGGAACGAAGGCGAGAAGTCCGGGAAGTTCCAGCCAGCGTTGAGGTTCAGCGTCGTGTAACCGCCGATCTTCTGCGTGTTCGACCAGTCGCCCCAGCTCGCACCCTGGTACTTCGCATTCAGCTTGGCCGAGAACGGACCGTTCTTGAAGTTCACCGCGACATAGCCGGTGTTCTTCGGCGCGTTCAGCAGGGTCTTGCCCTTCGTGTAGAAGATGCCGTCACCCAGCGAATCCAGGTTGTCCTGCATCAGCGAGCGGGTGTAGTTGTAGTTGGCGTAGACCGACCAGTTCTCGTCCAGCTTGTAGCTGATTTCCGAGTTGAGGCCGCGCATGTGCACCTTGGGCAGCTGGGTGTACACGGTCAGGCCGGTGTTCTGGTCGTAGCCACTCACCTGCTTGTTGTTGAAGTTCGACGCATAGGCATCGACGCTGGCCGAGATGCTCTCGCCATAGAAGCGCCAGCCGAGATCACCCGTGACCGACGTCTCCGGCTTGTTCGGCAGCGGGGCCGCCTTGGCCGTGCCATTGCCGTAAAGCGCATTCGACAGGATCGCGCCATTGATCGGGGCACGGAAGGTCTTGCCGACGCCCAGGTAGAACTGGTTCTGGTCGTTGAGCTGGTACTTCACGCCACCGGTCGGGGTGAACTTGTGGAACGTCTTCGTCACCGAGGTACCGTACGCGGCATTGGTCGCCGTGACCTTGCCCGCCGTGCTGATCGAGCCGATCGAACCCGGGTACTCGTAGACGTCACCATCGCGCTTCGACCAGATGTAAGCCAGGCTGCCGGTGAAGGTCAGCTTGTCGGTCGGGGTCCAGTTATCGGTAATGAACGCCTTTTCGTTATTGGTCGTCGTGTAGTTGATGTACGACTTCTGCACCTGGCCGTCCGGGTACTCGATGCGCACGTTCTTCGCCCAGGTATCGACCGGGATACCCGTTTCCGGATCGACCGGCACGAAGACCTGGTCCTGCTGCTGACGCGGACGCTCCCACCACACGCCGTATTCCAGGCTGTTGTTATCGGTAAGGTCCTGGTTGAGCTTGGCGATGATGCCCGGGCGGTAGGT
>NZ_JBQCFT010000105.1:0-4169 GCF_051958795.1 Luteibacter sp. | reverse complement strand
GGGGGGGGGGGCTATAAATCCCCCACCCCCTGGTGCTCACACCCTTGGGGGGGGGGGGGGGGGGGGGTGGGGGGGTCCCCCGCCTCCGCTCCCCGCGCCCCCCCCCGCACCCACGGGTGCTTCGTAGCCTAGAACCAGTGGCGATCTTCGCCGGGCCCTGCCACGTTTTCCACGCAGCGGCCGCAGATTTCCGGGTGGGCCGGGTCATGGCCCACGTCCGCGCGGTGCTGCCAGCAACGGATGCACTTGGCCCAGTCGGTGACCGCGGCCGAGACATACACCTCGCCCTCCTCCAGCTCCACCTTCTCGGCGTTGGCCGGGCGGCCTTCCAGCGGGGCCAGGGTCACGTCGGAGGTGATGAAGAAGAAGCGCAGCTCGTCCGCCGATTCCGCCAGGGCCGACTGCGTGGGCAGGTCGGCGTGCAGGGTCAGCGTGGCATCCAGCGAGGCGCCGATCTGGCCGGCCTTGCGCATGCCTTCGAGCACGCGGGACGCCGTCTCGCGGATCGTGAGCAGCTTGCTCCACCACGCGCGGGTCTCGGCATCCTGGCGCACGTCCAGGCCCTCGTAGAAGGTCTCGAACAGCACCGATTCGCTGCGCGTGCCCGGCAGGTGCTGCCAGATCTCTTCCGCGGTGAAGCTCAGCATCGGCGCGATCCAGCGCACCATGGCCTCGGCGATGCGGTACATCGCGCTCTGCGCACTGCGCCGCCCGAGGCTCTCGGTCGGCATGGTGTACAGGCGGTCCTTGGTCACGTCCAGGTACAGCGCGCCGAGCTCGTTGGTGCAGAAGTTCTGCACGCGCTGGACGATTTCCGGGAAGTCGTAACGCTCGTACGCGGCGATGATCGCGGCCTGCGCATCGGCGGCCTGCTGCACGGCCCACTGGTCGAGCGGCAGGCATGCCGCCGTGGCCAGCAGATCCTTGTCCGGGTTGAACCCGTCGAGGTTGCCCAGCAGGAAACGCGCGGTATTGCGGATGCGGCGGTAGGTATCCGCCACGCGCTTGAGGATCTCGTCCGACAGCGACATCTCGTTGCGGTAATCAGTCGACGAGATCCACAGGCGCAGGATGTCCGCGCCCAGCGTCTTCATGATGTCCTGCGGCTCGATGCCGTTGCCCAGCGACTTCGACATCTTGCGGCCCTGGGCATCCACGGTGAAGCCGTGGGTGAGCACATGGTCGTAAGGCGCGCGGCCGTGGATGGCGGCCGAGGTGAGCAGCGACGACTGGAACCAGCCGCGATGCTGGTCGGAGCCTTCCAGGTACATGACCTTGTACTCGCTGGCGTTGCCAGCCTGCAGTTCGGGGCGCTGGCCCACGACCGCGAAGTGGCTCACGCCCGAGTCGAACCACACGTCGAGGACGTCGGTGACCTTCTCGTACCTGTCGGCGTCATCGCCCAGCAGCTCGCGCGGATCCAGCGTGAACCAGCAATCGATGCCTTCGTGCGCGACCTTCTGCGCCACCTTCTCCATGAGCTGCACGGAATCCGGATGCGGCTCGTGGGTGTTCTTGTCCACGAACAGGGTGATCGGCACGCCCCAGGTGCGCTGGCGCGAGATGCACCAGTCCGGGCGGCCCTCGACCATGCCGCGGATGCGCTCTTCGCCCCACGCGGGCACCCAGCGCACGCTCTTGATCGAGGTGAGCGCGGTATCGCGCAGGCCAGCGGTTTCCATGCCGATGAACCACTGCGGCGTGGCGCGATAGATCACCGGGGTCTTGTGGCGCCAGCAATGCGGGTAGCTGTGGGTCAGCTTCGCCGAGGCGAGCAGCACGCCACGGAAGCGCAGGAGGTCGACGATGGCGTCGTTGGCCTTCCAGATGTGCATGCCGGCGAACGTGGTGTCGCCCGCGAGCGGCAGGTCGCTGCGGTAGACGCCGCGGCCATCGACATAGTTGAGCGTGCCGATGCCGTAGTGCTGGCCCACGGCAAAGTCTTCCGCGCCGTGGTCGGGCGCGGTATGCACGGCACCGGTACCGTCCTCGTCGGAGACGTGGTCACCGAGGATGATGGGCACGTGCTTGTCGTAGAACGGGTGCTTGAGCTGCTGGTTCTCCAGCGCGGCGCCCTGCTTGCGGGCCAGGACGTTCGCGCCCTCCACGCCGTAGCGGGCCAGGGCCTTCTCCGCCAGCGCCGACGCGATCACCAGGAGCACGCGCTTGCCGCCGCGCGAGGGGCCTTCGACCAGCGAGTATTCGATCTCGCCACCGAGCGACACGGCCTGGCTGGACGGCAGCGTCCACGGCGTGGTGGTCCAGATCGGCACGGCGACTATCGCATCGCCCACGTCCACGCCGAATTCCGCACCCATCTCCTTCGGATAGACGGCGTCGTACGCCACGTCCACGGCGGGCGAGGTCTTGTCGGCGTATTCGATTTCCGCTTCGGCCAGCGCCGAGCCGCAATCGAAGCACCAGTACACGGGCTTGGCACCGCGCACCACGTGGCCGTTATCGACGATGCGCGCCAGCGCGCGGATCATGTCGGCTTCGTAGGTGAAATCGAGCGTGCGGTACGGCTTCTCCCAGTCACCCAGGACGCCGAGGCGCTTGAAGTCGGTGCGCTGCAGGTCGATCTGCGCGAGCGCGTATTCACGGCACTTCTGGCGGAATGCCGCGGCGTCGAGCTTGTCGCCCGCCTTGCCGAACTTCTTCTCGATCGCGATCTCGATCGGCAGGCCATGGCAATCCCAGCCCGGCACGTAAGGCGCACGGTAGCCGGCGATCAGCTTCGACTTGACGATGACGTCCTTCAGCACCTTGTTCACCGCGTGGCCAAGGTGAATGGCGCCATTGGCGTACGGCGGGCCGTCGTGCAGCACGAACACCTTGTCGCGGCCGGCGGTCTTTTCCTGGATCTGCTGGTAGCGGCCCACGCGCTCCCAGTTCGCCAGCCAGTGCGGCTCGCGCTTGGGCAGATCGCCGCGCATCGGGAATTCCGTCTGCGGCAGGTTGATGGTGTTCTTGTAGTCCTGGGTCATCGCTGGCAACCGTGGTGTGTCATGCATCGGCAAGGATGGGGTTCATCCCCAGGGCCTGCCGGGCGTCCCGTTCGTCCTGGCGCATCTGCGCGACCAGGGCTTCCAGGCCGTCGAATTTTTCCTCATCCCTGAGCTTGCGAACGAACTCCACGCCGATGCGCTGGCCGTAGAGATCGCCGGAGAAATCGAACAGATGCGCTTCGAGCAGCGGCTCACGCACCTCGTTGACCGTCGGGCGGAAGCCGAGGCTCGCCACGCCAGGCCAGCTGCACGGGCCATCGCCGATACCGATACGCACGGCGAAGATGCCCTGGATCGGACTCACTCGCTCGCGCAAATGCACGTTGGCGGTCGGGTAGCCGAGCTCGCGACCCAGCTGCTTGCCGTGTTCGACGTGGCCGTCGATGACGAACGGGCGGCCGAGCAGTACCGTCGCATCGGCGAAGCGGCTTTCCGCGAGCAGGGTGCGCACCTTCGAGGAGGACACGCGCTCGCCATCCACCAGCACCGCGGCCACGGCATGCGCGGTAAAGCCCAGCTCCGCGCCCATCTTCTCGAGCAGCGCGAAATCGCCGCCACGGCGGTGGCCGAAGCGGAAATCCTCGCCCACCCAGACCTCGCGCGCGGCGAGGCGGCCGACGATCACCTTGCGCACGAAATCCTCGGCGGACATCTGCGTCAGGGCTTCATCGAAGCGCAGCGAGAGCAGCTCGACGATGCCGGCCGCAGCCATGCCCTCGGCCTTCTCACGGACACCGGAGAGGCGCGGCACGGGCTCCTTCGAAAAGAAGGCGCGCGGCAGCGGGTCGAACGTGATCACGGCGGGGGCCAGGCCCTTCGCGGCAGCGCGCTGGCGCACCTCGGCGAGGATCGCCTGGTGGCCCAGGTGCAGGCCGTCGAACGCGCCGATCGCCACCACGCTGCCCTGGGGCGTCAGGCACGCGCCGTCCACGTCGCGATGGAGTCGCAGCGTCATGCGCGGCCGCCTTGGGGTCGATGCGGAATAAAAGCCATCGGGCCAGTATAGCGGCCCCATTGCGGCGCACAATGCGTGCTCAGCCCTTGTGGGAGCGTGCTTGCACGCGATAGGGGTTGCCGCCAGTCCCCGCGCGGGCAAGCACCCGCCCCCACGGGGGGGGCGCGCACCGGGGGCGCCGGGGGGTCGGCCGGGAACCCCAGGCG
>NZ_JBQCFT010000104.1:0-2429 GCF_051958795.1 Luteibacter sp. | reverse complement strand
CCCTTCGGCCGAGCAGCGCCACTGGACCGACTTGCCCTCGACGGCCGGGGTCATGATCAGCACGCCGCCTTCGAGCTTCGCATCGGCCTTGTGGGGCGGGGTGGTGTCGAAGGCGCCCACGATCTCGCCGCCCGGGACGATCTCGATGCTGCCCAGGTAGTCATCGCCCAGCGTCTCGGGCTTGCCCAGGCCGGCCGCGGCGTTGTTCGCGGGGAACTTGCCGGTGGTGAGGCGGTGTTCGGCGACCGCGGCCTTCACGGCCGCCATCGAGGTTTCGGCGGCGCCGACCTGGCTGCGGATCGTGTAGACCTGGTACTGGGGGATCGCGATGGCGGCGATGATCGCGGCGGAGGCCACCGCGGCCATGCCCGTGGCGCCACCGCCCATGCCCGCGATTTCCACCGGCGACTGCTCATAGGTCACCGAGAAGCCCAGGGTCTCCTTGTCGATCTCGAGCCCGGCGCCGACCACGCCCTTGTCGGGCAGGCCAAGGGTGTGGGCGGAAGGCAGCGCCGACACGTTGGCGTCGGAGCCCGAGAGGCCCTGGACGGCCTGGAGGATCGACAGGTAGGTGTAATAGGCATCGCGCTGGGCGCCATGGCTGGTCGCCGTGAAGCCCATGACGGTGCGCTGGCCCGGGAAGGCGTGGGCCTTGAACCAGTCCTCCATCGAGGCGTCCGGGCCCGCGGCGACGCGATCCGACAGGGCTTGCGGCACCTTGGCGAAGATGGCCCAGTCGCCTTCCTCGACCCACCAGGCGCGGCCGCCGGTGCGCGCGAACAGGCGCATGATGCCCTGTACCTCAGGCGGGGTATTCGGCTCGATCTGGTCGTCGATCGCCGTCGGCGCGGTCATCCAGTGCACCTCGGCGCCGTCCACCTTCGTCGTGCCGGTCTTCCAGCCGAACTGGGCGTTCTGCGCGATGCGATCGCGCCAGGCCTTCCAGTCGCGCACGCGCACGGCCGTGTAGGTGCCGGCGTCATCGGCGAAGAACACGTATTCCGGGCCGAACCAGCTGAAGTAATCGGTGGGCGCCATGTGCAGGCGCTTCTGCATCTTGTCGCCGAACTCGCCGATCTTCTTCGCCCCCTCCGGGCCGAAGTCGAGGTTGAGGTTGCCGGCCATGGCCTTCCACGCATCGGCGGTGGGGGCCGCGAAGGTGAAGGCCCAGTGCGCTTCACCCACGGTCTTGAAGGTGGGCGCGAAGGACGACGGGGCGAGGTACTGGAGCAGCCGCGCCTGTGGCGAATGGATCAGGAACTGCGCCTGGCCGCGGCCGTTGACCGTGCCGGCACCGAAGGCGATGGCATCGGCCTTGGCGGCGAAATCGGCCGGCAGCTTGCCGAGCGGCGAATCGCCGGCCTGCGCCGCGGCCACGGCGCCCACGCCACGCACCGTTATCCAGCCGAACAGGCCTTCGCCCGAGGTGTCGATGCGGGCTTCGAGGGCGCTGAGCAGGGGTGGAGCGGTGGTCGCCGAGGCCTTGCCGACGTCCGCGATGAGGCTGGCGAGCGTCGCCGGGTCACCCGGCGCCGGGCCCTTTGGCATCGGCACGCCGACGCTGATCCAGACGCGTCGCTGGCCGGCGTCGTAGTGCACCGCGCCGGTGCCACTCGCGAGCTGGCCATTGCCCTGGGCATCCAGCGGTGCCGCGAGGAGCGGGCTGTTCGGCGAGAGCGCGGCGAGCCGGGCGTTGAACGCCTCGACGTTCGGGAAATCCAGCACCGCGGTGACGAGGCCATGCGATGCGGGGGAGGGGATGCCGACGGGGTCGATCACCGCGATTTCCAGCGGCGAACGCAGGTCACCCAGGAGCAGGTTCACGGCTGGCGCGATCTTCAGGTCGGCCAGCACCTTGTCCTTCGCGAGCGCGTCGCGCACGCCGGCCACCGCATCGAGGTTCGCCTTCGCGGAAAGCGCCGCATCGAGCGGACGGCCATTCGGCACGGCATTCACCATGCCCCACGGCGAAGGGATGCGGACGTAGGCGACGGTCTGCGCGGGCAGGTGCTGGCGCAGCCATGCCGGCGACGACAGCGCGGCCTGGGCGGCGGCGATAGCCTTTGGATCGGCGGCGGGCGCCTCGTCTTTCTTGTGGCAGGCCACCAGGCCCAGCGCGGCGGAAATGGCTGCGGCAAGCAGTACGGTACGACGGGCAATCATTGCTCGGTATCCCCTGGGTTCATCCGGCTCCTGCCGGGAAAGCCGGAGCATAGCGTGCGCAAGGCCCGCCGGGGAGCAGCCCCACCGTCGTGGGGGGGGGGGGGGGGGGGGGGGGGGGGGGGGGGGGGGGGGGGGGGGGGGGGGGGGCGGGGGGGGGGCGGGGGGGGGGGGGGGGGGCGGGGGGCGCGGGCGCGGGCCGCGCCCCCCCCGCCCGCCCCCCCCCCCCCGCGGCGGCCCGCGCCCACCGGCACCGCCCCGGCACCCCC
>NZ_JBQCFT010000103.1:0-17971 GCF_051958795.1 Luteibacter sp. | reverse complement strand
GAGCTGCTCGTGGAGCGGTTGCTCGAGGACTATCCCGCCGACCACCCGATCGTGGTGTATCGGGCGCCGGTGCTCCCCATCCACGGCCCGCATATCCAGCGCATGGCATTGCGGGACTTCCCATCGGCTGAGTTCATCGGCCAGGAAACACTGGTGCTCCCGCCCGTGCATGCACTGCGGCCAAACCTGGCGATGCGCGCGCGCCTGGATGCACTCGACGCTATCTACGGCACCGGCGCCGAGCCGGTCGTAACCGCATGACGACCTAAAGAATCCGGACGGCCCGCCGCTAACGCAGCATGCAGGCCCGTTCGCGCGCAGCATGAACGCCAGACTTGGGGAATGACGTGCACGATACCGTTGAACTACTGGAAGCCATCGGCCGCGATGCGAGCCTGCGGCATGCCTCGCCCGAGGCACTCGCGAGTGCGCTTGATGCGGCCGGAGCATCGCCCGGCGTGCGCGAACTGGCGGCCACGGGCAACGACGCGGCGCTGACCGCGGAACTGGGCCTCGTGAAGCTGCACGGCGAGCACATGAGCCAGACCGGCGGCCATGAAGGCGACGGTGACGACCACGACCCCGCGCACCACCCGGATCACGACGACGAGGGCGACGAGGACGGAACCGCCTCCGGCGACGACCTGGACGCACCCTCGCCCTGAGGCCATGGTGGGCATCGTTCCAGGCGGCATGTCACGCTTTCGGTACCGGATCGCCTTCGCAGGCCTGGTGCTGGGCATGGCGCTGGCGGCGCATGCCGCCTCCGTGCCGCTGCCGCCCCCAGCGCAGGGCCGGGTGGCGCAAGTTGACGCCATCCGCACGAAGGATCACGCGCGGTTCACTGAGCTTCTTGCGGCACTCCATACCGACGTGGCGGACCTGGATGCCGGCGAAAAGCGGTACCTGCGCTACCTCGATGGTTGGGAAGCCAATTACGAGGGTCGCTACCCGGAAGCCGAAGCCGCTTTCCGCGCGGTCATGTCCGAATCGGACGACGACGCGCTGGGCGTGCGCGCGACCGCGATGCTGATGAACAACCTGACCAGCCGGGGCAAGTACGCCGAGGCCTATGCGATGGCCCCCCGGGCTGCCGAGACGCTGGAGACGGTTTCCGATCCCGAGGCGAAATTCTCGCTCCTGGCGAACCTGGCACAGATGCTGACGTTCGCTGGAGAGCCGGCGATGGGCCTCAAGTACGCGAACATGATGATCGAGGCCACGCCGGCGGGGCGGTCGCCTTGCCAGGCGCTGGTGCAGAAGGTCACGGCACTGGAAGGTGCGCGCCAGCTCACGGCGGACAGCCCGGAATTGCAGACGACCATCGACGCGTGCACGGCGGACAGGCAGCCGATCTTTGCCAACACGGCGGCATTGATCCGGGTGGATCGGCTTATCGCCGACCGCAAGGCCGGGCAGGCGCTGACGGCTCTCCAGGCCATTGCCCCTGCCATCGAGGCGAGCGGGTATTTTCCGCATCTCATCGACCTTGCCAGCCAGCGGGCACAAATCTACGAGCTGCTCGGCAACATCGACGAGGCACGCAAGGCGGCGAACGAAACGGTATCGCTGAATCATCCCGGCGATATCAACGAGGCGCTGCGTATTGCGTATCGTGTGCTCTACGGCATTGAGAAGGCGCAAGGGAACACGGCAAGGGCACTCGAATTCTACGAGGACTATGTTGTCCAGGACCAGGGATACCTGCGTGATGCCAATGTCCGCAACGCGGCTTACGAGGCCGCGAGCCAGCACTTCCGCGCGGAAAAGCTCGAAAGCGAAGGCCTGAGCAAGGAAAACCGGATCCTTCGGCTGCAGCAGGCCCTCGACGCCAATGCGGTCGAAACGAGCCGGCTTTACATCGCCTTGCTGGCCCTTGTTCTCCTTTCCATCCTGTTCTGGACGGCCCGCATCAAGCGCTCGCAGCTCCGCTTCAAATGGCTTTCATCCCGCGATAGCCTGACCGCCGTATATAACCACCAGACGTTCATGGCGGAGTCTGACCTGGCTCTCAAGGGCCTTGAAAGGCGCGCGGGCGACGCGTGTCTCGTGTTCCTCGACCTCGACCATTTCAAGCAGGTCAATGACACGCACGGTCACGCCGTTGGCGATGCCGTACTCAGGCATTGCGTGGCTATCTGCAAGGGCGTGTTGCGCAAGGATGACCTGCTTGGCCGGCTAGGCGGCGAAGAGTTCGCGATGCTGTTGCTTGACGCGCCGCGGCTGCAGGGTGGCGTGGTCGCGGAGCGCCTGCGCACCGCGCTCTCGGCATCGCCCCTCGTAGTGGAGGGGGCCGTCGTATCGGTGACCGCCAGCATCGGTGTCGCATGCGTGGATACGGCGGGCTACGACCTGCAGCGCATGTGCCGCGCAGCGGACGCAGCGCTCTATGTCGCCAAGCACGAGGGGCGCTATAGGGTGGTCATGGATGGCCGTGCCCCCGTGACCCCGGCCTATCCGGCGATGGGTACGAACCCGCGCCGTGCCTGACGCGGGTTCGTGTCCATGCCGATGCATCAAGGCCCTTCGAAGGCCCGGATCGTCGCCTCGTTGATCGCCTTCACCTTGGCCTCGTCCACCTTCTCGACCTTGCGGTCATACGTGTACAGGCCGTTGTGCTCGCCTTCCACGTCGGTGATCTGGGTGTAGACGCTGCCGGACATGCCAACGGCCGGGCCTTTGTCGCGCAGCACGGCCGTATTCGCGACGTAACCGGCGTTCAGCGCAGCGGCATCCTTTACATCGCCATACGGATTGATCGCCGTGTTCGGCCACATGTGGCCCGCGACGCCCAGCGTCAGGCCGCCATGCTCGCCATCCATCGATGCGCGCTTCGCATCCGGCGCCGGCAGGCCCGGGCCCTGGTAGTCGTGTACGTCGATGATGTCGCCGGCGTGCACGTCGCCCTTCGTATCGCAGCAGTTGTAGCCGCTGCGTGCGTTGACCAGGCGGGTGGGATCGAGCTTCTTGATCTGCGTCGCCAGTTCGCCTGCGGCGGGGATGCTCCACTGGCCCCAGCCTTCGTTGAACGGGATCCAGCCGATGATCGAGGTCTCGCCCTTGAGCTGGGTGACGATCGCCGTGACGTCCTTCTTGAAGCGTGCCTTGTCGGCATCGCTGAGTTTGTCGTTGTGGCCGTTCGGCATGGCCGGCATGTCCTGCCATACCATCAGGCCGATGCGGTCGGCCCAGTAGTACCAGCGCGCCGGTTCGACCTTGATGTGCTTGCGGATGGTGTTGAAGCCGAAATCCTTCGTCTTCTGGATATCGAACTTCAGCGCTTCGTCGGTCGGGGCGGTATGGATGCCATCCGGCCAGTAGCCCTGGTCCAGCGTGGCCAGCAGGAAGGTCGGCTTGCCGTTGAGCACGATGCGGTTCTTGCCGCCTACGTTCTTGATGCCGATGGTGCGCAGGCCGGCGTAGCTGGTGACCTCATCGCTCTTGCCGCCCTGGGCCAGGGTGGCCTTGAACGTGTACAGGAACGGGTCGGTGGGGCTCCACAGGTGCGGATCCTTGATGGCGACGTGCAACGGCTTGCCGGCCGGCCCGGTCGCTTCACCCACGGCCTTGTCGCCCGCGTACGCGGTGATGTGCAGCGTGGCACCGGCGGCGTTTCCATCGACCTTCGCATTGGCCGTGAAGCCATCCAGCGTGGTGTCCGAGGTAAAGGTCAGCTGGCCGAGGCTCGCCGCGGGCACGGGCTCGAGCCACACCGACTGCCAGATGCCCGAGGCCGGCGTGTAGAAGATCCCTTCGGGCTTCAACCGCTGCTTGCCGACCATGACGTTCTCGCCATCGACGGGTGCATGCACGGCGACGACGATTTCCTGCGGGCCATTCGGGCGCAACGCCGCGGTGATGTCGGCGCTGAACGAGGTATAGCCGTCCGTATGCTTCGCCACCTGCTTACCGTTCACGTACACGGTGGCCTCCTGCGCCACGGCGCCGAAGTTCAGGCGGACGTGCTGGCCGTTCGCCGTGAAGTCCGCCGGGATCTCCACGGTGCGGCGGTAGAGCATGTGGTCCGAATGTTTCCGCACCCCGGAAAGCACCGACTCGATCGGGTAGGGCACGAGCACCTTGTCCTTGAGCGCCTCGCCGAAATGCGGCGCGGCGGCGTTCTCCGTCGCGGCGTATTCCCACAGGCCGTTGAGGCTGAGCCAGGTCGGCTTGTCGAGCGAAGGGCGTGCGAGCTGCGGACGCGGGTATTCCGGCAGGGCGTGGGTCGGCGAGACGTCGCCGGTCCACGGCGTCGCGAGCGGGGCGGTCTTGCCGTTCCATACGCCGTCCGCGGCCCGGGCGGCCATGGCCGGGGAGGCCAGGGCGATGGCGAGGGCGATGGCCAGGTAGGGGCGGGTGCGGGGCAGGTTGTGGTGCAACTTCATTTACGGTCCTTTGTGACGGTGTCGCGGCGTGTATCGCGCGCAAGCGCGCTCCCACAGGGGCGCGCTTAGGGGTGGGGCGCGGCTTCAGGGGGCGTGCGACATGGAGGGCGGGGCGTCCTGCGGGGCGGTGCCCCAGGTCTTGCTGGGCTCGGGGCCCATGGTCAGCACCAGCGTGGCACCGTTGACGATGTCCGCATGGCTGAACCACGGCTTCGTCCACGGCTTGCCGTTGAGCGTGGCCGACTGGATGTACATGTTCTTCGCGGAGTTGTTCTTCGCGACGATCTCGAACAGCTTGCCGTTGCCAAGGCGCAGGCGCACGTGGTCGAAGATCGGGCTGCCGATGATGTAATCCGGCGTGGACGGATCCACCGGGTAGAAGCCCATGGCGCTCAGCACGTACCACGACGAGGTGGAACCCTGGTCGTCCATGCCCGGGTAGCCATAGCCCGTGGCATCGCTGCCGTACAGCTCGGCCAGGATCCGGCGGGTCAGCGCCTGGGTCTTCCACGGCTGGCCGCTCCATGCGTACAGGTAGGCCGCCTGCTGGTCCGGCTGGTTGCCCTGCACGTACTGGCCGATGAGGCCCGTGCAGTCGCGGCAGATGCCCTTCGCGGTGTACGGCGTGGAGAAGAACGCATCGAGCTTGGCGTTGAACTTGTCGCGGCCACCGAGCAGGTCCATGAGACCCTGCACGTCGTGCGGTACCAGCCACAGGGTGGACCAGCCAGAACCTTCCTTCATCATGAAGTTGTAGTACGGCTCGCCCGGATCGAACGGCGAGATCCACTTGCCATCCGCCGTGCGGCCGCGCATGAAGCCGACCGAGGGATCGAACACGTTGCGATAGTTGGCGGCGCGCTTCTCGAACATCGCGGCGTCATCGGCCTTGCCGAGGCGGCGGGCGAAGTCGGCCAGCGCATGGTCATCCCATGCGTATTCGAGGGTGGTGGCGACGCCGGCCTTGCCACCGGCGTAAGGCGGGCTGGGGTTGCCATCCGGGATGATGTCCGAGATCCAGCCCTGCTTGTCGTACTCGGCGAGGTAGCCGCGCGGACCCTTCGGATCCGTGGCGTTCTTGCGCAGGTATTCGTAAGCGGCGTTGTAATCGAAATCGATGCCGCGCTGCCACGCACCGTCGTAGAGGAACACGGCATGGTCGCCGTGGAACGAGGTGTTCATGTAGCCGCGTTCGCGGGCGCGGTCCAGCTCGGAGCGCATGATGTCCTGCACCACCGTCGGCTGCATCAGCATGAGCAGGGCGATCTGGTTGCGGCCGGTATCCCAGTAAGGCACCGGGCCGTACTGGTCGTAATCGGCGAGCTTGTCGTTGCCTTGCGTGTCCGTGTAGTGCTCACCCTTGCGGGCGATCATGCGCGGGCTGGCGAACGAGTGGTACAGGGTGGAGTAGAACAGCATGCGCTGCTTCGGCGTGCCACCCGTGACCTGCACGCGATCGAACAGCTCGGCCCACTTCGCACGCGCCTTCTCATGCACGCGGTCGAAATCGGCATCGCTATCCTGGGCCTTCAGCCGCTGCTCGGCTTCCGCCGCGCTATGGCCGTGGGCGATGCGCACCACGACCTGGTCACCCTTCTTCGTATCGAAGCCGAGGTAGGCGCCAGCGTAGTCACCGGAGATCTTTCGGCGGCCGGCCTGGACATCCTCGCGGCCGAGGCCTTCGCCCTTCTCGTTGATCTCGGCGTGGAACGTGCCGAACCGCGTGAACGGGCGGGAGAATTCAGCGATGAAGAACGGGCCATCCGTGTCGCGGTCACGGCGGCCTGCCGTGGCGGAGCCGCGCACCGTGTGGTCATCGACTACTTCGATATCGCCACCGGCCTTGCGCAGGTTGATGACCACGTTGGAGCGGTGGCTATCGGGGAAGGTGAAACGCATCAGGCTGGTCCACTGCGTCGCCGTCAGTTCGGCGCGCGTGTGGAACGTGGCAAGGTCCACGGCGTAGTAGCCGGGCGAGGCCTTCTCGCTGGCCTTGTCGTAATACGACATGGCGTAATCCGGCGGAACGGTCCAGTCGCCGACCACCGGCATGACGATGGGCGCGCCGCGCGCACCGTAGGTCGAGCCGCCGCCACTGAAGCCGAGCATGGTCGGGCGGCGGTAGTCGTACGCGACCGGCACGCCGGTAGCGAAGCCGAGGTCGGCGTTGATGTTGACGGGTGCGGCTTCGGTCGCGCTCTGCGGCAGGCTGGCGCCGGGCGTCGTCATGCCGGTGTAGGTCGGCTCGCCAGGGGGCGGGGCGTTGCCGAGGAGTGCCTGGTCATCGAGTGGCGCGGTGCCCACGAGGGGGTTGGCGAGATCGACCGATGAGGTGGAAGAAGAGGTGGGCTTTGCGTCTTTCGCCGGGCCGGCGAGGGCAGTGCCGAGGGTAAGCGTCGCGAGCGCGAGGACAAGGGCACGACGGGGCTGGCGTGCCAGGAGCATGGTCATAAGGGTTTCCTTCGACGGAGCGGGGATTCATCCGTTCAAACGAAGACGGGGCCGGGCGATGTGCCCGGCCCCGTCCATTTTCTTACTTGTCGCTTTCACCACCGAACTTGTACGTCACGCCCACGTAGTACTGGCGGCCCGGGTAGAGCAGCTGGACCAGACGTGCGCGCGTGTCGCCACCCAGGTAGGTGTGCGGCGTCGCCTTGTTGAAGTTGATGACCGACGCCGTGACCATGAAGAGCTTGTTGAACTCATAGTCGCCGTTCAGGTCGATCTGGTGGTATGGCTGCGCATACACCGGCAGGCCCGAGGCCAGGCCGGTCATGGTGCGGCCGGTCCAGTTGTCGCTGGCGCGGAGCAGCAGGCCGTGCTTTTCATAGAACAGCGAGACGTTGGCGGCGTACTTCGCGCTACCGATCAGCTCGGCGTTGCCGACCTGGGTATCGCCCAGCGAGACCGCGGTTTCGTTCGTCTTGTTGAGCGTGTAGTTGACGATGGCGCCGAAGCCCGACTCGAAGCTGTGCTGCGCGTAGATTTCCACGCCCTTCGACGTACCGGAGCGGCCGTTGGCATTGGTGCTGTACTGCAGGAAGTTCGTCGCGGTGCCGCCCACGTCAACGTTGATGTTGTTGACGGTGACCGGGACGACGAAGTTCTTCACCTTCTTCTTGAAGAAGTCGATGCCGACGACGCCCTTGGTCGCGTAGTACCACTCGCCGGCCAGGTCGAACTGGGTGGCCGTGAACGGCTTCAGGTCGGCGTTGGCACCCGAACCGTACCAGCCCGGCAGCGGTGCGCCGAACTGCTTGCGGTCGTTGTAGTACTCCTGGGTGTTGTTGGTCAGCTGGCCCAGCTGGGCAAGGTCGGTGTAGTTCGCGCGAGCCATCGCCTGCGAGCCGGCGGCGCGGAGGACGAAGTCTTCGGCGAACGTCCAGGCGACGTTGAAGCTCGGCAGGAACTTGTTGTAACGCTTCTTGGTCGACGAGTTGGTGAAGTCCTCGATGACCGACACTTCGCGCGGCAGGTACTGGAAGTCACCCGGGGCGCACGCACCGCCACCCGCATTCACGCCCGAGGCCGGGCAGATGAGGATGTTGCCCGCCGGATCATGGTAGTACACGGCGTTGTTGGTGGTGACCTGGTTGGCGACCGTGAGGTCCTGCTTCGTCGTGACGAAGCGCACGCCGACGTTACCGCGGACGCTGCCCGTATCGAAGTTCGCCTGCACGTAGGCAGCAGCGATCTTTTCACCGATGGACGACTTGTTCTGCGGCTTGTTGTACAGCGTGCGGTCGTACGTCTGGTTCAGGTAGTTGTAGTACGCCGGGAAGTTGATCGCCGGGAAGATGTCATCGCCGTAGGCGTGGTTCACCCCGTTGAGGTATTCCGACTGCAGGAAGCCGGCCGGCAGCTGGCCCGCGTTTGGATCGCAGGTCTGGAACTGCAGCTGGGTGCCCTTGCAGTACCAGCGCACCTCGTTGCTCTGCTGTTCGGCGTTGGCGTCGCTGTACTTGCCACCAAACTGGATCGACTGCAGCCAGCTGGAATCCAGCGACCAGGTGAAGTCGGCCTGGGCGAAGTTCTGCGAGTTGGTCGTGTTGACCATGTTCGAACCGGTGGAGCCCAGGTCGACCTGGCCGGCACCGTTGAGCATGTTGTTCAGCACATCCTGCTCGGCGCTGATGCCCGGCTTGCTGCTCACATCGCTGCCGGACGTGGTCCACGAGGCACCGTTGCTGCCGTTCACCCACTGGCCGTTCACGAAGTTGCGCGGCTTGGCGGCCATGCCCAGTTCGATCGACGGGCCGCCCTTGGCCCAGGTACGGCCGAAGTTGAACGAACCGCTGAGCGAACCGCCGTTGTCCCACTCGCCTTCCAGGTTAAGGGTCTGCGAGGTGGCCTTCTCGACGGAGTAGTTGCCGTTGAGCCAGGGGATTTCCGTGTTGCAGACGTCCACCGCCTGGCGGGCTGCGCCGGTGACGGGGTTGGTCGCGGAGTTACAACCGACGCCGGCGGCCGGCAGCTGGTAGTTCGCGCCGGTGACGATGCTGTGCGACGGATCGAAGGTCAGGCCGTTCGGGGCCAGCAGGCGGCCGTTCTGGTCGGCATAGTTGCTGTTGTTCGGCAGGCCCCACTCGGGGATCTCGAGCGTGTTGGTGATCTGGGTCTGCTGGCGCTCGAAGCGGAAGTAGTTACCGGTCAGCAGGAAGTGGTCGCTCGGCTTGAACTGCATCGTGGCCTGGGCGCCCTTGGTCTTCAGGCTCAGGTCGTTGCGGCTCGTGGCGAACTGCTGCGGCATCCAGAAACCGTTGTACTTGTTTCCAGCCTGGTCGACGACGCCGTTGCCCCACAGGTCGATGTTGTTGTTGACGGCCGAGTCGTACGGGTTGCCGTGGATATCCACCGGTGCCTGCGTGCAGGTCTCGTGGTCGCGGCAGTTGTCCGACCACCAGTGCCAGCTGGTCGCATCCGCTTCGTACGTGGTTGCCTGGCGCTTCTGGTACGAGCCGGCGACGAGGAAGCCGAACGTCTCGTCCTTGTTCTTCCACGAGTACAGGGCCGAGCCCTGCGGTTCGGTCTTGCCGCTGGTATCGGACATGGCGCCGGTACCCGTCACGAAGCCTTCGTTCGCTGCCATTTCGAGCGGACGACGCGTGCGCAGGTCGACGTTACCGCCGATACCGCCTTCATCCAGGCGTGCCTCGAGGCTCTTGTAGAGCTTGATGTCCGAGAACATGTTCGCCGGGAACAGCGTGTAGTTGAACGAGCGGGTCAGGCCGGCCGAGGTATCGGCCGAGGCGACGTAGTTGCCGTTCAACTGGGTGTAGGTCAGTTCGGGCGCAAGGCCGCGGATGCTGACGGTCTTGCCTTCGCCCGATTCGCGGCTGATGACCACGCCCGGTACGTGCGCAAGCGCGTCTGCGATGTTCTTGGCCGGGAACTGCGCAATATTCTGCGCATTGATCACTTCAACGATCGAGTTGGCCTCGCGCTTGTCGATCACGTTCTGCTCGATCGACTGGGCGTAGCTCGTGACAACCACGGTATCGAGGTTGGTCGGGCTCTGGCCTTCGTTTGCACGGGCCTGCTTGCCGTCCTTCTTCGTCTTGGCGGCGTTGGTCTGTTGCTGCGTGGCGTCGGTCTGCTGCTGCGCGGCGTCGGTCTGTGCTTGCGTGGTCGCGGGCGCGGCGGTCTGCGCGAACGCGGCGGCGGGCACGATCATGGCGAGTGAGAACGTGGCTGTGGCGAGCGCGGCACACAGCGGTTTGCGCTTAAAGAGTTGTGGCTTAAAAGACATTTTATTTTCATCCCTCAATGAAAAGAGCCCTTGCGGGTCAAGCGCGGTGATCCCCCGTTTGATCACCTGTGCAGATGCGCGAATGTGTACTGCACACGTCCTCCTCTAAAACTTGATTGGATCGATCCAAATTAAAGACGGCCGACCAGCCCCCGGGCAGGTCGGCACTGCGTGGTTCAACGAAGCAGATGCAGGACAGTAGAGCGCCGACTCGGGCGCTCAGCCAGGTGACAGGCGCGCACCTCAGCCAGGCGCACCTTCTTCAGCATGGAATGACGGACAGTTCTGGCTTTCACGTGTGCGCTTCCCATTCCCCTCAAACGGTGCGTCGGAAAGGGACGGCAGCCGGGGCAGCGCATCGTGCGCACGTTCCCCTTCCACTCACCCCCACCCTGGCCAGGCCAAAAACAATCGTCGATGCGAATCATTCTTGGCTTGGATCGATCTAATTCCCCCGACGCAAATTTAAGAACTGAGGCCGGGGGGTGTCACGCTGCGTCGCAAAAACGGAAGAGATCTACGAAAAATCGTAAGCAAATGGCTTTGCAGCGAGGTTTTCCGGGGGCTGCGGTTAATCTGGCGTGGTCGCGTTGTTGCGGCGCAGTTACGTTCGGTAGGGGTGCGCTATGTAAAAACGGCAAGTTGTTCACATAAATTGAACCATTCACGGGGCGCAGGCAACGAAATCCGGTTGGGTATTGACTCTGGAGTTAGCTCAAGGCTTTAGACTTCACCCATGACAAACTCGACCTCACTCACCATCGGCCGCATCGCGCAGAGCGCGGGGGTGGCCATCGATACCATCCGCTTCTACGAACGCGAGGGCTTGTTGCCCGAGCCGAAGCGCCGGCCGTCTGGCTACCGTGAGTACGACGCCTCGGCGGTATCGCGCCTGCGCTTCATCCGCCGGGCAAAGGAGCTCGGCTTCACGCTCGACGAGATCCGCGAGCTGCTGGCCTTGTCGGCGGACCGCAACGACGGCGTCGAAGGCGTACGCGAACGTGCGACGGCGCGGCTCAAGGCCATCGATGACCGCATCAGCGAGCTGCAACGTGTCCGCAATGGCCTTGCCGAGCTGGTCGACGCATGCCCGGGCCATGGCGCACCGGAAGACTGCCCGATCCTGAAGGCGCTTGCAGAGCCGCAGCCATGACCCACAGCTGTTGCTCCCACAACCCCCAACCCGCTAGTGGGAGCGCGCTTGCGCGCGATGGCTCCGCGAAGAGTCCCGACGTAGCCGCGCCCCCAGGCACCCTCTACACCTGCCCAATGCACCCGGAAGTGCGCCAGGAAGGCCCCGGCGCGTGCCCCAAATGCGGCATGGCCCTCGAGCCCGCCATGCCCACGCTCGACGAGGACGATGGCGAAGTGAGCGCGATGGCGCGTCGCCTTGGCGTGCTGGTGGCGTTGACCTTGCCGGTTTTCGTCGTCGCCATGGGCCCGCACCTGTTCGGCTGGATGTGGCCCGCGCCGTGGGATGCGTTCGCGCATTGGGGCGAGGCCCTGCTGGCGAGCATCGTGGTGCTGTGGGGCGGCGCGCCATTCTTCGCGCGTGGCTGGCGGTCGCTGAAGCCGTGGACGCCGAACATGTACACGCTGATCGCGCTCGGTACGGGCGTGGCCTGGGTATACAGCGTCGTCGCGCTGCTGGCTCCAGGCCTGTTCCCGCTCGCCATGCGCGACTTGCATGGCCATGTGGACGTCTATTTCGAATCCGCGGCGGTCATCGTCACCCTGGTGACGCTCGGGGACTTCCTGGAACTGCGCGCCCGTCGCCGCACCGGTGCCGCGTTGCGTGGCCTGCTTGGCCTGGTGCCTAAGACGGCGCGCCGTATCGCTTCCGACGGAAGCGAAAGCGATGTGCCGCTGGATCATCTCCACGTCGGTGATCACCTGCGCGTACGCCCGGGCGAGAAGGTACCGGCGGACGGCACCGTGCTCGACGGCGAAAGCCACGTGGATGAAGCGATGCTCACGGGCGAAGCGAACCCGGTGGCCAAGAAAGTGCACGATAAGCTCACCGGCGGCACGCAGAATCAGCATGGTGCGCTCACCATGCGCGTGGACCACGTCGGCGCGGACACGGTGCTTTCCCGCATCGTGATGATGGTGGCCGAAGCGCAGCGGTCGCGCGCGCCGTCGCAGCGTATCGCCGACAAGGTCGCCGCCTGGTTCGTGCCGGGCGTGGTGGTTGTCGCGCTGCTGGCCTTCGCCGCATGGTGGATGTTCGGCCCGCAGCCGGTCTTCGCGCATGCGCTGGTCGCGGCGGTGTCGGTGCTGATCATCGCGTGCCCCTGCGCGCTGGGCCTGGCGACGCCGATGTCGATCATGGTGGCCAGCGGCCGTGGCGCGCAGGCCGGTGTGCTGTTTCGCGATGCGGCGGCGATCGAGTCGCTCCGCGAGGTCGATACGCTGGTGTTCGACAAAACCGGCACCCTGACCGAAGGCAGGCCAGCGCTGGTGGACGTGAGGACGTTCGGCCGCGAGCGGCGCGACGTGCTCGCGTTCGCCGCCGCGGTGGAGCGGCCCAGCGAGCACCCCCTTGCGGCCGCCATCGTGGCCGCCGCGGAAGGCGAGGGCGCTTCCGTCCTGGCGGTCTCGGGCTTCCAGGTCGTTGTGGGTCGTGGCGTCGCGGGCCGGGTGGATGGCCATGATGTCGCCGTGGGCAATGGCCGCCACATGGAAGACCAGCGGGTCGACGCCGCGGCGGGCCGTGACGTGGCCGAGAAATGGCGTGCCAAGGGTGCGACCGCGATGTACGTGGCGATCGATGGCCGGCTGGCCGCCGTGCTTTCACTCGCTGACCCGGTGAAGGCATCGACGAAGCCAGCGTTGGATGCGTTGCACGAAGCTGGCGTCCGCCTGGTGATGCTGACGGGCGACAACGCGGCGACTGCGAAGGCGGTGGCTTCCGCGCTACCGATCGACGATGTGCACGCGGGCGCTTCGCCGGAAGACAAGGCGAACTACGTAGCGAAGTTGAAAGCCGAGGGACGCACGGTGGCCATGGCCGGCGATGGCGTTAACGACGCGCCTGCGCTGGCGAAGGCGGATATCGGTATCGGCATGGGCAATGGCAGCGATATCGCGATCGAAAGCGCATCGGTCACGCTGTTGAAGGGCGATCTTGCCGGCATCGCCCGGGCGCGGGCGCTATCCGAAGCGACGGTGAAGAACATCAGGCAGAACCTGCTTTTCGCCTTCATCTACAACGCTGCCGGCGTACCGCTTGCAGCCGGCGTGCTCTATCCGCTGCTCGGCATCACCCTCTCACCGATGATCGCCGCGCTGGCGATGAGCCTGAGCTCGGTGTCGGTGGTGGGCAACGCATTGCGTCTGCGCCGCGAGCGTATCGATTGACGCAACGTCGTAGGAGCCCACCCTGTGGGCGACATCTTGCGCGAAGGCCTGCATACCCTGTGGCTCTTCCGCGAACGGCGTCGCTCACAGGGTGAGCTCCTACGGTTACTGCTTACTTTTGGTCGAACGACGGCGGGGCATCCTTCGCCTTCGCTGCCCACGCCTTGTTCGGCGTGTCCTTCAGGTCGAACTCGAGCGTGCCGCCCTTCAGGGCGAAGCTCTCCGGTAGCCACGACTGGTCGACCGCCTTGCCGTCGACCTTGAGCGCGTTGACGTACGGCTTGCCCATGCCGGCATTCGGCGCAAGGATCGTCACGTCGCCGCCTTCGCGGTGGATGACGGCCTTGGTGAACAGCGGGCTGCCCACGATGAACTCGGCGCGGCCCGGGATGTTCGGGTAGATGCCCAGCGCGGCGAACACGTACCACGACGACATCTCGCCGAGATCATCGTTGCCCGGGATGCCGTTCGGCGCATTCACCCAGATCGTGTCCAGTACGCGACGCACGAGTTCCTGCGTCTTCCACGGCTGGCCGGCGTAGTTGTAGAGCCATGGGCCGCCGATCGAGGGTTCGTTATCCAGCTCGGCGTGCAGCGGGCCAGACTTGGTGACCGCAAAAGTACCGTCCGGCTGGTAGAAGTAGTTGTCCAGGCGCTTTGTGGCCTTGTCCATGCCGCCCATGGCTTCGAACAGGCCGTGCACGTTGAACGGAATCATCCACACGTACTGGGCTGCGCTGCCTTCGACGAAGCCGTCGCCGGTCGACGGGACGAAATCGTGGGCTTCCTTGTCGTCGTCGTCCTTCACCTTCGCCCAGGTGCCATCCGCATTGCGGTTACGGATGTAGCCACCCTCCGGCGCAGCCTTCGGGTCGAACAGGTTGCGCCAGTACTGCGCGCGGCCGAGGAAGCGTTCCGCGTTGGCCTTGTCGCCCATGCGCTCGGACATGGCGCTCAGCGCGAATTCCGCGGCGACGAGTTCAAGCGTATCGGCGGCCGGACCCCACGACGGGGCGCCGACGGGGATGTAGTGCAGCTTCAGCCACTGGTCGAGGCCGGGGCGCTGGCCGACGCATTCGACCGGGCAGCCGTCCATCGAGGTGTCCAGCGCCGTCGGGTTATCCGCGGCGTGGATGAGGGAGGCGAGGGCGCCCTTCGCATCGAAATCGCGGGCGCCGAACGCATAGATGCCCGCGATCGACGGTGCCGCCGGATCACCGTTCATGACGTGCGTGGCGCCGTTGTTGTGCGTCCAGCGATCCCACACGCCGTGGTTCTGCTGCGCCTGGTTGTAGAGGCTCTGGGCGATGTCGCTGGCGATCTTCGGCGTGAGCCACGCGACCATCGGCAACTGCGAGCGGTAAACGTCCCAGCCCGAGAAGTTGGCGTACTGCGCCCGCTGCGTGCCGGCGACCTTATGCACCTTCTGGTCGAAGCCGATGTACTCACCGTTGACGTCGCTGAAGACATTCGGGGTCATGGAGGCGTGGTACAGCGCGGTATAGAACACGGTGCGCTGGTCCGGCGTGCCGCCTTCGATGTCGATGCGTGAAAGCTGCTTGTTCCAGGCGCTCACCGCATCGTCGCGGACCTTCTCGAAGGTGGTGCCCTTCGGCACTTCGGCGTCGAGGTTGGCCTGCGCGTTGGCCGCGCTGGTGTAGGAGATGCCGACACGGACGTTTACGTCCTTCGTGCCCGGCTTGAAGCCGACCCATGCGCCGGAACCATTGCCTTCCTTCGGCCAGCCCTTGTCGCCGTAGCCCGAGCCGCCTTCGCTCTTCGTGCCGCCCTTGGTCACGGTGGTGTTCTTCCAGGTACCCGTGCTGGCGAACGGCTGGTCGAACTCGATCACGTAGTGGACGGTGTAGTAGCTGTGGCGGTCCGCCTTGTCGATATAGCCGCAGACGTTGCCGCTGGTGACCGAGCCGCTGATGCGGTGGTTGGCCTTGTCGACGTTGACCGTCGCGTGCTCCGAGCCGACTTCGGAATCCGAGGCCCGGACCAGGATGTTCACCGGTTTGCCAGCGGGGAAAGCGAAGCGCCCGGCACCGCTGTGCAGCGCGGCCGTGAGGTCGGCGGTGACGCCGTTATCCAGCTTGACCTGGTAGTGGCCCGCTTTCGCCACTTCGTTGGCGTGGCTGAACTTCGACGCGTAGGCGTGGCGGAAATCGGTGCTCGGCGAGGTGGTCACGTCCTCGGTGATCGGCATGATCGGCACATCGCCCGATGCGCCACCGCAGCCCCAGCCTTCCACGTTGGTGAGGGCGAAGCCGCGGATGGCATCGGCGCGGTACTCATACCCGCCCGGTGCGGCGATCGGCGATTTCTTGCCCGGCAGGGGCGAGGCTTCCGGCGTGAACTGGAACATGCCGAACGGCACCACGGCGCCGGGGAACACGTTACCCCCGTTCGTGGTGCCGATCAGCGGGTTGACGAGCTCCGCGGGGGTGGAGGCGGCGCCGGCCAGGGCGGGGACAAGAGCGGCGGCGAGGGCAAGGGGCTGGAACGCGCGCAAGGGGAAACCTCCACGATGGGCAAATTTATATCGATTGAAATCCCTGCGGGAAGCGGTGTCGTGTGCCAACGGTCATGCGTGCACCGCAGCATTCCTGTAGGAGCGCGCTTGCGCGCGATGGGGTCTTGCCGTGCCAGCCATCGCGCGCGAGCGCGCTCCCACAAGGGAGGGGCTTCAGAGCAGGATGCCGTCTTCCGGCTGCACGGGCTTCAGGTCGTGCTTCTCGCCCAGCATGTCGCGCAGGTCGATCTCGATGGCGCGGGTGAGCGTGGTCAGCGGCACGTCGTCGTCGAGGTTCTCGAACGGGTTCTGCATGTCGTTGCCGATCTGCAGCAGGGCGAGGAAGAGGAAGCCCGCGACGGTGGAACCGAGCGGGGTCCACAGGCCGAGGCTTTCCACCAGGCTCAGCGGCAGCAGCAGGCAGAAGCCATGGGTGAAGATGGCCGGGTAGGTGGCGTACTGCTGGGGCAGCGGGGTGTTCTTGATCCGCTCCATGCCGCCCTGGGCGTTGGAGATATCGGAAAGCGTGCGGGCCAGTGCGGCCCACAGCACGGGATCAGGCTTTGCCGCCGCCATGAGTTCGGCGGTGCCGCTGTGGATCGCGTTCGGGACGTTCGCGACCGGCCGCAGCCCCTCGATCTCGTCGGCGGACAACCGCGGTGCGAGTTCTTCCCAGGGAGCCTGGCGGCGCAGGTGCAGGCGCAAGGACTGCACGTAGGCAATCTGCCGGTGGACGACCGTCACGGCGGTCGCGCGGGCAGGCAACAGGGTCAGGGCCTCGCGCGCCAGGGTCCGCGAGGCATTCACCATCGCACCCCACAGCGTGCGCGCCTCCCACCACCGCGCATACGCGGTGGTGTTACGGAAGCTGAGGTACACGGCGATCGCCGAGCCCAGCAGCGTGATGGGCAGGGCGGGGAAGTCGGCCGTCCAGCGCGGGTGCGCGACGTACCAGAACACGGTCACCGCCACATCCCACGCGAACAGCAGCGCGAGCGGCCTGCCCACGTAACGCAGGATGTGGCCGAGGTGCGCGCGCCCCGGGAGGATCATGCGCTGTGTTCTTTCTTGATGGCTTCGGCGAGGGGAATGAACGTGTCCGAGGCCTTGTCGAGCACGGCGACGGTGCCGTCACCGATGTCGTAAACCCAGCCCTGCAGCGTGATCGCATGGTTGGCGAGCGCGGCGGTGACCGCGGGGTGGGTGCGCAGGTGATCGAGCTGCAGGCGGACGTTCTGCTGGGTGACGTCCTTCAGCACGTTCGCCGGATCCGGCTGGCGGGCGAACACGGCGCTCTTCGCGGCAGCGGCGTTACGCAGCCAGGCCTCGACCGTCGGCAGGTTCTTCGTCGATTCCGGATTGAGCAGGCCCTTCATGGCGCCGCAATCGCTATGGCCACAGATGACCACGTGGCGGACGCGGAGCACCGCGACCGCGAACTCGACCACGGCCGACACGCCACCGAGCATCTCGCCGTACCCCGGCACGATGTTGCCGATGTTGCGGCAGACGAACAGGTCGCCCGGCTGGGTCTGGGTGATCATCTCCGGCACCACGCGGGAATCCGCGCAGGTGATGAAGAGGGTATGGGGACTCTGGCCTTCGGCCAGTTCGCTGAACAGCTGCTGCGTTTCGGGGAAGACGTTGGCGCTGAAGTCTTCGACGCCCTTGAGCAGGCCAAGCAGGCTGTCGTCGCGCGGGGTTTCCTGGGTCATGTGCTCACCTTGGAAGAATGCCGCCAGCGAGGTGCCAGGCGGGCTTAGGTGACGCAGTTTAAGGCAAACCCGGGTGATGGAAATGCGCAGCGGTATGGTTCCCGCCGGTTTGTACGATCCTGCGGAAAATTGTGGGAGCGGGGGGGGGGGCCGGGTGGGGGGGGGGGGGTAACCCAACCCCCCCCGCGCCCCGCCCCCCCGGGGCGGGGGGTGGTAACGCTCGGGAGTCTTATTATGTTAAAGAACG
>NZ_JBQCFT010000102.1:0-7970 GCF_051958795.1 Luteibacter sp. | reverse complement strand
GCCACGATGATGCCGCCGCGCGGACCGCGCAGGGTCTTGTGCGTGGTGGAGGTGACGACGTGCGCGTGCGGCACCGGGTTCGGGTACACGCCCGCGGCCACGAGGCCGGCGACGTGGGCCATGTCCACGAACAGGTACGCGCCGACCTTGTCGGCGATCTCGCGGAACTTCGCCCAGTCGAGCACCTGCGAGTAGGCCGAGAAACCGGCGACGATCATCTTCGGCTTGTGCTCCACGGCGAGCTTTTCGATCTCGTCGTAGTTGACCAGGCCGGTATCCGGATCGATGCCGTACTGCACGGCGTTGAAGATCTTGCCCGAGAGGTTGACCTTGGCGCCGTGGGTCAGGTGGCCGCCGTGGGCCAGGCTCATGCCCAGGATGGTGTCGCCCGGGTTCAGCAGCGCGAAGTACACGGCCTGGTTGGCCTGCGAACCGGAATGCGGCTGCACGTTGGCGTAGTCGGCGCCGAACAGCTTCTTGAGGCGCTCGATGGCGAGCTTTTCGGCGACGTCCACGTACTCGCAGCCACCGTAGTAGCGCTTGCCCGGGTAACCCTCGGCGTACTTGTTGGTCAGGGTGGAGCCCTGGGCCTCCATGACGCGCGGGCTGGCGTAGTTCTCCGAGGCGATCAGTTCGACGTGATCTTCCTGGCGGCGGGACTCGTTGGCGATGGCCTGGGCGAGTTCGTCGTCATAGCCGGCGATCGTTGCATCCTTCGGGAACATCTCAACCTCGTGGGAAGTACGTAGGGGAAGGCGAAAAGTGTAGCTGAGGTGGGGGTTTGCGGCCAGCGAGGCAAGCCCGTAGGCATCCAGCGGGCCGCCCTGTCGGCATCGACCTACAGCGCGCCAGGGATCATCCCTACGCCCGGGCAGCCCAAAGTCTCCTAACGTTGCCGGCGGACGTGGAACGTCCATTTGCCAAATCACGAAAGGAATCCTATGAAAACCAAGCTCCTGGCCCTCGGCCTGGCCCTGGCCGCCCCGTTGCCCGCCTTCGCCGAGGCTCCGCCGACCATCGATGTGCACTTCGTGCTCCACGAAGATGTCCAGATGAACGAGCAGGACTTCGTCTCAGAGCATGTGAGCGCCTGGCTGGGCCACATGCGCGCCGATGTGCTGCCCGGGCAGGACATCCGGATCCACGTCCATCGCGAGCTGCATGGGCTGGAGAGGCTGCCGTACGGCTATGAAGGTGCCCTCGGGGCATGGCGGAAGGCCGCCCAGCCGGTTCTCGAGCGGCTTGGTGCGCCAGATACCCGGGCGACCCGCATGGTCCTCGTGGTCCAGGGTTCGCCGAACGGGAAGTCCCTGGGGATAGCCTACGAGGGCACCCCCTTCGCGATGGCCAGCGTGCGCACGTCATCCAACGTCGCCCACGAACTGGGCCATACCTTCGGGGCCGTCCACGAGGATGCCGAGCGCTGGACCGCCTGCAGCACCAACATGGCCGATTTCGAGTTCGGCGTGTGGCCGTGCGAGGTCTACTCGGAAAGGAACCAGGCGCGCATCCGCCGCTACGTCGCCACGGGGCTGCTTTAAGGGCCTGGGCGCCGGCCCCGCCCGTTCAGCCGGCGCCCTCTCCGGGCGGCGATCTTCGTCATCGAACCCCGCTATAATGAGGGTTTGCCCGCCGGGAGCTTCCGCTGCCGGGGGCCGGCTTTCCTTACGGAGCGTCCATGCAATACATCTACACCATGAACGGGGTCAGCAAGATCGTCCCCCCGAAGCGCCAGATCATCAAGGACATCTCCCTCTCGTTCTTCCCCGGCGCCAAGATCGGCCTGCTGGGCATCAACGGCGCGGGCAAGTCCACGGTCCTGCGGATCATGGCGGGCGTCGACAAGGACTACCAGGGCGAAGCACGCGCCAACCCGGGCACCAAGATCGGCTACCTCGCGCAGGAGCCGGACCTCGACCCGAACAAGACCGTGCGTGAAGCCGTCGAAGAAGGCGTCTCCGAAGTGCTCGACGCACAGAAGGAGCTCGAGGAGGTTTACGCCGCCTACGCCGAGGAAGGCGCGGATTTCGACGCGCTGGCCAAGCGCCAGGAGCGCCTCGAGGGCATCCTCGCCGCCAACGACGCGCACGCGCTGGAGCGCCAGCTCGAAGTGGCCGCCGACGCCCTCCGCCTGCCGCCGTGGGACGCGATGATCGGCCCGCTGTCCGGTGGTGAAAAGCGCCGCGTGGCCCTGTGCCGCCTGCTGCTCTCCAAGCCCGACATGCTCCTGCTCGACGAGCCCACCAACCATCTCGACGCCGAATCGGTCGACTGGCTGGAAACCTTCCTGCACGACTACCCGGGCACGGTCGTCGCGGTCACCCATGATCGCTACTTCCTCGACAACGCCGCCGAGTGGATCCTCGAGCTCGACCGCGGCCGCGGCATTCCCTGGAAGGGCAACTACACCGAGTGGCTGGAGCAGAAGGACGAGCGCCTGAAGCAGGAAGCCAACCAGGAGAAGTCGCGCCAGAAGGCCATCCAGAAGGAACTCGAGTGGGTTCGTTCGGCCGCCAAGGGTCGTCAGTCGAAGGGCAAGGCTCGCCTTAACCGCTTCGAGGAGCTGAACTCGGTCGAGTACCAGCGCCGCAACGAAACCAATGAGATCTTCATCCCGCCGGGCGAGCGCCTCGGCCAGGAAGTCATCGAGTTCAAGAACGTCACCAAGTCGTTCGGCGACCGCGTGCTGATCGAAGACCTCTCGTTCAAGATCCCCGGCGGCGCCATCGTCGGCGTGATCGGCCCGAACGGTGCCGGTAAGTCCACGCTCATGAAGATGATCATGGGCAAGGAAACCCCGGATTCCGGCGAAGTGAAGCTGGGCCACACGGTCAAGCTCGCCTACGTCGACCAGTCGCGCGACGCGCTCGATCCGGCCAACAACGTGTGGCAGGAAGTCTCCGGCGGTTCGGACATCCTTACGATCGGCAACTTTGAAATCCAGTCGCGCCAGTACATCGGCCGCTTCAACTTCAAGGGCACCGACCAGCAGAAGATCGTCGGCCAGCTTTCCGGTGGTGAGCGCGGCCGCCTGCACATGGCCAAGACCCTGCTGCAGGGTGGCAACGTGCTGCTGCTCGACGAACCGTCGAACGACCTTGACGTCGAAACGCTGCGCGCGCTCGAAGACGCCCTGCTCGAGTTCCCGGGCTGCGCCGTGGTCATCTCGCATGACCGCTGGTTCCTCGACCGCATCGCCACGCACATCATCGCGTTCGAAGGCGACTCGCACGTCGAGTTCTTCCCGGGCAACTACAACGAGTACGAAGCCGACAAGAAGCGCCGCCTCGGCGACGACGCCGGCCCGAAGCGCGTGAAGTACAAGAAGCTGGTCTGACCGATCGGCTTCCATCCGTAGGAGCCCGCCCCGTGGGCGACGCCGTTCGCGATGACGCCACAGGCCCTGTGCCGTTAACGCGAAAGATGTCGCCCACAGGGTGGGCTCCTACAACACTCTTTCTACCGGAGCGCTGCCCGTGCACTTCATGAACTCGCTGAAGGACGCCTGGCGTCGCAACGACTCCCTGGTCTGCGTCGGCCTGGATCCTGAACCCGGCCGCCTGCCGGCGGGGCTTTCGGGCGAGGAAGGGATCTACACCTTCTGCCGCGATATCGTCGATGCCACGGCCAGCCAGGTCTGCGCCTTCAAGCCGCAGATCGCGCATTTCGCCGCGCAACGCGCCGAAGGTGCGCTCGAACGCCTGATCCGGCATATCCACGACAAGCACCCCGGCATACCGGTGATCCTGGATGCCAAGCGTGGCGATATCGGTTCGACCGCGAAGCACTACCGCGCCGAAGCGTTCGATCGTTACGAAGCTGATGCCGTAACGCTCAACCCCTACATGGGCAAGGACACGGCCGAGCCGTTCCTGGCGCATGCCGACAAGGGTGTGATCCTCCTCTGCCGCACCTCCAATCCGGGCGGCGCCGATTTCCAGGCGCTCGACTGCGGTGGCCGGCCGCTTTACCTGCGGGTGGCCGAGGCGATCGCGCGGGACTGGAACGGAAACGGCAACTGCGCGCTCGTAACCGGCGCCACCTGGCCAGAAGAACTAGGTCGCGTGCGTGCGATTGTGGGTAACATGCCATTGCTGGTCCCCGGCATCGGCGCCCAGGGCGGTGACCTCGCCGCCGTCATGAAGCACGGGCAAACGAGCGACGGCAGCGGCCTGATGATTTCCTCGTCCCGCGCCATCATCTATGCCAGCAGTGAGTCCGACTTCGCCGAGGCGGCTTATCGAGCGGCGGACGAAATGAGAAAATCGGTCAACTCGTTTCGTTTTGGGCGTTAAAAACGAAAAGCAGTCGTAAATTGCACGACTTGGCAACTGTCAAGGGCTTACGCTCCCGGCCCGGGCTATCAACAATACCGGGTCTTTTGCGCCGTAAAAGCGTTTCACCGGAGTTGTTATGCCACTCTCTAACCGAGGTTTTTCTCAACGCCTGCATGTCGCGCTGGACATGGCCGGCGTCAAGAAAGGCCGCGGCCGCATTACCCAGTTGGCCGATCTCTTCGATGTCAGCCGGGAAACGGCACGCAAGTGGCTCAGCGACCTCGGCCTGCCCGAGCTCGAGCGCCAGATCGACATGGCCGTCCGTTTCGGCGTGAACTTCGAATGGCTCGCCACGGGTCGCGGTTCGCCCAGCGGCGCCACCGGCGTCAAGGAAAGCCCCGCGCTCTACCGCGCCGACTCGCGTGAGCAGCTACGCCTGGTCGGGCTGGTCAGCCGCCTGCCGAAGGAACGCCGCAAGGCGCTGCTGGTTATCGTCGAAGCCCTCGCCGAGGCCGAATAGCGCGTAGGAGCCCACCCTGTGGGCGACATCTTTCGCCTCGAGGCAAAAGGCCCTTTAGCGCCTTCGCGAACGGCGTCGCTCACAGGGTGAGCTCCTATGTGCGAGCGCTTCAGTCGTCCCCGATATCCATCCCCGGGAACAGCACTTCGGTAAACCCGAACTTCGTGAAGTCCGTAATCCGCGACGGGTATAGCCGCCCGATCAGGTGATCGCATTCGTGCTGCACCACGCGGGCATGGAAACCTTCCGCCGTGCGGTCGATGGGCAGGCCCTGCGGGTCGATGCCCTGGTAGCGGATGAGCGAGTAACGGTTCACCGCGCCGCGCAACCCCGGCACGGAAAGGCAGCCTTCCCAGCCCTCCTCCATGTCCTGCGACAGCGGGGTGATCATCGGGTTGAGCAGGATTGTCTGCGGTACCGGCGGTGCGTCGGGGTAACGCTCGCTGCTATCAAACCCGAAGATCACCAGTTGCAGGTCCACGCCGATCTGCGGCGCGGCCAGGCCCACGCCGCCGGCGTGGTGCATGGTGTCGAACATGTCGGTGATCAGGGCATCCAGTTCGGCCGAACCCACCATCTCGGGTGGCACGGGAGGGGCGATGCGCAACAGGCGCTCGTCGCCCATTTTCAGGATCTCGCGAATCATCGGCAGGCCGCAGGGGTGTGGGGTTAGGGCCAGCATGGCCTGTGCGGCGCCCCGGCTCAAGTCGTTTCCATTCGACCAATGGCTAATACGCGCGGGGCCCGCGAATCATTGACCCCCACGGGCGCGGGGGTGACCCTTGTCGCTAACCGCAAGGGGAGCCGAGAAACCATGCATAGCGCCATTCCGAAACCCAGTCCCGCCGGGAAAATCCTGTGGGCCGCCATCGCCATCGTCGGCGCCTGGTGCCTCGGCGTCGTCGCCCTGCGCCGCGGCGAACCGATCAATGCCATCTGGCTGGTCACCGCCTCCATCGCGGTTTTCCTCATCGGCTACCGCTTCTATAGCCGGATGATCGCCCGGGACGTGCTCCAGCTGGACCCGAGCCGGGCGACGCCCGCCGTGCTGCGCAACGATGGCCTGGACTACGTCCCCACGGACAAATGGGTGGTCTTCGGCCACCACTTCGCCGCGATCGCCGGTGCCGGCCCGCTGGTGGGCCCCGTGCTCGCCGCGCAGATGGGCTACCTGCCCGGCATGCTGTGGATCCTGGTGGGCGTGGTCTTCGCCGGCGCCGTCCAGGATTTCATGATCCTGGGCCTGTCACTGCGCCGCGACGGGCGCTCGCTCGGCCACATGCTGCGTGAGGAACTGGGCGAGGTCCCCGGCGTCATCGCCATGGTGGGCGTGCTTGTCCTCATGATGATCGTGCTGGCCGTGCTCGCGCTGGTCGTAGTGAAGGCGCTGACCCACAGCCCGTGGGGCACGTTCACCGTTGCCGCGACGATCCCTATCGCCCTGCTCATGGGCCTGTACCTGCGCTACATCCGGCCCGGTCGCATCCTCGAGGTGTCGATCATCGGCCTCATCCTCCTGCTGGCCTCCATCTGGTACGGCAAGACGGTGAACGACACGCCGAGCCTGGCCGTGCTGTTCGATTTCGACGCCAAGGCGCTTGCCTGGTGGCTGATCGGCTACGGCTTCTTCGCTTCCGTGCTTCCGGTGTGGCTGCTGCTGGCGCCGCGTGATTACCTGTCCACGTTCCTGAAGATCGGCACCATCGCCCTGCTCGCGCTGGCGATCTTCCTGTCCGCACCCACCCTGCAGATGCCCGCCGTCACCAAGTTCATCGACGGCACGGGCCCGGTGTTCCAGGGCAACCTGTTCCCGTTCCTGTTCATCACCATCGCCTGCGGTGCCGTCTCCGGCTGGCACTCGATCATCGCCTCGGGCACCACGCCGAAGCTGCTGGCCAACGAGCGCGAAGCCCGCATGGTCGGCTACGGCGGCATGCTGATGGAGGCCTTCGTCGCCATCATGGCGCTCATCGCCGCCGCCTCGCTGCACCCGGGCGTGTACTTCGCCATGAACTCGCCGGGCGCCCTGGTCGGCACCACCGTGCAGGATGCCGCTGCCGCGATCAGCAGCTGGGGCTTCGTCGTCACCCCCGCCGAACTGAGCGACACGGCAAAGAACATCGGTGAAAGCACGATCCTGGGTCGCGCCGGTGGTGCGCCAACCCTGGCCGTCGGCATGGCCCAGCTCCTCCACGGGCTTATGCCGGGCGAGGACATGATGGCGCTCTGGTACCACTACGCCATCCTGTTCGAAGCGCTGTTCATCCTGACCACCGTGGATGCGGGCACCCGCGTGGGCCGCTTCATGATCCAGGAGCTCGCCGGCATGGCCTACGCCCCGCTGAAGCAGACCGAATCGTGGGTGAGCAACGTGCTCGCGACGGTGATCTGCGTCGGGCTGTGGGGCTACTTCCTGTACCAGGGTGCCGTCGATCCGCTGGGTGGCATCAACACCCTGTGGCCACTGTTCGGCATCGCCAACCAGATGCTCGCGGCGATCGCGCTGATGCTGGCCACCGTGGTCACGGTGAAGCTCAAGCGCGAACGCTACGTGCTCGTCCCGGCGATCCCCGCGGTGTGGCTGGTGGTGTGCACGCTGACCGCGGGCTGGCAGAAGCTGTTCGACGCCAAGATCAGCTTCACGGCCGCCGCGCAGAAGTATGCCGATGCGGCCGCCTCCGGCAAGCTGCTGCCGCCGGCGAAATCGGTGGAAGAGATGCAGCGGATCATCACCAACAACCGCGTGGACATGGCGCTCACCGGCCTGTTCATGCTGTTGGTGCTGACCATGCTGTTCTTCTCGCTGCGCTCGATCGTCCGGGCGTGGCAGGCCAACCACGCGACGGCGCACGAAGAACCCTACGTCGCCCTCTCCAGCGTGTCCCAGTAAGGAGCGAGCCGATGGAAACGTACACCCCGGCATCGCCGCGCTCGTTGTGGAAGTGGGCGGTGCAAACCGCCCGCCTCTGCTGCGGCGTGCCTGATTACGATGTCTACGTGAAGCACCTGCGCGAACACCACCCGGAACGCCCGGTACCGAGCTACGGGGAGTTTTTCCGGGAGAGGCAGGAGGCGAGGTACAGAGGCACGGGCGGGCGGTGTTGCTGACGGGAGAACCTGTGGGAGCGCGCTTGCGCGCGATGGGTCGCCGCGAGCACCCATCGCGCGCAAGC
>NZ_JBQCFT010000101.1:0-19338 GCF_051958795.1 Luteibacter sp. | reverse complement strand
CCCCCCGGCGCCCGGCCAGCAGCCCCCTCCTCTCTCCGCCACCCCCCCCGGGGGGGGGGGGCGGTGGGTGGGGGGTGGTTGGCGCCACCCGCCCCGCGCGCCCCCCCCCCCCCCGCTCCCACAGAATCCGTGCTTAGCGGTTAACCCAATGGCATTGCTGCACAGTGTGGTAGTGGTGGTGATGGTCGTACACGCGGTGCGGCTTGCACACCTTGTGGCGCGTCACATGGTGCGGCGGCGGCCGGTGGTTGTCGGCGTTGGCGGCGAACGGCGTGAGGAACGCGGCACCCAGGATCAGCAGGCCGACGAAACGCGTGCGACGCTGGGGAGGGCGCGCGGCGATATGAGTAGTCATGAAGCGTTCTCCGTGTCGTGGTGGGCGACGACAACGTCGCCGTTCCGGAGACACGAGTCAATAGAATTTGCGACGCCGCAAGGCATGCGTTCATCAACATCCAGACGGCCTGAAAACTCGCAATTTCCTTCGGCATTTGCCGTATGTTTTCACCGCCATGGGGCAGTACGTCGCCACCCCGGTGTGGGACGCAATCCAGGGCACTCGCGAGCGACAAACGGGCGCCCTGGATTGAATACTGCACTCCCCGGCCCCATCCGTCTCGGAATGGTCTGGTGGCAGGAACGGGAATGAGCGGCGAACGCAGGGCGAAATCACGGAATATCGGCGCGCTGCGCAACCTCTGGCCGTTCATGCGGCCGCACAAGGGCCTGGTCGTGGGCTGGCTGGTGTTCCTGGCGCTCTCCTCGGGTGCCTCCCTTGCCCTGCCCCCGGCGATCCGCCACATCATCGATCGCGGCTTCCTGGCGTCGAACGTGGCCACCATCAACGGCACCTTCCTGGCCCTGTTCGGGGTCGCGGTGGTGCTCGCCGTCGCCACCGCCGGCCGCTACTACTGCATCGCGCTGCTCGGCGAGCGTTCGCTGGCGTCGCTGCGTTCGGCCCTGTATCGCCATGTGATCGGCCTGGACGTCGGCTTCTACGAAAGCACCCGCGTCGGTGAGCTCACCTCGCGCCTCGGCACGGATACCGAGGTCGTGCAGACCCTCGTGGGTTCGGGCATTTCGGTGGCGCTGCGCAGTGCGGTGATGCTGATCGGTTCCGCGGTGGCCATGGCCTGGACCAGCCCGCATCTGGCCGGTCTCACGGCGCTCGTTATCCCGGCAGTGATGCTGCCGATCCTCATCTTCGGCCGTCGCGTGCAGAAGCTGTCGCGACACAGCCAGGACCGCATCGCCGATGCGGCCGCCATCGCCAACGAAACGCTCAATGCCGCGCAGGCCGTCAAGGCGTACAACCGCGAGCCGATCGAAAGCCGCCGTTACGCCGATGCCATCGCGCTCGCCCTCGCCACGGCCCGCCGCCGCATCGGCATGCGCTCGCTGCTGACTGCCGCGGTCATCGTGCTGATCTTCGGCGCGATCACGCTGGTGCTGTGGAGTGGCGCCCGTGACGTGATCGCCGGCACGCTCGAGCCCGGCGTGCTCAGTCAGTTCGTCCTGTATGCGATCTTCGCGGCCGGATCCGTGGCCGGTCTCTCCGAGGTCTGGGGCGATGTGCTGAGCGCCGCGGGCGCCATGGAGCGCATCGGCGAACTGTTCGCCGAGGAACCGGTCATCCGCACGCCGGAAGCGCCCGAACCGCTGCCGGTACCGGTGACGGGCTCGCTGCATTTCGACCATGTGGAATTTCGCTACCCGTCACGGCCGGATGTCGCCGCGCTATCGGATTTCACGCTGGATATCGCGCCGGGTGAAACCGTGGCCCTCGTCGGGCCCTCCGGTGCAGGCAAGAGCACGGTCTTCAGTCTGCTGCTGCGTTTCCACGATCCGAAATCGGGTGCCATCCGTTTCGACGGCGTGGACCTCAAGGCACTCGCCCTGCCCGACCTGCGCGGCTCGATCGCGCTGGTGCCGCAGGAGACGATCATCTTTGGCGGCAGTGCGGCGAACAACATCCGTTTCGGTCGCGAGGATGCCTCCGATGCGGAAGTCCGCGAAGCCGCCCGCCTCGCCGAGGCCGATGGCTTCCTCTCCGCGCTGCCCGAAGGCTACGACGCGGCGCTAGGCGAACGCGGCGTGCGCCTCTCCGGCGGGCAAAAGCAGCGCATCGCCATTGCCCGCGCGATCCTGCGCGATGCGCCCCTGCTGTTGCTCGATGAGGCGACCTCGGCGCTCGATGCGCAATCCGAAGCGGCGATCCAGCAGGCACTGGAGCGACTGGAGAAAGGCCGCACCACGCTGGTCATCGCCCACCGCCTGGCGACTGTGCAGCGCGCCGACCGGATCGTGGTGATGGAAGCCGGGCGGATCGTGGCGCAGGGCACGCATGAGCAGTTGCTGGCCGAGGGAGGCCTTTATGCGGAACTCGCCAGGCTGCAGTTCGTGGCCTGAGGCCACGAACCGTAGGAGCCCACCCTGTGGGCGACATCTTTCGCGAGAGCGCTCGGGGGGCCTGCGGCCTCGACTCGAACGGCGTCGCCCACAGGGTGGGCTCCTACAACAACCGCGCCCTTGCCACGCCCTTGACGCCCCGCCGCCTAGCGTCGGCGCATGGACAGCGACCTCCTGCTTCCCCGTCCGGAAGGCCTCTACTGCCCCGCGGGTGATTTCTTCATCGACCCGATGCTCCCCGTCGCCCGGGCGGTGGTGACGCACGCGCACGGCGACCATGCGCGCGCGGGCAGCGCGCTGTATCACGTGGCGAGCGCCGGCGCGTCGCTGATGCGCGAGCGGCTGGGTGCGACGGCGACGATCCGCGCCTATGACTATGGCGAGCGGTTCACCCTGGGCGAAACCGTGCTGAGCCTGCACCCATCCGGGCACGTGCTCGGCGCCGCGCAGGTACGCATCGAGGGCTGCGGCAAGGTCGCTGTGGTGTCGGGTGATTACAAGCGCGACCCCGACCCGACCTGCGTGCCCTTCGAGCCCGTGCCCTGCGATGTGTTCGTGACCGAATCCACCTTCGGCCTCCCGATCTATCGGTGGCCACCGATGAGCGACGTCATCGACGACCTCATGGCCTGGTGGGACGACTGCGCGCGCCGCGGTATCCCCGCCGTGCTGTTCTGCTACGCGCTCGGCAAGGCCCAGCGCATCCTCGCGGAGCTCGCCACGCGCACCGAGCGGACGGTGTACCTGCATGGCGCCATGGTCCGACTGGTCGAGGACTACCGCGAGGCTGGCGTGCGCATGGTGCCCACCGAAGCCGTGAGCGAGACCGCCAAGGGCCGGGACTTCGCCGGTGAACTCGTCCTCGCGCCACCTTCGGCGGCGGGTGCACCGTGGATGAAGCGGTTTTCCAAAGCTGCCACCGGTTTTGCGTCCGGCTGGATGCAGGTACGCGGTGCGCGGCGCCGGCGCGGCTACGATCGCGGCTTCATCGTCTCCGACCATGCGGACTGGCCCGGGCTGATCCGCAGCGTGGAAGACTGCGGCGCGAAGCGCATCTACGTGACCCACGGCGATGGTGAAGCGTTGATCCGCTACCTGCGCGAACGCGGTCACGATGCGCGGGCCTTACGTTCACTCGGCCAGATGCCCGACCTGCGCGCCAGCGAGGAAGGCGATTGATGCGCCGCTTCGCCGCCCTCTACGACGCGCTGGATCGCACGGCGTCCACCAGCGCCAAGCGCGAGGCCATGGCCGCCTACTTCGCCGAGGCACCGGCCGAGGACGCCGCGTGGGCCGTCTACGTACTGGGCGGCGGCAAGCTAAAGCGCACGGCCTCATCGACGGAACTCCGTTCCGCACTCGCCGCGGAGACCGGCTACGCCGACTGGCTGATCGACGACAGCTATGCCCACGTCGGCGACCTAGCCGAAACCATCGCACTCATGCTTCCACGCCAGGTAGCTGAAGGCACCGACACGACCCTGCACGTGTGGATGGAAGCCCGCCTCCCCTCCCTGTCGCGGCTGGAGCCGGCCGAGCGGATGGACACGCTGCGTGAGTGGTGGCGCGAGCTCCCGGCTGACCAGGTCTTCCTCGTCAACAAGCTGCTCACCGGCTCGCTCCGCGTCGGCGTGTCGCACCGCCTCGTCGTGCAGGCCATCGCGCAATGGACGACGCTACCCACCGACCTCATCGCCCACCGCCTGAGCGGCACGTGGAAACCTTCCGCTGAGGCGTTTCGCGATCTGGCGGGCCCTGAACGCGCCGACGAACACGCAGGCGAGCGGCCCTACCCGTTTTTCCTGGCTTCGCCACTCGAACACGCGATCGAGACGCTCGGCCCCGTCACCGACTGGATCGCCGAGTGGAAGTGGGATGGCATCCGTGCGCAGCTGATGCGACGCGCCGACAGTGCCATCTTGTGGTCACGCGGCGAGGAGCGCCTCGACGGACGCTTCCCCGAACTGGAAAGCGCGGCGCAATCCTTGCCCGACGGCTGCGTGATCGACGGTGAGATCCTCGCGTGGGCGATGGATGAAGCACACCCGCTGCTGTTCGCGTCGCTGCAGAAGCGCATCGGCAAGCTGAAACCCGGGCCGAAGTTGCTGGCGGAAACACCCGTGCGGCTGATGGCGTACGACCTGCTCGAGTTCGACGGCCAGGACCTGCGCGAGGTACCGCTGAAAGCGCGCCGCGAACAACTGGCCACGCTGCTCGACGGGCTTGGCCCCACCTTCATGCTTTCGCCCACCGTGCCCGCGTCGAGCTGGGATGACCTCACCGCCCTTCGCGGCGAGTCCCGCGAGCGGCGCACCGAGGGCCTGATGCTCAAGCGGCTCGATTCGCCGTACCGCATCGGGCGCAAGCGTGGTGACTGGTGGAAGTGGAAGGTGGATCCGTACACGATCGACGCCGTGCTGCTCTATGCGCAGCCCGGCCATGGCCGGCGCTCCGGGCTTTTCACCGATTACACCTTCGGTGTGTGGGAAGGCGAAACGCTGGTGCCGGTCGCCAAGGCCTACTCCGGCCTGGATGACGCCGAGATCGGCCGCCTCGACCGCTGGATCCGGGCAAACACCATCGACCGCTTCGGCCCGGTGCGCTCCGTCACGCCAACCCATGTATTCGAACTCGCCTTCGAAGCCATCCAGGCTTCGGGCCGCCACAAGGCCGGCGTGGCGGTGCGTTTCCCGCGCATCCTCCGCTGGCGAACCGACCTTGCGATCAAAGATGCCGACCGCCTCGACGACCTCCGCCGCCTGGCGTCGGGCTGAAGCGCGCGTGGTGGCGTGGTTCACCGCGCAGGAGCGCCGGCCGGCGCCGTTCCAGCGCGCCGCATGGAAACACTGGGCAGAGGGCCGGCATGGCCTCGTGCATGCGCCCACGGGCACGGGCAAGACCCTCGCCGCCGCGGGCGGGCCGCTGATCGACGGCGTGCTTAACCCCGGCACGGGCCTGCGCCTGCTCTGGATCACGCCGTTGCGTTCGCTGGCGACGGATACGACCCAGCACCTCACCGCCGCGGTCGAGGCAATGCAACTGCCGTGGCGCGTCCTGCGCCGGACCGGTGACAGCGGCAGCGCCGAACGCGCGCGCCTGCGCCGCGGCGCCTGCGAGTTGCTGGTAACGACACCCGAAAGCCTCGCGCTGCTGCTCAGCTACCCCGATGCACGCGAACGCTTCGCATCACTCCGTGGGGTCGTCGTCGACGAGTGGCACGAGCTGGTCGGCAACAAGCGCGGCACCCTGCTCCAGCTCGGCCTCACCCGCCTGCGCCAGTGGCATCCGCAAGCTCGCATCTGGGGGCTCTCCGCGACGTTGGGCAACCTGGACGAAGCGATGCGTGCGCTCGCCGGTGATGGCGTGCTGGTTGGCGCCGCGTCGAAAAAGAAGACCATCATCGATACCGCGGTGCCTGAGGGTGGTGAGCGCTTTCCGTGGGCCGGCCACCTCGGCCTCACCCAGCTGCCGCGCGTGTTGAAGGCCGTGCTCGAGGCGCGCAGCAGCCTGGTCTTCGCCAACACGCGCTCGCAGGCGGAGCTTTGGCATGAAGCGCTCGCCTCCGTGTGGCCGGAAGCGCCGGAGACGCTGGCCCTGCACCATGGCTCGATCGATCCCAAGCTGCGTTTCGCGACCGAGGAGGGCTTGCGTGTAGGTGCTCTGCGCTGCGTGGTCGCCACCTCAAGCCTCGACCTCGGCGTGGACTTTTCCAGCGTCGAACGGGTGATCCAGGTCGGCAGCCCCAAGAGCGTGGCGCGCCTGCTCCAGCGCGCGGGGCGTAGCGGACACCGCCCCGGCCTGCCCTCGCGGATCCTGTGCGTGCCGACCCACCTGCTCGAGCTTGCCGAAGTCGACGCGGCGCGGCGTGCCCTCGACGAAGGTCACCTGGAACCGCGCCACCCCATGCGAGGTTGCCTGGACGTCCTGGCCCAGCACCTGATGACGATGGCGCTGGGCGGCGGCTTCACCGCCGACGAGGCGTATACCGAAGTGACCTCGTCACTGGCGTACGCCCAACTGCCGCGCGATCGGTTCGACGCCGTGCTCGCTTACCTGTGCACCGGCGGCACAGCGCTCGCAAGCTATCCTGAATACCACAAGCTCGTGCCTGCCGACGGTCGCTACGTGGTCGAAAGCGGACGCGTCGCGCGCATGCACCGGCTCTCGATCGGCACCATCACCTCGGACGGCACGCTGCAGGTGCGCTACATGAAAGGCGCCCGCCTCGGTACGGTCGAAGAAAGCTTCGTGTCCCGGCTGCGCCCGGGCGACCGCTTCCTCTTCGCCGGCCGCAACCTCGAGCTGGTGCGCGTGCGCGAGATGACCGCATACGTGCGCGCGGCGCCGAACCGCCGTGGTGGCGTGCCACGCTGGATGGGAGGCCGCATGCCGTTGTCGGGCGAACTCTCCGATGAGCTGCGCCGCGCCCTTGCCGAGCCGGATCCGCGCAGCCGCGAGATGCGGGCGCTTGCACCGCTGCTGGCTATCCAGGGCACGCAGTCGGCCGTGCCCGCGCTCGATGAGACCCTCTGCGAACGCACACGCACCCGCGAAGGCGATTACCTCTTCGTGTTCCCTTTCGCCGGCCGGCTCGCTCACGAAGGCCTGGCGGCCGTCCTTGCCTGGCGGCTCGCGCGCATCCAGCCGGGTGACTATGGTTATGCCGTGAACGATTACGGCCTGACGATCACCACGGCGCGCATGCCGGCGCTCGATGCCGAAACGATGCGCATGCTCCTGCACCCCGCGGGCCTGCGCAGGGACATCCGCGCGAGCGTGAACCTCTCCGAACTGGCCCGGCGCCAGTTTCGCGAGATCGCCCGCGTCGCCGGCCTGGTCTTCAACGGTTACCCGGCGCAGGCCAAGACCTTGCGGCAGTTGCAGGCATCGAGCGGCCTGCTCTTCGACGTACTGCGCCGCCACGATCCGGAACACCCGTTGCTATGGCAGGCCGAGCGCGAAGTGCTCGACCAGCAGCTCGATTTCACCCGGCTGCGCGCGTGCCTGCTGCGCATCGCGCGCTCGCGCCTGCTCTGGCGCGAGCCGAAGCGGCTTAGCCCGCTGGCTTTTCCGCTCTGGGTCGAGCGCCTGCGTGGCGGCATCGCCACCGATGACTGGAAATCACGCGTGGAACGCATGCTCGCGACGCTGGAGGCCGGTGCCGCATGAATACGCGTGACGTAGCGATCGCCGGCGAAACGCTGACGATGCATGTCGAGCGCGCCCTTTACTGGGCCGCACGCGGCACCCTGCTGGTCTCCGACGTGCACTTCGGCAAGGGCGCCGTATTCCGTCGCGCCGGCATCGCTGTGCCGAGCGGCGATACCGATGACGACCTGCGCCGGCTCGATGCACTCTTCGCCGCCTTTGCCCCCGAACGGCTGGTCATCCTCGGTGACCTCGTCCACGGCGCGGCGACCGCGCGCAGTGCGTGGGTGGACGACGTACGAGCGTGGCGTCAGCAACATGCTGCGATCGACGTGGTGCTTATCGCAGGTAATCACGACCGCCACTTCGACGTCGCATCGCTCGGCATCACGGTGCAACCGGACCGGCTCGCGATGCCGCCGTTCGTGCTGTCGCATCACCCGCATGCGCACGCGGAGGGCTACGTGCTCGCGGGCCATGTGCATCCTGGCGCGGTGGTTCGCGACGGATGGCGCAAACACCGGCTTCCCGCCTTCGTCTTCGATCGCGACGTCGGGATGCTGCCCGCGTTCGGGACATTGACTGGCCTGCATGAGGTAATCGCCTTGCAAGGGCGGCAGATATTCGCCGTCACGCCTGCAGGTGTAATTCCCACGCGTGGTGCAACAACGCGATAACGTCGCGATGGCATACTTGCAACCACAACAACACCACCAGGCAGGGAGTGGCACGGATGAAGAAGCAGTGGGTGATGGGACTGGCCGCGTTCGCAATGACGGGGCTGGCGTTGGCGGCAGGGCCGGGGGCGGCACGCAAGCGCGCGGAAGCGAGCATGCTGGTCACGGGGGATATCACGGTGGCACCGGATGGCAGTGTCAGTGGTTACACGCTCGACCGGCAGGACAAGATTCCGACGGAAGTGGTAGGCCTCATCGCACGTGCGACCCCCCGGTGGCACTTCGAGCCTGTGACGCTGGATGGCCACCCTGTAGCCGCCAGGGCGCACATGAGCATCCGGCTGCTGGCGCAACGTGAATCACCCGACAGCCAGAACTATGTCATGCACATCGCAGGCGCGAACTTCGGCGAGGACGGTGCGGGTGGCGAAACCATGACTTACGCGACACGCGCCAAGCCGGAGTACCCACCGAACGCCGTAGCTGCCCGCGTGCAGGGCACGGTGTACCTCGCGGTTCGCGTGGGCCGCGATGGCACGGTGAGCGACGGGGCGGTCGAACAGGTCAACCTTGGGGTCGTCGGGACCGATTCGCAGATGAAGGTATGGCGCAACGTGCTGGCGAACTCCTCCATGCGCGTGGCCAAAAGCTGGACCTTTACCCTGCCGACCATGGGAGCGCATGTAAACGACCCTGCTTACATCGCCCGGGTACCGATCACCTACCAGCTCGATCACGGCTTTGCCCACGACGACCGCTATGGCCAGTGGGATGTCTACGTGCCGGGCCCGAAGGAAGAGATTTCCTGGATGAAGGATGCCGGTGGGAGTGCCGACGCCCTGCCCGACGATGGCCTTTACCTCGTCAATACCGGCCTGAAGCTGACCACCCCGCTGGATAACGGCTAAGGCTTCGACTTGCGCTCGGCGGTCGAGGCTTCCACCAGCTCGATCGCCGTGACGCTGTGGATCCAGCGTGCCGGCCGCGCGTCATCCGGCACGACCAGGCGATACGGGCCATCCTTCGCATCAAGCGGCTTGCCCTCGTGCTGGTCGACCAGCACGACCTTGCGGCCACCGAAGTCCGGGTCGAGTTCCGCCAGGCTGAAGATCACCTGGTAGCCGTCCGATGCCGTGACCCGCACGAAGTCCGTCAGGGCCTTGCCGCGCAGATCCTTACCGACCGGTGCGCCCTGCGCACGCAGGACATCGAGCAGGTTCACCCCTTGCCAGGCGCTGGGCGCGGCGCCATGCGCGCCGGCCTTCACCTCGACGCGCGACAACGCGCGCGTATCCAGTGCCATGGCTGCCTTGCCAGGCGCGCTGTACTGCACGGCCTCCGCAGCGCAAGCGCTGCCTCCAAAGAAAAGCCCCGCGACCATTAACGATCCGATCCAGCGCATCACGTCACCCCCTCGCTACCGTTAGGGGAGCATCGCGCGCAAGCGCGCTCCCACAAGATCATCAGGAAAGCCCAGCCACCAACGCCCGCACCGTCTCCACATCCGAACGCGTCTCCCCCGCCCCCATGCCCAGCGGATCGGCAGGCTTGCGCCGCATGGCCGACGGCAGGCGGCGCTTGGCCGATGCGTGGAATTCGGCCGCCCCCGTCACCTTGCGCAGGTCGGCGATGTTGCCCGGCTCGATGCCTGCGCCCGGCATCACGACGATACGCCCCGCAGCCTGCGATACCAGCCGACCGAGGCGTCCGGCGCCAGCGACCGCACTGGCCATGCCACCGGACGTGAGCACGCGCTCGAAGCCCAGGTCGATCAGCGTCTCGAGCGTGTCGCCCTGGTCGGGCACGAGGTCGAACGCGCGATGGAAGGTGATGCCCATGCCTTGCGCAGCATCGAGGAAGCGCAGGCATGCGTCGGTGTCCACTTCGCCTTCGGGGGTGAGCGCACCCACCACCACGCCATCGCAACCGAGTTCCCGGCAATGCATGATGTCGTCGAGCATGGCCTCGATCTCGTGATCCTCGTACACGAAATCCCCGGCGCGCGGACGGATCAAGACGTACAACGGGATCTCGAGACCCTCGCGCGCCAGCACCAGCGTCCCGTGCGAGGGCGTGACCCCGCCCTCGTCCAGGCTGGCGCACAGCTCCACGCGGCCCGCGCCGCCTTCCTGCGCCGCGAAGGCAGAGGCGGCGGAATTCGCGGCGACTTCGAGCAGCGCCATAGTCAGTACGTGCTCTTGCCGGGGATCAGCGTGTCCTGCTTGTTCGCATCGCACACGGCGTACGAGAAGCCCTTCTGGATCGCCCACGCGCCGACATTGCCCTTCTTGTCCATCGCGAGGAAGCCGACCTGGAGATCCTTCGCGTCCGGCTTGCGGCGCAGGATGCGCTCGACCGCTTCACGGCAGGCATCTTCCGGCGAGCGGCCCTGGCGCATCAGTTCCACCACCAGGAAGCTGCCGACGTTACGGATCACTTCCTCGCCCACGCCGGTCGAGGTCGCACCGCCGACTTCGTTATCGACATACAGGCCCGCGCCGATGATCGGGCTGTCGCCCACGCGGCCGTGCAGCTTCCACGCCATGCCGCTGGTCGTGCACGCGCCGGAAAGGTTGCCCTTCGCATCGATCGCGAGCATGCCGATGGTGTCGTGGTTCGAGGCATCGCCGGGCGTGCCGCCCGGTCCCGCGTTATAGGTCTTCACTTCGCTGTTGGCCTGCGGCTTGTACTTCGCCGTCTTCAGCCAGGCCTGCCAGGCCTCGCGGCTTTCCGGGGTCAGGAGTTCCTCGCGCGGGAAGCCCTGCTCCAGCGCGAACTGCAACGCGCCATCGCCGACGAGCAGCACGTGCGGCGTGCGCTCCATCACGCGGCGCGCCACCGAGATCGGGTGCGCGATGTGTTCGATGGCCGCGACGGCGCCGCAGTTGCCATGCTCATCCATGATGCTGGCATCGAGCGTGACCTTGCCATCGCGGTCGGGATAACCGGCACGGCCGACGCTGTGGTTCTTCATGTCGGCTTCCGGTACGCGGACGCCCTGTTCCACCGCATCGAGCGCGCGGCCGCCGTTCGCGAGTATCTTCCATGCCGCCTGGTTGGCGGGCACGCCGAAATCCCAGGTGGAGCACACGCGCGGGACCATGCCCGTGGCCGCCGTCGTAGGTGCCGCAGGCACCGACTTAGCCATGCCGCGCGCTGTCAACGCGACGCCGGACGCAATCGTCGCGCCCTGGAGAAAACGCCTGCGATCCATGGAACGCCTCGGAAGACGACGCGCGAGCCGCGCCATCACCGATGGTCGCACGGCCCATGCGGACCTGACCACCACGACCGTCGTCACGGATCGCGCGTTCGCGCTCGCGGCACCACGCGTCGGCGGCCTCGCGTTGCCGCGCGTGGGCGAAGCGCGCGGCCTGTGCGCCTACAAGCGCCATGACGCCGAGCATGGCGAGGACCAGGAGCAGCACGGCACCGCGCTCCTTCACGGGGCCATCCAGAGGCTGCGGGAGCGGGGTCTGCCATCGGCGAGCCAGAGGCGGAGCTCGAGCCGGCGCACCGCACCCTCGGGGCGCCGGATGATTTCCCCGCGGGTGATGCGATCGCCCTCCGCCGTGTCCGCGATGACCTGGAGCGCGGTCGCGGAAGCCAGCACGCGCTCGCAGTGCTCCCCCGAACACACCCTGAGGCCGCCCGACCCGATCGCCCACGCACGCTCCCGGGTCACCACGACGACACCATGGCTCTCGCCGACGTAGCGCGAGCAACGGCTCGCCTGGCACACCGACCACCGTGGGTCGGCCTGCACATCGGCGAGCATCGCCTCCAGCGCATCGGCTGGCCGGCTGGCCGCCTGGGCTGACGCGAGGTGGTGTCGAACGCCACGCGCGACCGCCGCCGCACCCGTGAGCACGGCGGCCGACACCACCGCCGCGATCGCCAGGCCCATGGCCAGTTCGATGAGTGTCGTGCCCCGGGCCCTCATGGCCCGACGCCCCAGTCCAGCGCACCTCCCGGCCAGCGGATGCGAATAACGCAGGCGTTGTCTTCGCAGGCCACGCCGCCGTGCGCTCCGGGGCCCAGCGCCCCGGCCAGCCCGGCCTGGAACACCGCAAGGTCCGCGGAGGCGACCTGACCGGGCGCGCAGCCGACGCGGCACGCTGGTGGTGCCGGATTCGCGTAGTGATAGTCGCCAGCGCGCACGCCGGCGGGATTGGCGCGCAGCCGCGCCTCCATGTCGGCCGCCAGCGTGAGCGCGCGGACCCGCGCGCCGGCTTGCGTTGAACGGAACGAGGACTGCGCCACCCAGGTGGCGGTCGCGGAGGCACCGATGGCGAACACCGCCGCGGCGGTGAGTGATTCGATGAGCGTAGTCATGCGCGCAGCGTGCCCGTGCCGCCGTGCCATGGCAGCCGGCCGGACTACCCGCGCGATGTAGGCGCCGCCCACGAAAAAAAACCCCGCGACGAGCGCGGGGTTTTTCGGTGGCTTAGCGCTATCGATCAGGCAGCGATTTCGACGCCCGACGCCTGGGCACCCTTCGGGCCAGTCGTCACTTCGAACTTCACGCGCTGACCTTCCTGCAGGCTACGGAAGCCCTTGGAGTTGATCGCAGAAAAGTGGACGAACACGTCCTCCCCACCGTCCTCGGGCGCGATGAAACCGAAACCCTTGGCGTCGTTGAACCACTTGACCGTACCGAAACGCATTTGCGGAAACCTCTGGACATGGACTGGAAGCACCCGGATGGCGAGGCTTCCCCTAGATCCCCTGGCCTGCCCCCGCGGCGCGTGCGAAGTATCATCATGTTTTAGACCAAAGCGCAACTGGGACTCTTTCCCATATGCCCCGGCATGGACCGTAGGAGCCCACCCTGTGGGCGACGTCGTTCGCGAAAGAGCCACGGGCCTGCCGCATTCCCGCGAAAGCTGTCGCCCACAGGGTGGGCTCCTACGCGCGGCCCTCAGGCTTCGAGCATGCGGCCCAGGATCGGCGCCACGTTGGCCGTGGCCGCGGCGAGGTGGGCGAAGATTTCCTCGATGCTGATCTCGGCTTCGTCGCCGGCGCCGGCGGCGAAGTTGGCGACCAGGGCGAGGCAGGCGAACTCCAGGTCCAGCTCGCGGGCCAGCGCGGCCTCCGGCATGCCGGTCATGCCGACCAGGTCGCAGCCATCCCGCTTCATCCGGGCGATCTCCGCGCGGGTTTCCAGGCGCGGACCCTGGGTGACGCCGTGCACGCCGCCGTCAATGATGGCGAGGCCTTCGGCGCGGGCCGCGGCCAGGATCGCCTGGCGCAGGCTCTCGGTGTATGGCTCGCTGAAATCGATGTGGCGGACTTCGGCGCCTTCCACGTCGTTGAAGCTCGTGTAGCGGCCGTGGGTGTAGTCGATGATCTGGTCGGGCACCACCAGCGCACGCGGACCCATGTCGTCACGGATGCCGCCCACGGCGTTGACGGCGACGACCTTGCGGGCGCCCAGCGAATGGAGGGCCCAGAGGTTGGCGCGGTAGTTCACCCGGTGCGGCGGCACGGTGTGGCTCTCGCCATGGCGGGCCAGGAAGGCCAGGCGCCGGCCCTTGAAGTCGCCGACGACGATGTCGCCGGACGCCGGACCGAACGGCGTTTCCACCGCATGGCGCTGCGGATTCGCCAGGCCTTCGAAAGCGTAGAGGCCGCTGCCGCCGATGACGGCCAGATCGATGCTCACGGGTCAATCCTTCAGTGCGTAGATGGCCGGCAGGTTGCGGGCCTGTTCGTTGTAGTCCATGCCGTAACCGAACACGTAGCGGTCAGGCAGGTCCACGCCGTTGAAGTCGGCCTCGATGCCTTCGGCGCGGCGGCCGTGCAGCTTGGTGCAGAGCACGGCGAGCAGGACGCGCTTCGCCCCCATCTTGACGCACGCATCGCGCACGGCCTTGAGGGTGTGGCCTTCATCGAGGATGTCATCGACCAGCAACACCGTGCGGCCGGCCAGCGGCACGTGCGGTTCGCGCAGCCAGTGCAGGTCGCTGCCGGTCTGCGCGCCGCGATAGCGCGTGGCGTGCACGTAATCGAACTCGAGGTCGGTCCGGATCGCCAGCGAGAGCTGCCCGGCGAAGATCAGCGCGCCGTGCATGACGGTCAGGAAGACCGGGCGTTCGCCGGCCAGGGCGGCGTCGATCTCGCGACCCATGCGCGCAATCTCGGTATCGAGCTGGTCGCGGGTGAAGAGGACATCCGAGTTTTGGAGCGCTTGCTCAAGCGAGGCGGCGGTCATGGGCGGATCAGGACTCCAGGGCGGTGACGCGCGCGATGAAGCGGTCGCGTTGGGGATTGTCGACGAGGCCCTCCCACGTCGAGCCGATCGCACCGCGCAGGGGTGCGAGGCGCTCGGGCGGCGACAGCCGGCGGCCCTTGACCGCGGCGATCGCTTCGGGGACCACATCGGGGAAACAGGCCAGCACGAGGTCGCAGCCGGCATCGAGGTTGGCGTGCGCGCGTGCGGCGATGCCGCCGGCGCTTGCGGCGGCCGCCATGCTGATGTCATCGCCGAAAACACAGCCGCGGAAACCCAGCTCGCCACGCAGGATCTCTTCGATCCACACGTGCGAGTAACCGGCCGGCTGGTCGTCGACCGAGGTGTATTTCACATGCGCGGCCATGACCGCCTCGGCGCGGGCTTCGATGCCGGCCACGAACGGCAGGAGGTCCGTGCGCAGGATCTCATCCTTGCTACGGGTATCCACCGCGACGGATTCGTGGGTGTCTTCGGCCACGGAACCATGCCCGGGGAAATGCTTGAGCACGGCGGCCATGCCACCGAGGTGCATGCCGCGCACGTAGGCCTGGGTGAGCTCGGCGGCGATGACCGGGTCGGCGTGGAAGGCGCGGTCGCCGATGGCCTTGCTGCCGCGGTCGAGGTCGGCCACCGGGGCGAAGCTGAAATCCACGCCGATGGCGCGCATTTCGCTGGCCATGATCCAGGCGTGCTCCTCGGCACGGTCCACGGCCTCGCCGGGGTCGGTGTCGTAGAGCTTGCCGATGGCGCGCAACGGCGGCAGCCGGGTGAAACCCTCGCGGAACCGCTGCACGCGGCCGCCCTCCTGGTCGACGCAGACCAGCAGGTCGTCGCCCGCCACCTCGCGCGCCGCATCGATCAGCGCGGTGACCTGCTCGCGCGATTCGAAGTTACGACCGAACAGGATGATGCCCGCCACGCCGTGCGCGGTGAGCAGCGCGTGCTCGTGCGGCTTGAGCTCCTTGCCTTCGAGACCGATCAGCAGCATCAGGCGTTCTCCTTCCCTTCGCGCTCGGCCGGCGTCCAGGTGTTGAACGGCCGGTCGATCAGGTTGACGTTGTAGTAGCGGACCTGGTCGCTGACTTCAGCGCCCAGCCACGCGGGCGTGGGGTAAGCCGCATCCGCCGCCTCGAGTTCGATCTCGGCCACCACCAGGCCCTGGTTGGCGCCGCCGAACTCATCGATCTCGAAGTGTGCCCCATCGAGCATGACATGGTGGCGAACCTTCTCGAGGACGCCGTCGGCCAGGGTGTCCAGCATGTGCCGGGCCTCATCCAGCGGGATCGGGTACTCGTACTCCTGGCGCTCGATCCCGAGGGTGGCCGATTTGATGTTCAGCCAGGCCTTCTCCCCCGAGATGCGCACGCGCACCGAGGATTTCGCGTGCCCGGCGGCGATCGAGGCCATCGCGACGAGGTACCCCTGCGCGATGGGTTCGCTGCGCTCGACCAGGGCACGCCAGCCCTCGCCGGCGAGCAGGAACTTGCGTTCGATTTCGACGCCCATGCGTTCTTCCCGGTCAGCCGCGCTCGAACAGCGCGATGGATTCGACGTGCGCGGTGTGCGGGAACATATCCATCACCCCCGCCGAGACCAGCCGGAAGCCGTGCTTCTCGACCAGGATGCCGGCGTCGCGGGCCAGTGAGCCCGGGTGGCACGAGACGTACACGATGCGGTTGGTGCCCTTGCGCGGCAGGTACTCCAGCACCTTGTCGGCGCCCGCGCGCGGCGGGTCGAGCAGGATCTTGTCCCACGCCTGCTTCGCCCAGGGTTCGTTGCGCTGGTCCTCGAACAGGTTGGCGACGCGGAAGCTCGCGTTGGCCAGGCCGTTGAGGGCGGCGTTTTCGGCCGCGCGCTGGACCAGGCCGTGTTCGCCTTCCACGCCAACGACCTCCGCGGCATGCCGCGCGATCGGCAGGGTGAAGTTGCCGAGGCCGCAGAACAGGTCGAGCACCTTGTCGCCCGGCTGCAGGTCGAGCAGCTCCAGCGTGCGCGCCAGCATCTTCTGGTTCATGCCGGCGTTGACCTGGACGAAATCCAGCGGCAGGAAATCGAGCGTGACGTTATCGGCCGCGATGGCGAACGACAGGCGCGGCGATTCCGGCCACAGGGGCGCGACGGTGCTGTGGTTGCCGGGCTGCAGGTAGATCGCGAAACCGTGTTCCTGCGCGAAGGCGGTGAGCTTCACGCGATCGCCCTCGGTCAGCGGCGACAGGTGGCGGAAGACGAGCGCGACGGTGTCATCGCCGGCGGCGAACTCGATCTGCGGGATGTCGCGGGCGGTATCCAGGCCCTGGATCAGGGTCGCCAGGAGGCCGACCTTCGGGCCGATCGCGGGGTGGATCACCTCGCAGACATCGATATCCGCCACGAACCGCGGGTTGGATTCCTCGCGGAAGCCGACCAGCACGCGGTCCTTCTTGTTGACGAAGCGGACCGAGAAGCGGCCCTTGCGGCGGTAGCTCCACGGCTGGTCGGTGAGCGGCGCCAGCCAGCTCTCCGGCGTGACCTTGCCGATGCGCTCGAAGTTCTCGGCGAGTACGCGCTGCTTCGCGGCGATCTGCGCCTCGGGCGCCATGTGCTGCAACGAGCAGCCACTGCACTGGCCGAAGTGGCGGCACTTCGGCTCGACGCGATCGGGTGATGCCTCGAGGATCGAGACCACCTCGGCATCGTCATAGTTGCGGTGGCGCTTGCGGTACTTCAGCAGCACGCGCTCGCCCGGCAGCGCGCCGGACACGAACGTGGCCTTGTTATCGATGCGGGCGACGCCCCGGCCGTCGTGGCTGAGGTCGGTGATGGTGGCTTCGAATTCGGTCATGCGCTCAAAAACTAAAAGCCCGGACGTTGGGTCCGGGCCGGGGCTGGGAGGCGCCGCGCGGATGAACAGCGCGGCGAGCGATCCTGGCGGAGAGGGCCTACTTGCGCTTCCAGGCGCCGGAGGCGTCCTGATAATACCAGCCCGAGGGTGCACGCTCGACCCAGCCGGCGGCGAAGGTCTTGCGGATCTGCGGCTCCCATTCCGGATGGCCGTTGGCCTTGGCGATCGCGGCGTAGAGCTGGTCGCGGTCGCTGTTCTCGTCACGGACGGTGTTACTGGCCTGGGAGCGCTGGTCGAGCGGGAGCGACCCCGCGTCACGCACGGCGACCAGGCCGTTGTTCGTGAAGCCCACGGCGCCCGAGTCCATCAGGCCCTTGAGCGGGCCGCCGAAGCGGGCTTTCATCCGCGCACGGATCGCGTCGGTTTCCGGCGAGCGCACCTGGATGTCGGGGCTTTCCGCGGCCATGGCTTTGGGGATGACCAGATCGAGCAGCGACGCCGAGGGCTGCTTGCCGGCCGCGGGCTTGGGTGGCGCCTTGCTGCCGTTGGCCGCCGGGGCGACGCCGCTTTCGTCGAGCACGTTGCCGATGAACTGGTCCGCGGCCTTCTGGGCTGCGGCCTCGGGGAAGTAGACGTTGATTGTGACACAGCCGACCAGCGCGACTGCTGCGGCGAAGATCATGGCAATCAGTGGTTTGCGCGACATTTTTTACGTCCTTTGGAGGTTTGCTGCGTCACCGCGTTGTTGGCTTATCGCGCGCGAGCGCGCTCCCACGGATGCTACTGGTCCCACAGGGTGTTACTGGATGGTCGGGCCGTCGCCTTTCGTGGCGGCTTGCAAGCGGCGGACCAGGGTGGGCCAGTCGACTTCGCGCTGGTGGCCGACCACGGTCAGGTGCGGCAGCCCGCTGCCTTCCACGATAGTGTAGCCATCCTTCGCAGCGCCCAATCCACCCATGCTGCAGACATCGCCCTTGAGCGTGCAACTGAGCCCGATGCGCCGGTAACCGAAGGTCTTGAACAGTTTCAGCACGGTACCCTGCAGCCCGCCAGCGATGCCGCCGCCACCGACCGAGGTGAGGTTGTTGACCGCCCGCTGGCTGATCCGGCCACCCTGGTCGGCAAGCAGGTTCGCCTTGAACGCCGAGGGTTGCCAGGCCACCAGGCGCAGGTCGTCGATGCTGCCGTGGAGCCGGCCGGTGATGCTGCCGAAATCGAACACCGAGGTCATCCGCGCCAGGTCGAGGTCGCGCAGCGCGATGTTGCCGGCCAGTACCGGCGCATCGCTGAACGGGCGCGACAGGGTCATGCCGGTGATGTCGACGAAGCCGTCGAACACGTTGAGCGAAAGGCCGCCGCCCAGTTCCACGCGGTCATCGATGTAACGCAGCGACGGAACCGCGCCGCCCAGCGTGCCACCGAACGCCGGCCAGCCGACCGCGCGGGAGAACGCGGCCATGTCGATCTGGGTGAGCGCGAGCGAGGTCTGCAGGCGCTCTCCGCTCGCCGCCGCGGGTTTCCATCCCAGCGAGAGGACGCGCAGGTCGCCATCGAGCACCGGGATGGCCATGGGCTTCTCTAGCGCGAGGGTGCCGCCCTTGCTGCGCCAGGTGCCCTCCGCCGCGCCGTTCGGGATCCGGTAGACCTGCAGGTTGCGCCAGCCAAGCTTCGTCGTGGGGCGGTCTTCGCTCGCGCTCCAGTCCAGCGAGCCACGCAAGCCATTCACGCCCAGCCGGCCATCCGCCATGGCGAGATCGAGCCCACCGGTCTGGAAGGCGAAGGCCGTGGGGCCATCGGGCCCGATCGCGGCGTGGCCAGCCACTTCGCCATTGGCCTGCAGGCCGGAGAGGCCCCAGGAGCGCACGAGGCCCTTCCCGTAACGCTCGTAAGCCGCAGGGAAACGCGCATTGAAGCGGTCGAAACGCAGCTGGGCCAGATTGCCCTTGGCATCGAAGCCGAGCTCGCCTTCGAGCTGCAGGGCATCCGGATCGGTCAGGCGAAGGCGGCGTACGCCGAGCGTGCCCTTCTGCGAGCGTGCGGAAAGCGAT
>NZ_JBQCFT010000100.1:0-3846 GCF_051958795.1 Luteibacter sp. | reverse complement strand
GGCAGGCGCCACATCGGGTCGTCGACGGATTCCGCCGCGCCGATCACTTCATCCGCGAGCTGGTCGCGGTTGGTGAACAGCGCCGGCAGTTCGGGGCCGAGAGCCACGCGTGCGGCGCCGGTGAGCGTCGCGAAATCCACGATCAGGTCGGGCGACTGCTCCACCGCGAAGGCGAGCGCATCGCACAGCACCAGGCGGCCTTCGGCGTCGGTGTTGTCCACTTCCACCGTATGGCCGGCGCGGGTGCGGATGACTTCGCCCGGGCGCATGGCATTACCGGCGATCGCGTTCTCCACCGCGGGCACGAGCAGGGTGAGGCGCACCGGCAGGCGTGCCTTCATCACCAGGCCGGCGAGGGCGATGGCGTGGGCGGCGCCGCCCATGTCCTTCTTCATCCAGCGCATGCCATCGGACGGCTTGATGTCCAGGCCGCCGGTGTCGAAGCACACACCCTTGCCGACGATCACCAGCTTCGGGTTGGAATTCTTGCCCCAGGTCAATTCGATGAGGCGCGGCTCGCGATGGCTCGCGCGACCCACCGCGTGGATCGTCGGGAAGGTGTTCGCGAGCAATTCCTCGCCCACCCACTCACGCACCTTCGCCTTGTGTTCGTTGGCGTGTGCATGGATGGCCGCGGAGAGATCCGCCGGGCCCATGTCCTCGGTCGGCGTGTTCACCAGGTCGCGCACTTCGAACACCGCTTCCATCAGCGGCTGCACCGCGCGCAACGTCGCCGGTTCGACCAGCAGCTGCGCGACCGGGCGGCCGGCCTTGCGATAACGCTCGAAGCGGTACGCACCCATCGCCCAACCCAGCGCGACCAGCTCGCGGTCTTCCACGATCGAATCTTCGGCGAGCTGGTAGATGCCTTCCGGCAGGCGCTGCGGCAGGCCGCCGAGCACCGAGAGGGGTTCCTTGCGGTCCACGCCCACGATCACGCGCGAGAGCGCGCCGGCGTTATTCGGAAGGACGGCGACGGAGCCGGCTGTCGGACGGAAACCCAGCGATGCCAGCCACTGCCGGTGCTGCGCACCTAGCTTCTGCTCCATGGCGGGCATCGAAGCCGCATCCACGAGTTCGATGGTGGTGACGGAGCGCTTGCCGGATTTCCGGTCGATCAGTGGCGACATCAGGCCTCCCGTGCCTCGCGGCAGTTGTTGGCCGCGTCAATGACTGGTTGATATTCCGGTCATATTCTAGCCGCCCGTGGCCGAAGAATCGTCAAGCCAATCGGCAAGGCCGTGCATATCGGCAAATTCGAGGTCCGGTGCCGGGCCGTGGGACCACTTTTCACCCGTTCGGTTGAGCCAGACCGTTGGCATACCGGCCTCGCGGGCGCCGACCACGTCCAGGAGCGGGTCATCACCTACGTGAAGGATCTGCGCAGGCGGCAGGTCCAGCGCGTCGGCGGCGGCAAGAAAAATCTTGGAATCGGGCTTGGCCACGCCGGCGCCGATCGCGTTGATCCGGGTATGGAAGAGGTGGTGCAGGCCGATCACTTCCAGGTCGGCGTTGCCGTTGGAGATGCTGACGATCGGCATCTTCGCCGCGATGCGTTCCAGGGCGGGGAGGCTATCGGGGTAGAGCTCGACGTTGTTGCGCGCCGCGTAATAGATGCGCCAGAGGGCATCCACGGGCGCATCGTCGATGCCGCAGGCCTCGAACGCCTGGCGGATGGTGATCCGCCGCTGCTCGCTGAAATCGTGGGCGAGGTGGGTGTGCTCACGCGCCACCTTCTCACGCAGCTCGCGCATCGCCTCGATCGGCCACTGCGTCGCGACCGTCGGGTGGTGCTCCTTCAGCCAGCGATCCACGCAATGCTCGGCCTCGATCAGGGCCGGCAGGACAGGCCACAGGGTGTCATCGAGGTCGAGGGTGATGGCGCGGATGGGGAGCATTGGGGTGTCCGTGGCGGGGACATCGCGCGCAAGCGCGCTCCCACAGAAAAGCAGCAGATCAGGTTGGAACAGCTCTTGTGGGAGCGTGCTTGCACGCGATAGCCGGTTGCCTCGGGGCATGAGCATCGCGTGCAAGCACGCTCCCACAGGGGGTTTGGCCCCACAAGGGTTTGGCCCTTATATCAGCGGGCGGAGACCTTGAGGGTCTGGCCGAGCTTCACGTTGTTGTCCTTCAGCCCGTTCATGGCGCGGAGCTGGTTGACGTCGACGTTGTTCTTCTTCGCGATGGAATACAGCGTGTCACCGGCGGCGACCTTGTAGGTCTTGTTGCCAGCGGCCGGCTTCGGCTCCGCCTTGGCGACGGCGGCCTTCGGCGCGGGGGCGGCGGCGGCCTTCGCAGCCGGCTTCGGCTCCGCGGCGACCTTCGGCGTTTCCACCTTGTTCGACTTCTCGCTGGAATCCACCGCCGGCTTGGCGGTGTTCTTGCCGGCGACGGTCACGGCGTCGCCGGTGACCTTCGCGAACTTGCCGCCGATCTTCGCGTTGTCCGAGCTGGTGAACGCATCGCTGCGGACGCCGCTGAAGCCCTGGTGGGCGGTGGTCGTGACGCTGGCGACAATGTGGGCGAACGGCGAGGCTTCGGCAGCCGTGGCAGCGGCAGCGACCTTCGCAGCACCCGCGGCTTTGCCCTTGGCGACCGCCGGCGCGGCCTTTACCGCTTCCTTCGCGGCTTCCGAGGCAGCAGCCGGTGCGGCAGCGGCGGCGACGGTCGGCGTGTTCATCGCCTGGCCGACGTTAGCGCGGGTGCCCACGGTCGAAGCGATCTTGGCGCGACGGCCAGCGTCGGCCGCGGCCAGCGCGGTGCCATCGGCGTACGGCAGCAGGTTATGCGCCTTCAGGATCGAACCGGCCTGGTTCGAGGTCACGAAGGTCAGGAACTCCTTCACGTCCGCCGCCTTCGGGCTGGCATCGTTGCTGACCAGGTAGAGCTCGGTGTACAGCGGGTAGGCGCCGCTGGCGACGGTCGAGGCCGACGGCTTCACGCCATCGATCGAGAGCAGCTTCAGCTTCGGGTTGTTGCCCGCGCCGGCGAGGGTGGTGGCACCCAGGCCGCGGCGATCGAGCGTCACGCCTTCTTCCAGCTTCGACTGGTTCACGTACAGGCGCGGCGCGGCCACCGGCTGGTTGCCGCGGCCGAACAGCAGGCGGCGCAGGCTCCATTCGACGCCATCGCCCGGGCTCGCCACCGCATAGAGGTTGATCGGCGCGTCATCGCCGCCGAGCTCCTTCCAGTTGGTGATGTGGCCCATGTAGATCTCGTGCAGCTGCATCAGGGTGATGTTGCTGACCGGGTTGGAGGGGTAGGTGACCATCACCAGGCCATCCCACGCCACCGGGGTGAAGGTCAGCGACTGCTCCTTGCCACCGATGCCCGGGCGTGCCGAGCCGGCGAGGTCCGCCGTGCCCGAAGCCACCGCATCGATACCCGAGGCCGTGTTGAACGGCTGCAGCTCGAACTTGCCCTTGCCGGATTTCTCCCAGGCCTTGGCCACGTCGGTGACGACGCCACGCGCGGTGGTGACATCACCACGCCAGATCAGTTGCGGCCCTGCAGCGAGGGCGGTGGCGGAGGCGCTAAGGCCGATCAGCGTGGCGGTAAGCAGGCGCGTGAGACGAAGAGACATGGACGGCAAGAGCTCCGAAACGAACGGGGTGGCTGATTTGGGCCGCAATTGTGGGCCATAAGGGCCCCGCGCGCACCATGGACGTCATTCAGCATCCTGCCGGGGCCAAACAGAACGTAGGCTGTAGGGAGAAAAGTCTCATGAGAAAGGCAGACAGCCTCCCTCTATTGCTGGGGTTACCGGGCGGTTGTTGGGGGGCGGGGGGGGGGGGGGGGGGGGGGGGGGGGGGCCCCCCCCCCCCCCCCCCCCCCCCCCCCCCCCCC
>NZ_JBQCFT010000099.1:0-7098 GCF_051958795.1 Luteibacter sp. | reverse complement strand
GCGCGTCGGCGACGTCTACCGCTAGTTCGGGCTGCCGGCGCCAGACACCGCGGATCCGCGGGGCGGTGTTGGTCGCACCCGTCTCATCGGTCAGCGCGCGAGCGCGCCCACGCTTCGCCAGCGCCTCATCGCGGGCCGCGGCGAGCAAGGCGTACAGGCGATCCTTCACCAGCGGGGTCTTCTCCGCCTTTGCCTCGGCATGCAGCTTGTCCCACGTTGCGGCATCGGCATTCACCGCGACCACGCCGAGGATCACCTTGCGCAGCTCGGCCGGCATGGTGTTCTTCGCGTAGCGGTCGCGTGCCTCGCCCACTACCTTCGCATCGCCCAGGGCACCCAGCGTGCCGATCAGGTGCGAACGCAGGATCGCCACCGGGGCTTCCTCGCCCTGCTTCGCTTCCCAGCCGACCTGGTCCAGCTTCGGCGAGAGACGGCCGATGGCGAACTTGCGGAACGCGGCCTGGCGCGCGGCGTCGCCCTGGTAGTACGCATCGAGGCCCGAGAGGTCGCTGGCGACCTGGTCCCACAGCTGCGGCGTGGCATCGACCGGCGTTGCCTTGATCAGGTCGAGCAGGTCGGAGATCGGCTGCAGGCCGACCATGCCCTGCGCCCAGGTATCGCCCATCACGCCGAGCTGGTCGATCGGCTCGAGCTTCGTGAACGCGCCCTGCAGCTGCTTCACCTGCGCCGGTGCGTACAGCGTGCGGTAGTAGCCGGTCTGGCCAGCGTTGACGATGACCGGGCCGCAGCCGGCGACGGTCAGCGTGCCCTTGCCATCCAGCAGGGTCGATGCGGCAGCGCCGCCCACGGTCTTCGCGATGACCGGCACGTGCCAGGCCAGCGCCTTCTTGTCCGGGCGATCGCGGGTGAACTCGCCCTGCGAGAGGGTCAGGGTGGTCGAGCCATTGGCGCACGACACGCTGTCGACCTTCACCAGCGGGATGCCCGGCTGCAGGGTGAAATCGTGCGCGATCTGCGTCACCGGCTTGCCCGCGGCGGTTTCGATCTGCTTCCAGAGGTCGTCCGACACCGTGTTGCCGTACGCGTGGGCCTTGATATACGCCTGCACGCCCTTGCGCCACGCATCCGGGCCCACGTAGGCCTCGAGCATGCGGATGACGGATTCACCCTTTGCATAGGTGATCGCATCGAACGCCTGGCTCGCCTGCTCCACGGTTTCCACGTGCTGCACGACCGGGTGCGTCGTCGCCACGGCATCGCGGCCCATGGCGCCTTCGCGGATATCCACGGCATCGAGGTTGGTGTGCCATTCCGGGTGCAGGCGTTCGGTGGTGCGCGAGGCCAGCCACGAGGCGAAGCCTTCGTTCAGCCACAGGTCGTCCCACCAGCGCATGGTGACGAGATCGCCGAACCATTGGTGCGCCATTTCATGGGCGGCAGTGTTGAACACTTCCTGCTTGTCGGCCTGCGTGGAGATGCTCGGGTCGAGCAGCAGCGCATATTCGAAGGTGTAGATCGCGCCCCAGTTTTCCATGGCCGCGAAGAACTGGCTCTGGCCCGGGCTGGCGATGTTGTCGAGCTTCGGCAGCGGGTACGGCACGCCGAAGTAATCGTTGTATTCCTTCAGCACGGCCTTGCCGGAGTCCAGCGTGAACTGCGCCTGCGAGGTCAGGCCCTTCTGGGTGATGACGCCGATTTCGACGCCTTCGCTCTTCGTGGTGATGCGGTCAAACTCACCGGCACCGAAGAACACGAGGTAGGTGGACATCTTCGGCGACTGGCCGAAGCTCCACTTGGTCATGCCGTTGCCGAGATCCTTCTTCGATGCGGCGGGCATGTTGCTCACCGCCATGTCGTTCGACGGCACGGTAGCGTCGAGCGTGAAGGTCGCCTTGTAGTTCGGCTCGTCCCACGACGGGATGAAGCGGCGTGCGTCGGAGTTTTCGAACTGCGTGTACAGCGCGCGCTTCTTGCCCGCGGCCTTGGTGTCGTAATCGATCGCGAACAGGCCGTTGGCCTGGGTGCCGATCTTGCCGGTGTAGTCCATCGACAGGCGGTACGCGCCCGCGGGCAGCGGCTTGTCGAAGGTGAAGGTGGCGGTCTGGTGTTCCGCGTCGACGGACACCTTCGGCGTACCGAACGTGGCCTTGCCCTTCGCGGCAGCGAGCTTCACGTTGGCGAAGGTCATGTCGATCGCGTTCAGCGTGATCGTCGGCGTGGGCTCGAGCACCTCCACGTCGATGGCGACCTTGCCGTCGAAGGTGAGCTTGTCGGCGTGCGGGACGACCGAGACATCGTAGTGCGACGGGCGCACGCTGCGCGGCAGCTGCGTCGGTGCCTGCTGCATATCGGCGGCAGCGGCAAGGGTGGACAGGCCGGCGAGCGCTACGGCGATCGCGCTGACGAGTGTTTTACGCATGGGGAACCCCTGGTGGTGGACCGTGGCATGGTCCATCCGCCGGGGCCAGTTTAGCCAGCGCCGGAAGTCACGCTCGCAGGAACCTGCGGTGGCCTGCTACCAGAACCGCCACCAGCGCCGGCGCTCCAGTTTCTTCATCGCCTTGAGGTGCCCGCGAGACGCCGCCTTGCGGTACCAGGCGCGGGCGACGGCGGCGTTGCGGGCGACGCCATCGCCTTCGTCGTGCAGGCGGCCGAGTTCGAACTGCGCCTCGGGCAGGCCCTGCCCGGCCGCCAGCCGGAGCAGGCGCAGCACCTCGTCGACGTTGCGCGGGATGCCGCGGCCACCGTCGATCATCCGGGCCAGGGCGTATTGGGCCTGCGCGTGGCCTTTCTCAGCCGCGAGGGCCAGCCAGCGCACGGCATCGGGATCGTTGCGGGGCACGCCGTCGCCCGTGGCGAGGCGCATGCCCAGCTGGTACTGGCCGGCCATATCCTGCGGGCCGCTGGTCGCCTGCCGTGCGGAGACGAGCGCGGGCTGGTCGCTTTCCGCCTCCAGTTCAGCGAGCCGCTGCTTCGCCTCGCTATCGCCCTGCTCCGCAGCCCGGCCGAACCAGTAGCGGGCCTGCTCGCGATCGACGGCGAGGCCGCTGGCTTCCAGGTACATCTTGCCGAGGGTGAACTGGGCGATGCTGTTGCCCAGTTCGGCGGCGCGCCGGTAGTGGTGCGCGCCCATGGCGGCATCCTGGCCCACGCCGATGCCATCGACGTACATGTGCGCGATGCTGCAAAGCGCATCCGCGAAGCCGCGGCTGCCGGGATCGCCGCGCTCGATCGCCTTGGTGTAGAAGGCGAAAGCCAGCTCGGCGTCGCGCGGTACGCCACGGCCGAAGTAGTGCGAGACGCCCAGGTTCACGCAGGCCTGGGCGTGGCCCTGGTCCGCGGCCATGCCCCACCAGTGCAGCGCCTGTTGCCGGTCCACGGCGAGCCCATGCCCGCGCGCATACGCGGTGCCCAGGGCGCATTGGGCCTCGGCATGGCCGGCGTCCGCGGCCTGGCGCAGCCATAGGGCGGCCTCGGCGTGGTCACGCAGGACGCCATGGCCTTCAGCGTATTGCTGGGCGAGGCGGAACTGCCCGTCCGCGTGGCCCTGCTTGGCGGCGCGGCGCAGCCAGTGCGCGGAGCGCGTCCGGTCCTGGGTGACGTGTTCGCCATCGAAATACATGACGCCGACGCGGAACTGCGCCTGTGCATCGCCAAGCTGGGCATCTTTTTCCAGCCGGCCGAATTTCTGCAGCGCATCCATCTCCGCGACAAACCGATGGTCGCCGAGCGCGCCGCCCCAAGTACCTTCCGACATCCCGCTCCCCTGCAAACGCCTGTCGTCGTTGTGGGGGCATCATAAGTGGTTGCGGGATTTAGGGATATCGGCAATTTCGGATAGGTGGGAACCCACCCTCCGGCACCCGCCCCGGTCAGTCGAGCGCGCCGCGCACCCGTTCAAGCAAGGTATCCACTTCGAACGGCTTCAGCAGCAGCTGCATGCCCGGCTCGAGGAAGCGCGCCGGATCCAGCGCGTTCTCGGCGTAGCCGGTCATGAAAAGCACCGGTAGCGTCGGCCGCCATGCGCGGGCGGTCCGGGCGAGTTCGCGGCCGTCCAGGTCGGGCATGCCGACATCGGTGAGCAGCAGGTCGAGCGAGGCGTCACCGCGAAGATGGCGCAAGGCCTCGTCGATATCGCCCGTGGCAGTACATTTGTAACCCGCCGACTCGAGCGCCGCGCAGGCGAGCGTACGCAGTGAATCGGTGTCCTCGACGATCAGGATGTGCTCGCCGTGGCCACCTTCGACCCGGTTCGTGCGCGGCTGCACCGGCTCGATCTCGCCCTCGTCGACCGGCAGCCAGAGCGCGACCTCCGTGCCCTCGCCTACCGTGCTGGCGATGCTCACGCGGCCGCCCGACTGCCGGGCGAAGCCGTAGATCATGGACAGGCCCAGGCCCGTGCCCTGGCCGATGGGCTTGGTCGTGAAGAACGGCTCGAAGACCTTTTCCAGCAGCGCCGGCTCGATGCCCGTGCCGGTATCGGTCACGCTCAACACCACGTAGGCACCTGGCTGCAACTCGCTGTCGGCGCCGACATTCTCCAGCCGGGACGACAGCGTGATGCTGCCACCCGCCGGCATGGCATCGCGTGCGTTGATCACGAGGTTGAGCAGCGCGTTGTCGAGCTGGTTCCCGTCGACGCTCGCCACCATCCGGCCATAGGCGAGGTTGGCGTGCAGGGTCACCGCCTCGCCAAGGGTCCGGCGCAGCATGTCTTCCATGGCCCGCACGCGCTCGTTCACGTCGGTCGCCTTCGCGTCGAGCGGCTGCTGGCGCGCGAACGCGAGCAGGCGGTGGGTCAACGCCGCCGCCCGGCGTGCCGAGCCCAGCGCTGCGTCGGCGAAGCGCTGCACGCCCTGCGGCTTGCCGGCTTCCACCTGGCGGTTGATCAGGTCGATGCCGGTGATGATGCTGGTGAGCAGGTTGTTGAAGTCGTGCGCGATGCCGCCGGTCAGCTTGCCCAGCGCGTCCATCTTCTGCGCCTGGACCAGCTGTGATTCGGTGCGTTCGCGCACCGCGATCTCGGCGGCGAGCTGCGTGGTGGCCGTATCGATCTGCTCGCGCTGTTCGCGTTCGCGACTGCGCTGCTCGGTCACGTCCTCGACGAAGACCATGCCGGCGCCGTCGCGATAAGGCGTCACGCGCCACTCGGTTTCGCGCACCGCGCCGCCGGAACGCATGCACAGCACGCCGCGCCAGCGCTGCATGCCGCCGAGCGCCACGCGCATTTCGGCGAGCGTTCCGTCCTGGCCGGGTTCGAACCAGGCCTCGAGCGACTGGCCCTCCGCCCCGCCTTCCAGCAGCCGGACGAAGGCATCGTTGGTTTCCTGCACGCGGAGTTCGCCGTCGACCACGGCCATGGGCGCGGCGATCGTCGTGAAGATCTCGCGCACCCGTGCCTCGGATTCGCGCAGGGCGCGCTCGGTATCGCGCACGCGCAGGAGCGTGCGGATCGTGGCGAGCAACACGCCCGGATCCACCGGGTGGGGCAGGTAAGCGTCCGCTCCGTTGTCCAGGCCGGCGATGAGGTCGGTAGTGTCGATCGACGCGGCCGATACATGCACCACCGGAAGCAGCTGGGTATCCGGCGATGCGCGAAGGTCGCGCACGATGTCGAAGCCGCTCATGTCGGGCAGGTTGACGTCGAGCACGACCGCATCGATCGCGTGCGCGGCCAGCAGTTGCAGGCCTTCCGTGCCGGTACCGGCCTCCATCACCGTATAACCGGCGCGTTCCAGCGTGCGACGCAACGCGTAGCGCGTCGGCGCGTTGTCATCCACCACCAGCAACGTGTCATGCATGGTCATCGGCGTCCTCCGCGGTAATCGCCAGCGGCAAGCTGACGAAGAACTCCGAACCCTTGCCGACGATGCTGCTCAGGCCCACTTCGCCGCCAAGCAGTTCGGCGAACTGTTTGCACAGCGAAAGACCGAGGCCGGTACCGCGCACGCGCTTCTGCAAAGGAGAATCGACCTGGGTGAAGTCCTCGAACAACACGTGCTGGAGTTCTTCAGGGATACCGATGCCGGTATCGCGCACCGTGAAGCGCACGCGGTCGCTGCCTTCCAGCCTGGCGGACACGCGCACTTCGCCGCGCGGCGTGAACTTCAGCGCGTTGGAAATGAAATTACGCAGGATCTGCGACACCTTCTTGTCGTCCGTGTACAGCTTCGGGAGCCCTTCCGGATCCTCGAAGACCAGGTCCGCGTCGGTGCCGTCCACGATGGGCCGGAACATGCCGCGCAACGCGGAGAACAGATCCATCAGCTCGAACCACGCCGGCGAGATGGTGATGCGCCCCGCTTCGATCTTGGCCAGGTCGAGCAGGTCGTCGACCATGTCGCTCAGTTCGCGCGCGGCACCGCTCACGAAAGCCACCTGCTTGCGCTGTTCGTCGGTGAGCGGGCCATCCATCTCGTCGGCGAGCAGCCGCGCAATGCTGAGGATGGAACCGAGCGGTGTGCGGAACTCATGGCTCATGTAGCTCAGGAACCGGCTCTTCAGTTCCGAGGCCTCGCGGAGTTGCGCAGCCTGATTGTCCAGTTCGGCGTAAAGCGCCAGCACGCCCTGGTTGGTCTCGTCCAGTTCGGCGCGCAGGCCTTCGTTCTCGGCCTGCAGGCGTGCGATCTCGGCGTCGTTCATGCACGCACCCCAAGGCGTATGGCAAAGACCGTCACATCATCGCGACCACGCGTGAAATCACGGTACAGGAGCGCCGCGACGACGGCCGGGTGGCGGTTCACCAGGCCGGGGTAGTCGCGCAGGCTCCAGCGGGATTGCAGGCCATCGGAGTGCAGGATCAGCAGCCTCCCGGCCGATTGCGGGAAATCGAACGGCTGCGCACGGCGTGCCTGCACGCCGACGATGCCGGGGTGCGAGGCCAGCCCGCGCGAGCCTTCGGCGGACTGCAGCGAGCCGGCGATATTGCCGATGCCCGCGAAACGCACGTTGCCGGTCGCACCCTCGAAGCGGGCCACCGCTACGGCCCCGCCACGCGTACCCGCCATGCCGGCATGGATGCTCGCCATCAACTCGACGGGCCCTGCGCAGGCTTCCGGCTCCCACGCCCGCAGGCAGGCCTCCGCGGCGTCGTTGGCGGCGGGGCCGTGGCCAAGGCCATCGACCATGACGACGCAC
>NZ_JBQCFT010000098.1:0-10706 GCF_051958795.1 Luteibacter sp. | reverse complement strand
GGCAGAAAGGCGTAAAACAAAGCTACAAACTAGAATAAGAGACAGGGGGAGCCAGCCGGGGCTGGCCCCTTAGTATTCACCCGGGGGTACCACCGCGTCATGGCTACCGCCACCGCTACCAAGAACGCGCGCGCCATCGGTGCCGCGCGCGCTGCCGTCAGCCAGCTGACGATGTACGACTGGACCGCGCTGGATAAGCGTGGCAAGCGCATGAAGGGCGAGATGCAGGCGAAGAACGCCTCGCTCGTGAAGGCCGAACTGCGCCGCCAGGGCATGAACCCGCAGCAGGTCCGCGAGCGCGCCAAGCCGCTGTTCGGCTCGAGCGGCAAGACGGTCAAGCCGCGCGATGTCGCCATCTTCAGCCGCCAGATCGCCACCATGATGGCCTCCGGCGTGCCCATGGTGCAGGCCTTCGACATCATCGCGAACGGCCAGAAGAACCCCAAGTTCAAGGACATGCTGGTCAACGTGAAGGCCAGCATCGAGGGTGGTTCGGCCCTGCATGAGGCCCTGGGCCTGTACCCGGTGCAGTTCGACGAGCTCTATCGCAACCTGGTCCACGCCGGCGAATCGGCCGGTGTGCTCGATACCGTGCTCGATACCGTGGCGACCTACAAGGAGCGCATGGAGAACATCAAGGCCAAGATCAAGAAGGCCTTGTTCTACCCGATCATGGTGCTCGTGGTCGCCCTGCTCGTGTCGATGATCCTGCTGCTGTTCGTGGTGCCGGTATTCGAGCAGACCTTCGCTGAGGCTAAGACCGAGCTGCCTGCGCCCACCCAGTTTGTCGTCGCCGCCTCCAAGTTCATGCAGTCCTATTGGTGGGCCGTGATCGGCATCATCGTCGGTTCGATCTTCGCGCTGATCTTCTTCAAGAAGCGCTCGCAGAAATTCGCCCACTTCCTCGACCGTTTCTCGCTGAAAATCCCGGTCATCGGCGACCTCCTGCACAAGTCGGCCATCGCCCGTTTCGCCCGTACGCTGGGCGTGACCTTCCACGCCGGTGTTCCGCTGGTGGAAGCCCTGGACGCCGTTTCGGGCGCCACCGGCAGCATCGTCTATGGCGAAGCCGTGAAGCAGATGCGTGACGACATCTCCGTCGGCCACCAGCTCCAGCTCTCGATGCGCCAGGTAAACCTGTTCCCGAACATGGTGGTGCAGATGACCGCCATCGGCGAAGAATCCGGTTCGCTCGACCACATGCTGTTCAAGGTGGCCGAGTTCTACGAGGAAGAAGTGAACACCGCGGTGGATACGCTGAGCAGCCTGCTCGAGCCGTTCATCATGGTGATCCTCGGTGTCCTCGTCGGCGGCATGGTGATCTCCCTGTACCTGCCGATCTTCAAGCTGGCCGGCACGGTCTAAGCACCACCCCGCCCTGCAAGGCACAATAAGAACCCTTCGCCCCCGGGCGGAGGGTTTTTTCTTGGGACCACGGATTCTCCATGCCTGATTTGCCCCTCGCCCTCTGGGCAACGTTCGCCGGTGTGCTTGGCCTCCTCGTCGGCAGCTTCCTCAATGTCGTGATCCTGCGCGTGCCCGCGCGCATGCAGGCCGACTGGCGCCGCCAGGCGCGCGAAGTGCTCGAGCTGCCCGAGGTGGAAGAGACCCGCCCGCCCGGCGTGGTCGTGGAGGGCTCGCACTGCCCGAAGTGCAAGCATCCGCTGGCCGCCCACGACAACATCCCCGTATTGGGCTGGCTGCTGCTGCGCGGGCGTTGCCGCTACTGCCACGAGCCCATCTCGAAGCAGTATCCGCTGGTGGAACTCCTCTGTGGCCTGGCCAGCGCCGCCGTGGTCTGGCGGTTTGGGCCGGGCATCGGCGCGCTTGCGGCGCTGGTTTTCACCTGGTTCCTGATCGCGCTCTCCGGCATCGATGCGCGCACGCAGCTGCTTCCCGATGAGCTGAACTACCCGCTGCTGTGGATCGGCCTGGGCCTGACCCTGCTGCCGGGCTGGCAGCCCCTGCCCGTGTCACCCTCGTCGGCGATCCTGGCCGCCCTGATCGGTTACCTGAGCCTGTGGAGCGTGTACCAGGGCTTCCGCCTGCTTACCGGCAAGGAAGGCATGGGCCACGGCGACTTCAAGCTGCTTGCCGCGCTCGGCGCCTGGATGGGCCCGATCGCCCTGCTTCCCATCATCATGCTCTCCTCGCTGATCGGCGCGCTGGTCGGTGGCGCCATGATGCTGTTCTTCAAGCACCAGCGTGACGTCCCCATCCCGTTCGGTCCGTATATCGCGGCGGCCGGCTGGGTCTGGCTGATGGGGGGCGACCGGATCTTCGACGCCTACCTGCACCTCACGGGGCTGCGATGAGCTACGTCGTCGCGCTGACCGGTGGCGTGGCCGCAGGCAAGACCGCCGTGGAGCGCGGCTTCGAGGCGCTGGGTGTGCGCGCTTACGACGCTGACGTGGCGGCGCGCGCCGTGGTCGAACCCGGCTCCGAGGCCCTGGCCGAAGTGGCCCGCGTGTTTGGTGCCGACGCACTGGACGCGGAAGGCCGGCTGGACCGAGCGGCGATGCGCCAGCGGGTGTTCGCCGATCCATCGGCTCGGACGACGCTCGAAGGCATCCTGCATCCGCGGATCCGTACCTGGCTACGTGATGCTGTCGCCGCCGATCGCGGACCGTACTGCATGCTTTCCATTCCCCTGCTGGTGGAGAACCACGCGCATTACGCGTGGGTGGACCGGATCCTGGTGGTCGATGCGCCGGAAGCGGTGCGTATCGCGCGGCTGATGAAGCGCGATGGGGTCGATGAGGCGCTGGCACGTCAGATGATCGCCGCACAGGCCACGCGCGAGGCGCGGCTGGCGATCGCAGATGATGTGATCGTGAATGATGGCGGTGTCGAAGCCCTTGCCGGGCAGATTGAGCGGTTGCACGCCCGCTATCTCGAGCTCAGTCGCCAGAACTCGTAGGAGCCCACCCTGTGGGCGACGCCGTTCGCGGAAACGCCCCAGAGTGTGTTGCAACATCGCGAAAGATTTCGCCCACAGGGTGGGCTCCTACGAAGTCACTGCAGCCGCGAGCCGCTCGGCTACGAATGTCTCGGCCAGCGTCGGGTGGCCGATGTGGTAGCCCTGCGCGATGTCGCAATTCATCTCGTCGAGGCGGCGCAGGGTTTCAGCATTCTCGACGCCTTCAGCGACGGCTTCCAGGCCGAGCCGGTGGGCCACTTCGATCATGGCGCGCACGACCTGTTCGGTCCGCGGATCGGCCAGCATGCCATCGACGAAGCTGCGGTCGATCTTCAGCTCGGTGGCCGGGAAATGGCGCAGGTAAGCGAACGACGCGTAGCCGGTACCGAAGTCATCGATCGCGACGCGGACTCCGCAATCACGCAACCGGCGTAGCACGCGGACGCTCATGTCCAGGTCGGTGAGCAGCGCCGTCTCCGTGATCTCGACGATCACCGAATCGGCCGGTACGCCCCAGATCTCCAGCGCGCCAAGCAGCTGCTCCGCGAAGCCCTGCTCGGCGAACACGCGCGGCGAGAGATTGATGGCGACATCTAGTGGTGCGCCACCACGATGCAACGCTGCCGCATGGCGCAGCGAGGCGTTGAGGCTCCAGCGGGTGAGCGGCACGATCAGGTCGCTGCGCTCGGCGAACGGCACGAAATCCGACGGGGGTACCGCCCCGAAGGCGGCAGTGGTCCAGCGCGCCAGCGACTCGACGCTTACTACCTTGCCCCGGCGCAGGTCGTACAGCGGCTGGAACATCACATCGAGCTTGTTGGCCGCGATGTCGTCGCGCAGTTCGCCGTAAAGGATTTCGACCGGGGTCGATTCCGGCTTGTACATCGCGAACGGCTCGCCGATGCGCAAGGCCTCGTCGTGGGCCAGCTCCGCGCGGCGGAAAAGCAGTTCGGCGTCGGTGCCGTGATCCGGGCACAACGCGACGCCGACGACCGCACGGCCGTGCCAGTTGCGATCGCCGTGCATCAGCGGGCTTTCGTCGAACGCACCGACAAGGCGCGTCGCGGCCAGCAAGGCATGGGTACGGTTACGGAGGGTGGGCAGCAACACGACGAAACTGTCGTCACCGGCGAGGTACACCGTATCGACGTGACGCATCACGGCGACGATCCGCTCGCGCGCCGCCAGCATTATCTCGTTGCCAAATTCATAGCCGTAGCGCAACTGCGCTTCGCGCATGCCGCGCAGGCGCACGACGAGTAGCGCACACAGGCCAGGCTCCTGGCGGGCACGATCCAGGCGGCTCTGCACGGCGGGCAGCAGGTGGGCGCGCTCGCTCATGCCAGGAAGTACTCCGCGGGGTCGATGTCGTAAGCACCCGCGGGTAGCGTGCGCTGGATTTCGCGATGGACGCCCTCGGACTGGCGCATCAGGTCGATGATGCGGAAGTCATCCAGATGGACCTTGTCGGGTCCGGTGAGGATGGCGACCCGTGGCTGCAGCCGGCGCGACTGGTTCTGCACCATGACGACGGCGACTTCGCCCGTATTGAGCTCCACCAGCGAGCCGGTGGGGTAAACACCCAGGCAGGCCTGGAACTGCTCCACCAGTTCGCCCTGGAACTCACGGTCGCGGCCCTGGTAGAGCTGGCGAAGCGCAAGGTGCTGCGACACCGCCGGCCGGTACGGCCGCGGCGTGCACATGGCGTGGTAGGTGTCGATGATGGCGGCCATGCGCCCGGCAAGCGGGATCTCGGTACCCGCCAGGCCTTCGGGATAGCCCGTGCCATCGAAGCGTTCATGGTGGGTCAGCACCATGTCGCGGACTTCCTGGTCGGTGACGCTGGCCGCATCGAGGATCGCGCCGCCCTCTTCCACGTGGTGCCGGGCGAGGTCCCACTCCATGTCGTTCAGCGGCCCGTCGCGCTCGAGCAGTTCCCGGGGCAGCTGGGCCTTGCCCACGTCCATGAGCAGGGCACCGGCGGCCAGGCTCACGATGGCCTCGCCGTTGAAGCCCATGTGCCGGCCGAAGCTCGCCGCCAGCGTGCTGCAGCCGACGGCGTGCTGGAATGTATAGCTATCGTGCCTGCGCAGGCTTTCGATCCAGAAGAACGCATCGCCGCTGCGCAGCACGCTCGCGACCATGGGTCGCACCGCCTCGTCGAGCGCATTGGCATCGATCGGCCTGCCCGCGTGGATGTCGGCGACGATCTGCTCGGCGAACTTCGAAACCGTCTCGAACGCCTCGCGGGCGCGCGGCATCTCGTCCTCGAACGATGCGGTATCGGTATACGCGTGCTGCGTGATCAGGCGGGTGTTCAGTACGGGGCGAGCCGGCCTGGCGGGCGCCGCGGCGGGTTTCACTACCGAAGCCGGGGCGAGCCTCGAGGGCACCACCTGGCGCTGGGTATCCACGAACACGTACTTGCAGAACTTCGCGAGGGTATCGATATCCTCGCGGGAGGTGATCGGCACCCCCTGCAACGGAAACGGGGTATCCGACCATTCACAATCCAGGCGACTGACGAACATGCCGATCTGCAGATCAGACACGAACACACGTCGCTCTACCAGGTCGTACGCCACCTTCCCTTGCCTCCTTCTCGCTGGGAATCCCCATGCCGTTCGGTATGTATCGGCCAGGGGGCGGCGTACTGTAGGGGTACCGGCGTAATAAAACCATGCCGGTGCCGGTCTATTGGCTTGTACCCCGCCGGAGAACCGCCATGCGCCGCCCTGTCCTGCTCCCGCTCGTCCTCACCGCCTGCTCCGCGGCCGCCGCCCGCGACGAGGGGCTCAAGCTGCCCGCGCCCACCGTGGATGCCACGAAGGCCCCGGGCGAGGCCACGGCGGTCTTCGCCGGCGGATGCTTCTGGGGCGTCGAGGGGGTCTTCCAGCACGTGAAGGGCGTGAAGAGCGTGCGCGCCGGCTATACCGGTGGTGACGCCGCTCATGCCAATTACGACGACGTCAGCGACGGTGACACCGGCCATGCCGAGTCGGTCCGCGTGGTCTATGACCCGGCCCAGGTCACCTATGGGCAGCTGTTGCAGGTGTTCTTCTCCGTGGCCATGGACCCGACCACGCTGAACCGCCAGGGCCCGGACCGCGGCACCCAGTACCGCTCGGCGGTCTTCTACGCCACGCCCGAGCAGGAGAAGCTGGCGAAGGCGTACGTTGCCCAGCTTGGCGCGGCCCACGCTTTCACGGACCCGATCGTGACCCAGGTCGTTCCGCTGAAGGGCTTCTGGCAGGCCGAGGATGAGCACCAGGACTACATGCACCTGAACCCCGATGCCATGTACATCGCCATCAACGACCGGCCGAAGGTGCTGGCCCTCGCCCGGATCTATCCCGACATGTACACGCCGGGCTGGGCTAACGGCCGCTAAGCCGTCGTAGGAGCCCACCCTGTGGGCGACGCCTTTCGCGGAAGAGCCGCAGGGCCTGTTCCGATGTCGCGAAAGATGTCGCCCACACGGTGGGCTCCTACCGCGCGAGGGCTCAGCCGATCATCGGCAGGTCGAGGCCCTGCTCCTTCGCGCAGGCGATGGCGTCTTCGTAGCCCGCGTCGGCATGGCGCATGACGCCGGTGCCTGGATCGTTCCAGAGCACGCGGGCGATGCGCTTGTCGGCTTCGGCGCTACCGTCGCACACGATCACCACACCGCTGTGCTGGCTGTAACCCATGCCCACGCCGCCGCCGTGGTGCAGGCTGACCCAGGTGGCGCCACCGGCCACGTTGAGCATGGCGTTGAGCAGCGGCCAGTCGCTGACCGCGTCGCTGCCGTCGCGCATCGCCTCGGTTTCGCGGTTCGGGCTGGCAACGGAACCGGAATCCAGGTGGTCGCGGCCGATCACCACGGGCGCCTTCAGCTCGCCGTTGCGGACCATCTCGTTGAACGCCAGGCCGAGCTTGTGGCGCAGGCCCAGGCCGACCCAGCAGATGCGTGCCGGCAGGCCCTGGAAGCTGATGCGCTCGCGGGCCATATCCAGCCAGCGGTGCAGGTGCGGATCATCGGCGATGATCTCCTTCACCTTCGCATCGGTCTTGTAGATGTCCTCGGGGTCGCCCGAAAGCGCGACCCAGCGGAACGGACCGATGCCGCGGCAAAACAGCGGGCGGACGAACGCGGGCACGAAGCCCGGGAAGGCGAACGCCTCGGTAAGCCCCTCGTCCTTCGCCATCTGGCGGATGTTGTTGCCGTAATCGAACGTCGGGACGCCCTGCTCGTGGAACGCGAGCATGGCTTCGACGTGGCGGCGCATGGATGCCTTCGCCGCTTTCGCGGTGCCGGTCGGGTCGCTCTTGCGGCGCTCGAACCATTCCTCGACCGTCCAGCCTTCGGGCAGGTAGCCGTTCACCGGGTCGTGCGCGCTGGTCTGGTCGGTCACGGCATCCGGGCGCACGCCACGGCGGACGAGTTCCGGCAGTACATCGGCGGCGTTGCCCAGCAGCGCGACGGAGACGGCACGGCCTTCCTTCGTATAACGCTCGATGCGCGCCAGCGCGTCGTCCAGGTCCGTCGCCTGCTCGTCGACGTAGCGCGTCTTCAGGCGGAAATCGATGCGGCTCTGCTGGCACTCGATGGTGAGCGAGCTCGCGCCCGCGAGGCTGGCTGCGAGCGGCTGCGCGCCGCCCATGCCGCCGAGGCCCGCGGTGAGGATCCAGCGGCCAGCGAGCTTGCCGTCGTAATGCTGGCGACCCATTTCCACGAAGGTCTCGTAGGTGCCCTGCACGATGCCCTGCGAGCCGATGTAGATCCACGAGCCAGCGGTCATCTGGCCATACATCATCAAGCCCTTGCGATCGAGCTCGTTGAAGTGCTCCCAGTTGGCCCAGGCCGGCACGAGGTTGGAATTGGCGATGAGGACGCGCGGCGCGTCCGGGTGCGACGGGAACACGCCCACCGGCTTGCCGGACTGCACGAGCAGGGTCTGGTCGTCACGCAGTTCGCGCAGGCTGCGCAGGATCGCGTCGAAGCACTCCCAGTTACGCGCGGCGCGGCCGATGCCACCGTACACCACCAGTTCGGCGGGGTTCTCCGCCACCTCGGGGTCGAGGTTGTTCTGCAACATGCGGAACGGGGCTTCCGTCTGCCAGCTCTTGCAGGAGAGTTCGGTGCCGCGCGGGGCGCGGACGGTGCGGGTGGTGTCGATGCGCGTGGCGGCGGTCATCGGGGGCTCCGTAGGGGTGTGGAAGCGAATTCCCGATTATGGCGCCGCGGTGGGGGCGCGGCCATGTGCGTCGCAGCATGGTGGGGGGCATGCTGCATGCCCATCGCGCGCAAGCTCCCACAACGGCGACAGGCAGGCAGGGCTCTGTGTTAGTGGGGGCGGCTCGTGGCGTTGGCGGGTTGGGTGGTCTGCTTGTCCTGGTACTGGCGTGCGGCGTTGTCCTGGCGTGCCCGGTACTGCTGTTGCTGCTGGCTGTTGGCGTTATCCAGCTGCTGGCGCATGGCCGGGTCGGTGGCGTTGTTGCGCTGCTGGTTCAGGTTGTTCTGGCGCAGCTGTTCCTGCACGGCGTTCTGGTTCTGCCGGTTGATCAGCTGCTGCTGGTCCGCCTGGCGCTGCCAGCGCTGGCTCGGCGTCGCCACGGGCGTGTAGACCTTGGGGCGGGCCGCCGGCTGTGGCGGGGGCGTAGGCTGCTTCGCGGCCTGGGCGAAGGCCAGGGCAGGCGCGGCGGCAAGAAGGATCAGCATGAACTTGCGTGATGCGTTGGTCATCTGACTCGTCCATCATGAAAGGATTGTCTTGAACCAGAGCCTATCCCCTCCCCCATGAATGCCATGTTTTCCCGCCTGCCGCGCCTTTTCACGGCGCTGTTGCTCGTGGTCGTGGCGGGCTGCGCCACGCGACCCGCCGCGCCGACGCCCGCGATCCCGCCCCACCCTGTCCTGCTGGTCTCGATCGACGCCTTCCGCGCCGATTACATGGATCGCCACCTCACCCCGACGCTGCAGGCCCTCGCGGACGATGGTGCGCACGCGACCTACATGTGGCCCTCGTTCCCCTCGCTGACCTTCCCCAACCACTACACGCTGGTGACCGGCCGTGTGCCGGACCGCAACGGCATCGTGAACAACACGATGCGCGAACCTGCGCTCGGCAGGTTCAGCCTGGGCAACCATGCCGCGACCAGCGATGGCCGCTGGTGGGCCGAGGCCGAGCCGATCTGGGTGACGGCACAGAAGCATGGCCTGCGCACGGCCACGATGTTCTGGCCCGGCACGGAGGCCGAGATCCACGGCGTGCGGCCGGACCACTGGATCCCGTTCGACGATTCGCTGAGCTCGAAGGCCCGTGTCGACAAGCTGCTCTCGTGGATCGACGAACCCGGCCAGAAGCCTTCGTTCGAAACGCTCTATTTCGACGCGGTGGACCACGCCGGCCATGAACACGGCCCGGATTCACCGGAAGTGGACGCGGCGCTGCGCGAAGTGGATGACGCGCTCGCGTACCTCGTCGCGCAGCTGCGCCAGCGCGGCCTCTACGACGCCATGAATATCGTCGTCGTGTCGGATCACGGCATGGCGGACGTGCCAAAGGGCAACATCATCTTCTCGGACGAGGAGACGAACCTCGATGACCTCGATACCGTGTCCTATGGCGTGATGGCAACGTTCGCCCCGCGCGAAGGCCATGACGCCACGCAGGCCGTCGCCCGGCTGCTGGGTCCGCACGCGCACATGCATTGCTACCGCAAGCAGGATGTTCCGGCACGCCTGGATTACGGCAAGAACCCGCGCGTGCCGCCGTACCTGTGCATGGCCGACGTGGGCTGGTCGATCATCAGCCACGCGGATCTCGCGAAGCGGAAAGACCCGATGTCCCGCGGCGAGCACGGCTATGACAACCAGGACCCGAGCATGCGCGCCCTGTTCGTGGCGCATGGCCCGGCGTTCGCGCGCGGCGTGACCGTGCCGCCGTTCCAGAACGTCGACGTGTACCCGCTGCTGGCCCATCTGCTGGGCCTGGCGCCGCTGCCGAACGACGGCAAGCTGGAAGATGTGAAGGCCGCGTTGGCGCGGCCCTGAGCATCCCGGTGCCACGCCGGGGCGGCGGCGGGTAAACGGTTACCCGCCACGTCCGGCACCCGGGCGGGGGATGCCGTAGAATCGGGCCATGCGCCAGATCTATACCTCCCCCCGCCAGGACAACATCGACCGCGTGGTCGCGCTGCTCTCCGAGCACGCGATCGAGACGACGGTGACGAACCGGTCCACCTTCAACCGCCCGACCTACCAGCGCTTCAGCTATTCCGAGCGGAATACCGATCGCTCGGCGTGGCCGCAGGTGTGGGTCAAGCACGCGGATGACTTCACGAAGGCGCGTGGCCTTCTTAAAGACATCGGCATCGAGCCGCTCGTGCGCTTCCAGGAAGAACTGCGCGTGCACCGCACGCCGGGCTACCAGCCACCGCAGCAGCGCACCGCGGCACGCGTGCGCATGATGGCCCTGGCCATCGTCGCCGGGGTCGTGCTGGTGTGGGTGTTGAAGTCTACCCAGGTCCTCTGAATGGACGGTGCCGCAGCGCAACCGTCCGCCCATCTCCAGCTCCGCGAGCACACCCGCGCAGCGCATGACGCCGCCGAAGCGAGCGACGGCATGCGCGCGTTGCTGTCCGGGGCGATGGATGAGGCGGGCTACCGCGCGCTGCTGGCGGCACAGCTCGGCCTGTTCGGTGCGTGGGAAGCGGAGCGCGCGGCGGAGATCGCTGCGATCGATGACGTCTGGGCCTATGCATCCCGCATCCCCTGCCTCGAAGACGACCTCACCCTTGTGGG
>NZ_JBQCFT010000097.1:0-3647 GCF_051958795.1 Luteibacter sp. | reverse complement strand
GCGGGGGGGGGGGTGCCTGTGGCCCTCCCCGGGGCGGTTGTGTTGGGCCTCTTCCTCCCGCCCCCCCCCCCCCCGCCCCCCCCCCCCCCCCCCCAACCCCGCCGGCGTGGGGGCGGCGCGCCCCCCCGCGATGGGGTGTGCGATATCCTGCGGGCATCCCGCGAGGCGCCCCGCACACGTGTCCATCGACGAAGCCCTCCTCCCCGGTAACGACGAACGCCTGAGCGCCGAGCGCGCCTACGAGCTCTACTGGGCCGAGCTGCTCGGCGACGAACCGCGTTTCACCTGCGTCGGGACCGGCTGCCACGCGCCACTCACCTGCGCCTGCCTCAGGAAGCCCGAGCAGACCCTGCTGATCCGGCCGTATTTCCGCTCCCACCGGCTGGAAGACCACGCCGCGACCTGCGAGGTCGTGCACGGGGCCGGCGAGGCGAAGCGGTTGAAGGGGCCGGATGTGTTCGAGTCCGAGCGGCCGGCCCATCATTTCGATCGGGAGGCATCGCGCCCGAGGGCGCTCCCACAAGGGGATGCCGACGTTGTGGGAGCGCGCTTGGGCGCGATAGCCCCGGCGGAACGCACGGCTAAGGAGCCATCGCGCGCAAGCGCGCTCCCACAGGGGCACGGGTCACCTGCGCCCAGCCACTACTACCGGCTTTCGTCGCTGGTCCAGCGGTTCCTGGAACATCGCCGGGACAAGGACCTGGCCGAGGCACCGGTCACCATCGGCGGCGAGACGACGACCTACGAGGCGCTGTTCCGCAACGTGTACCGGCAGAAGGCGGCCGACCATTTGCAAACGCGCGCAGTCTGGTGGGGCACGGCTTCCCTGCGGGCCACGAAGGACGGCGGGTATTACCTCCGCTTCAGCCGGCCCTTCCGCCACGGCGACGAGTTGCTGAAGCCGACGATCACGCTCACCGCAAAGGACATCGACGCCTACCCGGTGCGCAAGCTGCTGCGTGCACGCCTCGACAAGCTCATCGCGGAGCACGAGGGATACTGCGTGGTGTTCGTATGGGCGAAACCCTGGATGCCGAAGGACGCGGAAAAGCCCTTCGTGCGCTTCTACGTGGATAACCTCGACCATATCGATGTCCGCAGCCCGGAGATCCTCGAGGAACTGAAGAACACCTCGCGCGTCACCGCCACCGACTGACCTGACCCATGCCCCGTAAACGCCGCCTGCGCCTGCCCTTCATTCGCCACCCCCGCGATGCGTCCCATGAGTTCGACGATGCCAGTTACGACGGCGGCGTCTCCGGCGGCGCGTATATGAAACACATCGTGGTAGCCGTCGTGATCCTGATCATCCTGATCGCCATCGCGCGTTCGATCTTCTGAGCGACGTCATTGAAAATTGAGGAATTCGGTTACCCAGGTAAATTGTCCGGGACATTTTGCAATCGGTTGCACATTTCACGCTGCGTATACCCCTTTAGGGGGTAGTCGCAAATCCTTGCATGCGCAATGCTTCGATCCTCATCCGATACCGTGAGGGTCGGCCATGTACCGCGCCGAGACCGCCTGTTCCGTCAGATTCCCGCGCACGCCCACGCTAGTGATCGACCTCGCGCAGCGTTCGGCCGCGCTCGACAGGCCGTCCGAAGGCACCCAGGTGCAGGCGTTGCGCGATCGGCTGGCGTTGACCGAAATTGCGATCGGCCCCGAGGACGGGGCTGATGACGACCTGCTGCTCGTCTACCGGACCACGGGCCCGGCCGACCCCGGGGCCGGCGCCATCCTCTTCCGCCACATGGCGGACACCCGCGACATCGTGCACCCGCCCGCCGTCCGCAGCCTCGCCCAGGTCCTGTTCGATACCCTCCGCGCCGACGAGCCCAACGCCCCGCTCATGGCCCACGTCGCCATGGCCCTGCGCGCGATCATCCCGGCGCCACGGCGCGACGATGCCGGCACCGTGCGTGGCGGCCTCGCCATCTGGCAGGAACGCCGCGCGCTGACCTTCATGGAACAGCGCCTGGACCAGAGCTTCCCCGTGTCCGACGTGGCGGATGCCTGTGGTCTGTCGGTCAACCACTTCTCCCGCGCCTTCCGGCGCAGCCTGGGCAAGCCCCCGCACCGCTGGCTGCTGGACCGCCGGATCGACCGCGCCCGTGAGCTTTTGCAGGAGACCCCGCTCACCCTGGCGGACATCGCCCTGGCCTGCGGGTTCGCCGAGCAGAGTCACTTCACCCGGGTATTTACCCGGCTGGTAGGCATGCCGCCTGGCGCATGGCGACGCGCCGCGGAGTAAAAATTCCAAGCGCCGCCGGTAATTTGCAAACACACCCTCTTTCAGTCAATTCCACAAACCCGCAGGGTGCGTATGATGGCCGCCATACCATCGGCAGGAACCACCCACCATGAGCGCGGAAACCGCAAACCGATGAGCGGCGAGAGCACCACACCCGTCGCCACCCTGCACCTCGGCAGGGATCTGATGCTTGCCGGTTCGCGCCTGCGCGATGCCGTGGGGCGGCGTGCCCAGCGCGAATTCGGGATCACCGCCCTGCAGGGCGACATGCTCCTGCTGCTGGCCGCCCACGGCAGCATGATCTCCACGGAACTCGCGACCACCTGCGGGGTTAACGCCAGCACGGTCACCCATGCGGTCGACGCGGGGATCGAGCGTGGGCTGATGAAACGGACCCGGAACGAGGTCGACCGGCGGCTCGTGGATATCGGGCTGACCCCGGCGGGCAAGCGCATGGCGGAACGCGTCCGCGCACTGATCGCCGACGTGGCCCGCAACGCCCTCGAGGGCGTCGGCGCGCCGCACCTGCTGGTCCTGGCGGAGAGCCTCGCCCAGGTCAGCCGGAACCTGGACCGCGACTAGACCGCCCGGCGGCCCAGGATGAGGTGCAGGCCGAAGAGGGTGAAGATCGCACCTGCCCCGCCATCGATCCAGCGGCTGGCGCGGACATAGCCGCGGCGCATCGCCGGCAGGGCGAAGATCGCGGCGACCACCCCGAACCACAGCGCCGTCTCCAGGGTCACCATGGCCCACAGGCCCCAGCGCGCGCCGGCATCGACCCCTTCGCCGATGAACGCGGAGAAGATCGAGGCGAAGTAAATGGCCGCCTTCGGGTTGGCCAGGTTGGTCAGCAGGCCGCGCAGCAGGGCCCGGCCCGGGCTGGAATCACGGACATCGACCGTCGGCACCGCGGCGTCGGGCTTCGCCTTCCAGGACGCCCGCAGCATCTGCAGGCCCATCCAGCACAGGTAGGCGCCGCCGGCGATGGCGATGCCGCGCTCCAGCCAGGCCAGCCGGTGCAGCAGGAGTTGCAGGCCCAGCAGGGCCAGGGCGGCCCAGACCGCCACGCCCAGGGCGATGCCCACCACCCCGGCCACCGCCTCACGCCGCGAACGGCTGGCGGCCAGCTGGCTGACGAAGAAGAAGTCCGGGCCCGGCGTCACGAGGGCTACCAGCTGGACGACGGCAATGGTCAGGAATACGTGCGACATGGCTGGATTATGGAGCAGCGGGCGCCGTGCGCGCACCCTATTCCCCGTGGGAGCGCGCCATATCTTGTGGGAGCGGGGGGGGGGGGGGGGGGGGCCCCCCGCGCCCCCCACACGCCCCCCCCCCCCCCCCCCAACCCGGCCGGGGGGGGGGGGGGCGCCGGGGTTGGGGGGCGGCCGGCGCC
>NZ_JBQCFT010000096.1:0-7755 GCF_051958795.1 Luteibacter sp. | reverse complement strand
CACCGTCATCCTCGGCCAGCATGCGTCGTCCGCAATCGAGCATCAGCACCCCCTGCTGGTGGCTCTCGGCGCGGTACTGGCGCGACATCAGCCGGCCGCTGCGCACGGTGGCTTTCCAGTCGACCTTGCGCAGGCTATCGCCCACGCGGTAATCGCGGAGCTCCTGGAACTCGGTGCCCTCGCCGCGCCGGCGCTGCAGGCGCGCGCCGACCGAGCGCGACGCAAGCTCGACGCTCAGCCCCGCCATGCGCGCGAGCGGCGCGTAGTTGGGAAACACGCGTACCTCGCCGGGAGCATCCAGCGTGCGGCGGGAGCGCCACATGCGCCACGGCGAAGCGAGCTCCACCTGGCAGCCGGCGAACGCGAACCGGCCGCGAGCCGCCGGCCAGGCGTGGTAGTCGAATGCCAGCTCGCGCGCGGCCGTCAGCGTGACGTCGCGCGGCAGGCCTTCGACGCGCCACCCACCTGGGTGCATATCGTGCACGCGCAGGGTCTTCTGCCGCCGTCCCGTGTGGCGCAGGCGCAGGGTGATGCCCGCGCGCTCGCCGAGGGGTAGCACGGCGTCCATGTCGCGGTGTAGCACCGGTGCCGGCTCCCGGCGCGCAAGCCCCGCGTCGACTGCCGCGACGACCGCGACGGCGGCGCCCGCGACCAGCCATGCCAGCAGCGGCAGCATCTCGAACGCCACGAGCAGGCCAATGCCCGACCACGCGGCCAGCAGGCACATCAGGGGTAGAGCCGGACGCATCATCGACGCGGCGCGGCCACTTTATGCAGCAGGCCCTTGAGGATGTCTTCCACGCGCTGGCCGTCGATCAAGGCTTCCGGTGCCAGCACCAGGCGGTGGCGAAGCGCAGGGATCGCCACGCCGCGCACATCGTCCGGCGTGACGAAGTCGCGGCCCTCGAGAAGCGCTGCGGCGCGCGCCAGGCGGATCAGGGCAAGCCCGCCGCGCGGGCCGGCACCGGTCATCACACCAGGCCACTCACGGGTCGCCCGCGCGATGCGCACCGCGTAATCGATCACTTCATGATCCACGCGCAGGCTGGCGACCATGCGCTGCACGGCGATGAGCTCCGCCTCGTTCATCACCGCGGTCACGCGCGACACGTCGAGATCCGCCGCCACCTGGCCACCGAGCACTTCGGCGACCATGCGGGTTTCGTCGGCGAGGCCCGGGTAGTCGATCTGCACCTTCACGAGGAAGCGATCCAGCTGGGCTTCCGGCAGCGCGTACGTGCCTTCCTGCTCGATCGGGTTCTGCGTCGCCACCACCATGAACGGCTGCGGGAGCGGGAAACGGCGGCCTTCGATGGTCACCTGGTTTTCCTGCATCGATTCGAGCAGCGCGGCCTGGGTCTTCGCGGGCGCGCGGTTGATTTCGTCAGCCAGCAGCAGGTTCGCGAAGACCGGGCCGCGGCGGATCTGGAAACGTTCGGCCTTCATGTCGTAAATGGCATGGCCAGTCACGTCGGAGGGCATGAGGTCCGGCGTGAACTGCACGCGGCCGAACGTGCAGCCGACCGCGCTGGCCAGCGCACGCACCAATAAGGTCTTGCCCAGCCCGGGGACGCCTTCGATCAACACATGGCCCGCGGCCAGCAAGGCCAGCAGCACCTGCTCGAAAACCTCCGGCTGGCCGATGAAGGCATGCCCCACCTGGGTGCGCAACGCGGCGATGCGCGCGGCCACCTGCTCGGGTGTGAACGTGATCGGCGTCGCCTCGGCGCGCGGGGTGTCGACAGGCGTGTTCATGGGTGTCTCCGCAATCGGGAAAGGATGGCGATGCTTTCGCGGAACGCGTTGGCATCGGCGGGAGGCCGGAAAGCCCGCGCGATGTCCGCGGGTGCCTCGTCGAATCGTTCGGCCAGGCGGGCGTAGAGCAACTCGCCCTCCAGCCCGTCGGTACCGGGATCGAGCCGCCGTGCGCGGGCGAGTACCCCGACGCACACGCGGGCATGCAGTCCGCGGCCGCGGTCGCGGCCATACAGGAACTCGCCGGCCGCCTGCACGTGTTCGACCAGCGCGCGACGGTCCGCGCGCGGTGCGTCGCGTACGGGCCCGAGGCGGGCGGCCTGGGAGACGGCCCATGCCGCGAGCAGGATCGCGAATGCCAGCATGGCTGCCCACCCCTTCGTGAACAGGAGGCTCCAGATACGGGCGCCTTCCACGCGGTAGACCAGCGCGATCGACTGGCGGGTATCGTCGGCGTTGAGCAAGCGCGCTACCAGCCGGCGTGCGATCGGATCCTCGAGGCCGCGATCCACGAAGGGAGCCAGCGACGGCACGAGGGTGATCTTGCCCTCGCCATAACGCACGGTGGCCAGCAGGTCGCCGTTGGCGTCACCGAGGCCGTCGGCACGCGCCGCCGGCGCCACCTGCACGCGCGGACCGCACCAGTTGTACGCCTTCTCACCCGGGTTGCCTTCGATGGAAAGGCAACCGTAGCCGCTGACCTTGAGAGCTGCTTTTTCGGCGACATTTTTCCAGAAGCTGGCGCGCTCGGTCACCGCGGGATAGCCCGTGGGCAACACCAGCGTGCCCCCGTCACTGACGAAGTGCAGCAGGTTTTCCGCATCGCCACGGTCGAGGTTCGCCGGATTGACGCCGAGCACCACCAGCGACTCGTCATCGCCCGGGATGTAACCCAGCGCGTGTGTCGCCACGCCCATGCGCCGCATCACGCGCTCGAGCGCATAGAAGTGATCGGTCGCGGCCTTGCCGCTCGGCGGCACGTCGACCTCGACGTCCTTGCGTTCGAACAACGCAAAGAACCCGGCGACGCAGACCAGCACCGCCGCCAGCACGACAAGCGTCCATGTGCCGCGGGTCATGCGATTTCCACCGGCCAGCCGCGGAGCATGGCGTGCAGGTCCTCATCAGCCGGAAAGCGATCGGCGTAAGCGGCGTACTGCCAGGTGCGCACGATGCGGATGGCCCGGCGGCTCGCTTCGTTGTCGTCGAGCCGGCGCGCACCGGCGATCGCGTCCGCCTCGGTCGCATCGGACATCACGGGCTCGTCCAGTTGCGCGGAGACGCGCTCCACGGTGCCGCGGTACAGCAGCGCCAAGGCTTCGCGCCGCGCGCCCTTCTGCCACAGCGAACCGACTTCGTCGCCAAAACCCCGCGGCACGGGTGCTTCGTCCGGGGTCGTTTCCGTCACCGCGGTGCGCGGTGCTTCCGGTGCTGCCGTGCGGCCCTGCCCGCGGGACGGCCAGCGGCGGACGGCGAACCACGCCAGCCATGCCACCGCCGCGACCAGCAGCGCGAGCAGGATCACCTTGAGCGTCACGGCAGCCCCGGCCATGTTCAATTCGCGCACTGGCGCGTCGTTGACCTTCGGTGGCGGCTTCGGCTGGGGCGGATGCTTCAACGCCCATCGCGTTTCATGGGCCTTGCCGCCGAGCAACGGGTCGGCAAGGACCGAAGCCGAAATGCGATCCAGGCGTTCGTCCGTCCCCGGCTGCGGTGCCTTGAACGCAGCATCCAGCTGGACGGCCGTCCGGCTTTTCGCCATCGCGGCCTGGGCATCATCCGCGGCGTGGGCGGGCTGGATGGCGAAGCACGCGGCGACGAAAAGCACCATGCTGGCGCCTGCCGCCACCAGGCGGTTACGCAACCGCTGGAAAGCCAGGTCAAGGTCCCACGCTTCGAGCTCGGTGCGACGCCCCAGGTAGAGCGCGAAACCGCCGGTGGTGCACAGCGGCTCGGCGAGCGACATGCCAAGGTAGGCGCCGACGATGAGCGGCATCGCGAGCGCGTAAGGCATGCTCCTCAGGAACCAGCCCTGGAGCCAGTACGACTCCCATAGTTCGGTCGGCACGAACATCGGCACGAACAGCAGCAGGCTCAGCATCACCACGAGTTCGAAAATCAGGCAGGTAAAGGTGAGCGAGGTGCCGGGGCCGTCCACGCCGCGGCCGAAGACGCGCCAGCGGCGCGCACGCTCCTGTCCGCTCAGGCCCTCGAGGTAGAACACCGGCTGGAAGACGCAGCGCCGCGGATCGAACCGGCGGAAGGTGAGCCAGGGGAGTACGCCCTTGAGGCCCCAGCCCAGGGTGCTGCGCAACGCCTCGCGCCAGCCGGGCGCCTCGGCGAATACGGCGCGCGACACGACGAACAGCGGGATGCGCGCGAAGAATGGCTTAAGCCACCACAGCAGCAACAGCGATAGCCACGGCCGGTCGAGCCAGATCTCCAGGGCGATCGCTATGGCGAGCACGGGCAGCGTGGCCATGAACCACGCGGTGAAAATGGGACGCGCGTGACGGCGCAGCATCGCCGCCCCCAGGTCCATCGATTCACGGGCGCTGCGCAAGCGCAGCACCACGGCGATGCGCTCAATCTCCACGACGCCTCCCGCGGCCACCCAGCCAGAGCCAGGCGCCCACCAGCGTCCACAGCACGGCGGCGCTGCCGAATTTCAGGCTATCGGGGAATGCCGCCACCGACGACCAGAACGCCTCGATGAACGCCGCAATCACCAGCATCACGAACGCGCCGAGCACCAGCTGCGCACCCGTCGATCCTGCCTGGCGCAGGGCATCGCCACGGCGCAGGCGCCCGGGGGCCAGCAGCGTGTCCCCCAGGCGCAGGCCCGCCCCGCCCGCGATCACGATGGCGGTGAGTTCGAACGCCGAATGGGCGACGACGAAGCGCCAGAACGGGCCGCCGTAGCCGATCGCATCGAGATGCCCGGCAATACCCCCGAAAAGGATGCCGTTCACGACGAGCACATAGATCGCACCGACGCCGAAGAACAGCCCTGCGGCGAAGGTGCGGAACGCGATGCTCACGTTGTTCAGGACATAGAAACCGAACATCGCGACGTCGGTGCCGCTGGTGCGGCCGATCTTCGAGCGCGCGGGGTTGTACATCTGCTCGAACTCATCGAGCTTGTGGCCGCTGAAGATCATCCCGGCGACGTCCGGGCGGAAATGGATCAACACGAGGCACGCGATCGTCGGCAGGTATAGCAGGGCCGTGGCGATAAGCATCGCCTTCCACTCGCGACGGACCAGCCGCGGGAAGCCCGCGACGATGAACTCGCCGACGCGGTGCCAGCGCGGCGCGGGCGGCCGGTAAAGCACCTGGTGGCCGTGGTCCACCATCCGCTGCAGGCGGTCGATCACGTCATGGCTATAGCCGCGCGCCCTCGCCAGCGCGAGGTGTTGGCAGATGCGTCGGTACTGCGCGGGGAAATCGAGGCCCTGCTCGGCCAGCGCTGACGACCAGGCCTTGCGCCCGGTACCGCGCATCCAGGTCTCCACCTCCATCCACGCAGCCTCGTGCAGGGCGACGAACCGTTCCTGCTTCATGTCCGCCCCAGCAACCAGTTGGCGTGTGCCACGAGCTTGCGCAGGCCGGCATTGCCCATGCGGCCGGTCAGCGGCTCGAGCAGGTCACCCAGTTCACGCTGGCGGGCCTCGTTCAGCCCGCGGGCTCGCTCGGCAAAGGCGACGATCGCCTCCTGCTCATCGCGGTGCAGCGGCACCGGCGGTGGCTCCGCGGCCTCGTTGGGCACCTGCCCCGCCGCGCGGCGTTTCATGACATGCACGACCATGGTGCCGGCGACGATGTCGCCGATACGACGCCCATGCGGGTCCATGAGGCAACTGACCAGCCCGATGCCGTAGACGCCAGGCAGGCCATCCACGGTACGCAGCAGGTTGCGCACGACCGAAGGAAGCAGGGTCACGGGGGTACCGTCGGCGTTCACCACCCGGAGGCCGATCACGCGTTTTCCTATCGTCTGCCCATCCCACCAGACCTCGAGCACCACGCCATATACCCAGTAGGCGATGAAGAGCACGAGCATGCCCAGGCCCAGGCCTGCCTGGCCGAGCATGCCGAGGATCATGAGCAGGAAAAAGGCGACGAACGCACGCAGGCCGAAGTCGATGAGCCATGCGTGCGCGCGCGGCACGGCACCGGCCGCGTGCAACTGAAGCGAGACCCCTTCCGGGGTCTCGATCTGGCGTACGGTGTCCAGCATCAGGCGTCGACGACAATGGTGCCTGCGATCAGGTCGTGGAGGCAGCGGCGCTCGGCGCCGAAGATGAAGCAGGCGTCGACGATGGGGAGTACCAGGTTCACGAGCGGGATCACGGTGACGATCGCCAGCGGCAGCCAGCGCAGCAGCAAGATGCGCCACAACGGCGCCCGCGAACCGTCAGCCATCACCACCTTCGTGCCGACGATCTTTTTCCCGAGCGACTGTCCATTGCTGTAGAGCAGCACCAGGTTGGTAATGCCCAGGGCAAGCGTGAGAACGCCGACCATGGTCATGGCGATCGGTGTCACCGTGCCGCCGTCCTGGACCGAGTAGGTATACGGCGCGTAGCACATGATGCCGAAGATGCCATCGAGGATGGCCGCGCCAAGGCGCTGGCCACGCGTCGCCTTCGAACGTTCAAGCTTTTTCGCGTCGACGAAACGGTCATCGAGGTCGGCGACGGGCGCCGCGTACGGGTTGCTATCCATGTTCCCTGTTCTGCCTGTGTGGTGGGTTTCAGGTGTGTACGACGACCGTGTCGGCCATGTAATCGTGGACGCAACGGCGCTCTTCGCCAAAGATCAGCAGCACATCGACGAGTGAAAAAAGCGGGCCCACCATCGGTACGACGCCGATGGCCCGGACGGCAAAGATGCGCAGGACAAGGATGCGCCAGAGTTCGCAGGGCGCGCCGTCGCTGCGCACGATGGCGATACCAAGCGCGCGTTTGCCGATTGTCTGCCCGTGACGTGCCAGCAGCCCGATGTTTATGACGATCCAGACCAGCACCAGGGTAAAGGCAATGATCCCGCCCACTGCGCCAGCCTTCCCACCCGTGGCGCCGCGGCTGAAGCCGACGCACATGGCGGCGATCATGGCGATGACGCCAATGATGGCGCCGTCGATCATGGCGGCACCGAGCCGCACGCCCCGGCCGGCTTTCCGGGACTCCACGCTCCGCCTGAACGGCGGGGGCGCGACCTCGAGCTCCGCCTGCGGGGCGGCGTAAAAATTGTCGTTCATTCCCTGTAACCCCTGTGGCGCCGCTCTCCCCGAACCGCGCTGGCGCCGAGTATAGGCACGCCCGGAGCGCCGCGCAAAGTGGTTCGTGAAGGGGCGGCTGGCCGGCCGCCGGGACGCCCCCTGCCGCCCTTCAGAGCTTGCTGTGCTCGACCTGTCGCTCGCGCTGCATGAGCGTCCACTCGGCATGTTCGGTCAGGGCCGCCTCGCCGAGGGCGTGCAGGATCGCGCGTTGCTGCGCGGGGTCCCCGGTGCGATCCAGGGCGCAGCGGGCACTGGAGAAGATGCGCTGCATGAAACAGTACTGCCGCATCAGCTCGCGATCGGCCTTGCGGTACGCGTAGGCTTCGCGCACCGCGGCGACGATGGAGAGCATCGCCATGAGGGTGACCAGGGTCACCTTGGTCTCCTCGTCGAGGCGCAGGGCGAACAGCGCGAGGAACACGCTGATGGCGATACCGCCCCACAGGCTGATCCGGCCGACGGTCTCCGTGATGTGGTGCAGCCCGGTCCTCTCGGCGGTCTTGCGCTCGTAATAATGCAGTTGCCCCGAGCGCCCCGGTTCACCTACCCACTCCGCGATCACCTCGCGCAGGCTTTCCTCGCCGGGTTCCTCGGGGTGGGTGGAGGGATACAGGCTGGCCGCGCGCATCACGTTACGGATCCAGCCCAGCTCGATGTTCTGCTTCTGCAGGAAATTGTCGTGCGCGAACTCGTGGTCGGCGCTGGCGGCGATGCCT
>NZ_JBQCFT010000095.1:0-24015 GCF_051958795.1 Luteibacter sp. | reverse complement strand
TGGGGGCCGAGGGGGTGTTTGGGGGTTGGGGGTTGTCTTCGCTGACCCCCGTGGGGGCGACGCCGTTCGCCTCAGGCATCAAACGCCCCAGGCACCCACTCCACATCATCCCCTTCGAACGCCACGATATCGAACCGGCACGGCCGTGCCGCATCCCACGGGTGCGCGGCCATCCAGATATGCGCGGCGCTGATGATCCGCTCGCGCTTGCGTGCGGTGATCGAACCCAGCGCGCCGCCAAACGCGGCGCTGCGCCGGTAGCGCACTTCCACGAAGACGAGCACCTCGCGGTGGCGCATGACGAGGTCGATCTCGCCGTGCCGGCAGAGGAAGTTGGCCTGCACGAAGCGCAGGCCGCGGTCTTCCAGATAGCAGCGCGCCGCGTCCTCGAAGTGGTCTCCGGTGGCGCGGCGCGGGGTGGTGCAGGGGCTTTCGTTTTTCACGCGGACTCCATTCCGCGCCGGGGTGGTCAGGGTTTAGCCGCCGCCATTCTCGACGGTCGGCGCGGTGGCCGGCGCTTCGAGTTCAAGGCTACCCGCGACCGGGTGGGCGACGCCGTCAGCGAAACGCGCCCAGATGAGTACGCGTCGGACCCGTCCGAACTCATCCGCGACCAGCTGGCCGGTGGCACCGGGCAGGTAGGCGCCGGCGTGGCCGCGCATCCAGTCGATGTACGGCACGAGGCCCCACGCATCCATGCCGAAGGCGAACAGGCGTGCGGCGACACCCTTGGTCGAGGGCAGGGCGGTCGCGAGGTCGGCGCGGCGCGGCAGGCCGGGCTGCGCATCGAACAGCCACGGTGCATCGCAGAATTCCACGCCTTCGAGGTCGCGATCCGAGGTCGGGTCGTCGCCGCCGGAATAGACGTGCGAAGTCGCGAACACCGGCAGGTTGTCCTTGGCCAGGCGCAGCTGCGGCAACAACAGGCGGGCCTGCTGCGGCTTCATGCTGATGAAGACGCCGCTGGTGGTCGCTTCTTCCTCGGTCGGCACCGGTAGGCCGGAGAGCTGCGAGGAGAAGTCGATGCTGTTGGCGTCGAGCGTGACCTGGCTTGCGAGCGTGCCACCGCGGGCCTGCCACTCCGCCTTGAAGGCGTTGCCGGCGCGACGCGCGAAATCATCGGTGGAGACGATGACCGTGGCGGTCTTCATGCCCTTGTCGGCCATGTGGTCGGCGACCTGCGCGCCTTCAGTTTCCGGCAGCAGGCCGAATTCGTTGGCGCCCGCCGGCGGCAGGTTCTTGCTGTCGCTGGGGTAGTTCAGCGTGAGCATCGGCGCGGGGAGGGCGCCCTTGGCGAAGATGGCCGAGACGCCTTCGCGGTTCAGCGGGCCGACGACGAAGCGCGCGCCCTCGGCGACCGCCTTGTCGTACGCGGCGACCGCGTGCGCGGCGTCGTTGCCGGCGTCGTACACGACGACCTCCGGGCGCGGCGCGTTCGCGTGCGCGGAATCCACGTAATGGGTGAAGAAGCCATCGCGGATCGCCGCGCCGGCGCCGGCGAGCGGGCCGCTCAGCGGCAGGATCAGGGCGACCTTGTCCGGGACCTTGTAGCCCTCGCGCACGCCCTGGTTGCCGGTGACGGTGCCGACCGCCTGGTCGAGCACGGCCGGTGCGCGGCTGACGTTTCCGAGCTGGGCCTGGGCCTCGGTGACCCAGGCGCGCATGGGATCGTTCGCGCCCATGCCGGTGCCGCGGGCGGTGAGGTCCGCGTTGCCCATGCCGGTGAGCAGGGTCAGGATCTCGCGGCGGTTCTGTTCGCGATCGATGCCGCGCAGCTGGCCATCGAGCTCGACGCGCGTCTGCGCGGCGCTCCACGGATCACCCGAGGCGGCCTGCGCACGGGCGCGCAGTTCGGCGAGGCGCTGCTCGACCTGCGGCGACACGCGTGCCGGCGGCTTCCCGGTCAGGGACAGCGCGGTCTTCGGATCATTGTTCTTCAGCGCGATTTCGGCGCGCAGCGCGTCGAAGCGCAGCGCATCCTCGCCCTCGAGGTGCGAGCGGCGGATGTCGGCGATCAGGGGCGCGGCGCGGTCGAGCGCGCCTTCCTGGCGGTAGGCCTCGCCGGCCAGCAGCTTGTAGTAGTCGCGGTGGTCGGGATCCTGCTGGGCCAGCGCGAGATACGCCTGCGCTGCCTGGTCGAACTGGCCGCGCGTATACATCGCCTGTGCGGCCTGGGTCGCCTCGCCCGAGGGGCTGTGGGCTTCGGGCCGCGAAGCGCCCGGGGTCACGCAGCCGGCGAGGGCGGCGCTGATGAGGACACTCAGGGTCAGGGCGCGGATCGATCGCATCGCAAGTTCCTTAGGGCGCGAGGGCGCCGCAGGGCGCCGAAACGAGGGGATCATAGCCTATCGATCCGCGAGGCCGATGTGACCAGCCGGCCGGAACCGCGCATGGCGCAGGGTGCGGTGGCTTGTCCGGCCATGCGTGGGCGGCGGACACGGACAGTGTCCGCGGACACCGGCTGGCGCGGCGGCCCTCGGGCCTAAGTGACTGATCGCACGCGCTGTATGGTTGGGCCCGGGGCTTGGCCCGCGTCTTGCTCAACCCCTCCCATGACGAAAGGGGGCGGATAGGGAATGTTTGGCTACTACTTCGAATTGGCGGTGCGCAGCCTGCGCCGCAATCCCGTGCTTACGGGCCTCATGGTGCTGGCCATCGCCGTCGGCATCGGCACCAGCATGACCACGCTCACCGTGATGCACCTGCTCTCGGGCGACCCGATCCCCGGGCGCAGCGCGCAGCTGTTCTATCCGCAGGTGAGCCCGGATACCGTGCGCGTGAACTCGCTGCACCCCGCGGAGCTCATGGCTTACCGCTCGGCCATGGACCTGTGGAGCGCGAAGCGCGCCGATCGCCAGGCGATCATGGTGGATAGCCAGCTGAAGGTACGTGCGCCGGGAACCAACCTGCCCGCGCTCATGCAGTACATGCTCTCGACCACCACGGATTTCTTCAGCATGTTCGATGTGCCGTTCGAATACGGCAGCGCGTGGAGCGCCGATGACGATGAGAAGCACGCGCGCGTCGCGGTGATCTCCTCCGACTTCAACCACAAGCTGTTCCACGGCGAAAACAGCGTGGGCCGCATCATCCGGCTGGCCAACACCGATGTGCGCATCGTCGGCGTGCTCAAGCCCTGGCGGCCATCGCCCCTGTTCTACGAGGTGCACGGTGGGCGCATGGCGGGTGGCGATACGGCGGATTTCTACCGCTCGCCGCAGAACATCTTCACCCCGTTCCAGACGGGGCTGGAGATCAACGACGGCAACTTCCAGCAATTCACCTGCTGGCGCGTGCCCGAGACGCCCGGCCACCTGAAGAACGCGGCCTGCCAGTGGGTGTGGCTGTGGGTGCAGTTGAATGATTCCTCGAAGGTGGCTGATTACCGCCGCTTCGTCGCAGGCTATGCGGAGCAGCAGAAAGCCAGCGGGCGCTATACGCAGACGCTCACGGCCGTGCCTTCGCTGATGGAATGGATGACCACCAACCGCGTGGTGCCTGGCGATGTCCGCCTGCAGACCTGGCTGGCGTTCGCGTTCCTGGTGATCTGCCTGTGCAATTCCATCGGCCTGATGCTGGCGAAGTTCCTGCGCCGCAGCGGTGATTTCAGCGTGCGTCGCGCGCTGGGCGCCACGCGTGGCGCGGTGATCGCGCAGTGCCTGGTCGAGGCCGGCGTCATCGGGCTGGCCGGTGGGCTGGCGGGGTGGCTGCTTACCCTGGCGGGGCTATGGCTGGTGCGGCGGCAGGATGTGGCCTATGCCGACCTGGTCCACCTCGATCCCTCGATGTTCGCGGTGACCTTCGTGCTGGCCGTGGTGGTCAGCCTGCTGGCGGGCGCGTTGCCCGCGGTCAGGGCGGGCGGTGTGGCCCCCGCGCTGCAACTGAAGACGCTGTGAGGATGCCCGGCATGTCACTCCATCCGATCCTCGCCTCGCTCCGGCACCACCGCCTGGCCACGCTGCTCATCGTGTTGCAGATCGCGCTGGCCTGCGCGGTGATGTGCAACGCGTGCTCGCTCATCGCCGCGCGCTGGCATGCCATGCAGCTGGTCAGCGGCGTGGATGAAAGCTCGCTGGGAGCGCTTTACCTCACCGGTTACGAGCCACAACAAGCGAATGACCTCAATGCACGCATGTTGGAGGGTCTGCGCAGGATCCCGGGCGTGACCTCGGTGAACATCGTGAACACCGTACCGTTTGGCCCGCAGGCCGGCACGGTGGGCGTCACGCTGGATCCCGCGGGTAAGCGGTTTGGCGGCGTCGTCGACTTCTACCTGGGCACCCCGGGGACGCTGGAGGCGATGGGCGTGAAGGTGATCGAGGGGCGTGCGCCGACGGCGGAGGAGTACCGGGTGGTCGAAGATTTCGTGCCGCACGAGGCGGGCGTGCTGGTGACGCGGTCGCTGGCCAATCACCTGTGGCCGGGTGATAGTCCGTTGGGCAAGGAGTTCTGGATCGACCACTTTCATTACCGGGTGATCGGGGTGTTGCAGCGCCTCGCCATCGCAGTGCCTGGCTCGCGCGGCGCGGAGTCTTCTGACTGGTCGGTGTATGCGCCTGCGCTCGCCGGGCCCCGGTTCGCCGGTACCTACATGCTGCGCGCGGCGCCGACCGATCTTCCCGGCGTGATGCACAAGGCGCGCGAGGCGGTGGCGTCGCTGGCGCCCGATGCCGTGCTGACCCGCGAAACGAGCCTGTCCATACCGGAACTGCGCACCCTGCGTTTCGCCAACGACAAGGCCATGATGGGGATCCTGTTCGGCATCATCATCGCGCTGCTGCTCGTGACGGCGCTGGGTATCGTCGGCCTGGCCAGCTTCTGGGTGGCGCGCAGGCGCAAGCAGATCGGCATCCGCCGGGCCATCGGCGCGACCCGGCGCGACATCCTGCATTACTTCCAGCTCGAGAACTTCCTGATCGTGAGCATGGGCATCGTCGCGGGAGGCGTGCTGGCCTACGGGATCAGCATCGGGCTGATGATGTACAGCGAAGTGCCGCTGCTCCCGCCGTCGTATTTCGCCGCTGGCGCGGTCGTGTTGTGGTCCCTGGGCCAGCTGGCGGTGCTAGGCCCCGCGCTACGCGCCGCAGCGGTACCGCCCGTAGCAGCCACCCGCGCGGGCTAAGCGCCGCCCCTCAACCTGTGGGAGCGCGCTCGCGCGCGATAATCACCAGCTCGTTACCCTCATCCCCTGTGGGAGCGCGCTTGCGCGCGATAACACCCCGCCTCAGTTCCCATAAAGCGACTTCCTGGCCGCCCCCGTAATCGCCGCCGCCAGCTTCGCCGCCTTGGCCGGCGGCAATTCCTCCTTGAGGATGCCGAACACGCGCAGCCCCTCGGCCAGCTTCTCATCCTCTCCCGCCTCGCGCCCCGCCACCATCACGACGAACTCGCCTTTCTGCTGGTTCGCGTCCGCCGCAACCGTACCGACCAGTTCGCCCAGCGGCGCGCCGAGCACGGTTTCGAACAGCTTGGTGAGCTCGCGGGCCACGACGGCCTCGCGATCGGCGCCGAACACATCGCGCATGTCCTCCAGGCACTCGAGGATGCGATGCGACGATTCATAGAAGATGAGCGTGCGGGCTTCACCGGCCAGCTCGGACAGGCGCCCCTTGCGCGCGCCGGCCTTGGCGGGAAGGAAGCCCTCGAAGATGAAGCGGTCGCTGGGCAGGCCCGCGACCGAGAGCGCAGCGACCAGCGCGCTGGCGCCCGGCACCGGGCTCACCTTCAGCCCGGCCTGCCGCGCGGCGCGCACCAGGCGAAAGCCGGGGTCGCTGATCAGCGGGGTGCCGGCGTCGGAGACCAGGGCGACGTCGTCGCCGTTGCGCATGCGCTCTACCAATCCATCCACCGCCGTGCGCTCGTTGTGGTCATGCAGGGCGACCAGCGGCTTGTCGATGCCCAGGTGCTGCAGGAGCGGCCGGGTATGCCGGGTGTCCTCGGCGGCGATGACGGCCACCGCACGCAGCGTGGCCACGGCACGCGCACTGATGTCCTCGCGGTTCCCGATCGGCGTGGCGACGACGTGCAGCGTTCCGGGGCGGGGAGTGGGCATGGGTGGGGCCAGTCGAGTGAGCGAACACGAATTGTAGCGAACCCGTAGGAGCCCACCCTGTGGGCGACGCCGTTCGCGACCCGACACAGGGTCGGCGGCGGTATCGCGAAAGATGTCGCCCACAGGGTGGGCTCCTACGGCGGGATGGGTCTTGCCTCGAGCACCCATCGCGCGCGAGCGCGCTCCCACAAGGGCTTCTGCCGTATAATCGGCGGTGGAGTCGGCCGGGCAGTCGCGTCGCGCCTTGTGCGCGTCGAGGAAAGTCCGGGCTCCATAGGGCAGGGTGCCAGGTAACGCCTGGGCAGCGTGAGCTGACGGCCAGTGCAACAGAGAGCAGACCGCCGATGGCCCCGCAAGGGGATCAGGTAAGGGTGAAAGGGTGCGGTAAGAGCGCACCGCGTACGGGGCTAACGTCGTACGGCACGGTAAACCCCACCCGGAGCAAGACCAAATAAGGGGATCATGATGCGGCCCGTATCGTCCCCGGGTAGGTTGCTAGAGCCTGGCGGCGACGCCAGGTCGAGAAGAATGACTGCTACGCCGCAAGGCGCACAGAACCCGGCTTCCAGGCCGACTCCAAGCTGCTTGATGCCCACAGGGTGGGCTCCTCGCTTTGCGTAGGAGCCCACCCTGTGGGCGACGCCATTCGCGGGAGCGTTACTGGTCCTGCCGCTGTATCGCGAAAAATGTCGCCCACAGGGTGGGCTCCTACGACGGTTTCGCGAATCCAGCAATTCGTGGGGCGATCGGGCATGCGATCGTCGTCGCGATGTGAATGCGAATTCAGTCACACACCTGATTTCGCTCTCAGGCGAGCCCTGAGAACGTGTACGCGAAATCAAAAAATCCCCGCGATTCAACCACCTTCCGTTGATTGCTCAGAAATGGCTGGAATTAGTGATGAACAGGAGCTTTCTCCTTGATTCACAAGTAAAAATTCCTTGACAGTCTCAGGACCCGAGACTATCGTGGGCCCCAGTGTGAAATCGTGGGATTTGGTGGGGCGGGCAACCAGACATGTTCCAAGGCGAAACAGCCATCACGGTCGACGACAAAGGTCGTCTGACGATTCCGACCTCGTATCGGGATCAGGTGGCGGCCGCCTGCGGTAATCGCCTGGTTATCACCTACAACCCCTTCGAAACCGGCTGCCTGTGGATCTTTCCTTACGAGGAATGGGAGCGGGTACGCGACGACGTCAACAAGCTCCCATCCGTAAAAGCCGTACACCGCAACCTGCAGATGAAGCTCGTCGGCGCCGCCGCCATCGTGGAACCCGATGGCGCGGCACGCATCCTCCTGCCATCCAGCCAACGGGCGGCAGCAGGGATCGAGAAAAAGGCCGTGCTCCTCGGCATGGGCAGCAAGTTCGAGCTTTGGAGCGAACAGGCCCACCTCGCCAAGATCCGCCAGACGATCAGCGAGGACGAGATCAGCGACGACATGGCGGAGCTGCGGCTGTAACGAAAACCCTAAGAACAGGTAGTCAGTGAAACGGAGCGGGATGTAGCGATGGCGGGGCGCGATGTGCACATCCCGGTGATGCTCGACGAAGCGGTGGAGGGTCTCGCTGTGCGCGAGAACGGGCGGTATCTCGACGGGACATTCGGCCGCGGCGGTCACGCCACGGCGATCCTTGCCCGTCTTTCCGCCGAAGGCCGCCTGTTCCTGATGGATCGCGACCCCACCGCCATCGCCGTGGCCGAGACCGGCCTGGCGACCGATCCGCGCGTCAGCCTGCGCCACGACAACTTCGCGACCATGGGCGAGTGGCCCGCGCTGGCCGAGGGTGGCCTCGACGGCATCCTGCTCGACCTCGGCGTATCTTCGCCGCAGCTCGATGACGCCAGCCGCGGCTTCAGCTTCATGGCCGATGCGCCGCTCGACATGCGCATGGATACGACCCGTGGCATCAGCGCGGCGGATTTCCTGCGCGACGCTGAAGAAGCCGAGATCGCCGACGTGCTGTGGACCTTTGGCGAGGAGCGCTTCAGCCGGCGCATCGCCAAGGCCATCGTCGAGCGCCGCGCGACCGCACCAATCACCCGCACCGGCGAGCTCGTCGCGCTGGTGGCGAGCTGCGGCGTCCGCCGCGAGCCCGGCAAGAACCCCGCGACCCGCACGTTCCAGGCCCTGCGCATCCGCGTGAACGAGGAGCTCTCCTCGGTCGAGCGCGCGCTCGATGCCGCGCTCGAACTGCTCAACCCGGGTGGCCGCCTCTCGGTCATCAGCTTCCACTCGCTGGAAGACCGCATGGTGAAGCAGTTCATCCGCTCGCACGAAGGCCGCGTGCAGGGCAGCCGCCGCGCACCGCCGAAGGAAGCGCCGCCGGCGCGCCTGAAGCCGGTGGGCAAGGCGATCTTCGCCTCCGACGCCGAAGTGGCCGCGAACCCGCGTTCGCGCTCCGCCGTGCTGCGCGTCGCGGAGAAGCTCGCATGAAGACCTTCGGCGCCATGTGCCTCACGCTCCTGCTGCTCGCCGTCATCGGCAGCGCGATCGGCGTGGTGTGGACGCGCCATGAGAGCCGCGTGCTGTTCGTGGAGCTCTCGCGCCTGCAGACGCAGAAGGACGACCTGGGCGTGGAATACGGCCGCCTCGAGCTCGAGCAGGCCACCTACGCCGAACCCAGCCGCATCGATGGCGACGCCCGCGAAAAGCTCGGCATGTTCACGCCGAAACCGCAGGACATCCAGCTGGTGCGTCGATGAGGGCGCGCCAGGGCAAGCTCGTCGTCCCCAGCCGCCGCCGCGGCCAGGGCCCGAGCCCGCGCAAGCGCATGACGGTGATGGTCGCGGTGCTCTGCGTGGCCGCATCGGGCCTGCTCGTGCGCGCGTTCGACCTGCAGGTGGTGCGCAAGCAGTTCTACCAGGACCAGGGCGATGCCCGCTTCCTGCGTGAAATGCCGATCGCCGTCTCGCGCGGCACCATCTTCGACCGTAATGGCGAGCCGCTGGCCGTATCGACGCCGGTGGCTTCGCTGTGGGCCAACCCGCCCGAACTGCTCGAGAACGCCGACCGCATCCCGGACCTGGCGAAGGCGCTGCACGTCGATGCCGACGACCTGAAGTCGAAGATCGAAGCGCGTGCCGACAAGGAATTCATGTACATCACCCGCCAGATGCGCCCGGAAGACGCGCAGGCGGTGATGGACCTCAAGATCCCGGGCGTGAACTCGCAGCGCGAGTACCGCCGCTATTACCCGTCGGGTGCGGTGAACAGCCACATCCTCGGTTTCACCAATATCGACGACCACGGCCAGGAAGGCCTGGAGCTGTCGTACGACCCGTGGCTCGCAGGCAAACCGGGCGCGAAGCGCGTGATCCGCGACCGCATGGGCCATGTGGTGGAAGACGTGGAACTGGTGCGCGAGCCGCAGCCGGGCCGCGACCTCACGCTCTCGATCGACCGCCGCATCCAGTACCTCGCGTACAGCGCGCTGAAGGATACGCTGGAGAAGAACAAGGCCGATTCCGGTTCGATCGTGGTGATGGACGTGCACACCGGCGAAGTGCTGGGCATGGCCAACCTGCCGTCGTTCAACCCGAACGCCGTGCGTGGCAGCAGCCCGGGCGATCGCCGCAACCGCGCGGTCACCGACGTGGTCGAGCCCGGCTCGACGATGAAGGCCTTCACCATGGCCGCGGCGCTCGATAGCGGCAAGTACACGCCCACCGCGCCGCTGATCGAGACCTCGCCCGGCACGTGGATGATGGGCGGCCACCCGGTGCGCGATACGCATAACTGGGGCACGCTCACGCCCACCGGCGTGATCACCAAGTCCTCCAACGTTGGCGCGGCCAAGATCGCGATGACGCTGGATACGGACAAGATGTACGACATGTTCAAGTCGTTCGGGATCGGCAACAGCACCGGCAGCGGTTTCCCGGGTGAAGCCTCGGGCTACCTGCCGGTGGGCCGCACCTGGAAGCCGATCGAAAAGTCGCGCATCGCTTACGGCTATAACCTCAACGTGACGCCGCTGCAGCTCGCCACGGGCTACGCGGCCATCGCCAACGGCGGCCAGTACCGTGCGCCCAGCTTCATCAAGGGCGCCGACAACCCGCCGAACCAGGTGGTGAGCCCGGAGATCGCGCACGAGCTCGTGCGCATGCTGGAAACCGTGCTTGCCCCGGGCGCCACCGGTTACGGCTTCGCTTCGGTCGCCAACTACAGCGTGGCCGGCAAGACCGGTACCTCACACAAGAACTCCGCTGGCGGCTACTTCGCCAACAACTACATCTCCCTGTTCGTCGGCATGATCCCGGCCAGCAACCCGCGCCTTGTCACCGTGGTCGTGATCAACGACCCGAAGGGCGGCCATTACTATGGCGGCTCGGTGGCGGGCCCGGCGTTCGCCAACGTCATGACCGGCGCCGTCCGACTTCTCGACATTCCGCCTGACAACGTCGGCCGCTGGTACGCCGGCGGCCCGAGCCAGGGCGGGATGATCGGCACGACCAACGCACCACCGGCCGCGGATGAAAGCGCGGCGGAAGAGGTGGTGCCATGAGCAGCATGAACCTCAACGAACTTCTGAATGGTTTCGCCGACGCCCAGGGCGCCGGCGAAATCGTCGTTTCGGGCCTTTCGCTCGATTCACGCGAGATCGCCGCGGGCAACGCCTTCGTGGCGCTGCGCGGTACGAAGGGCCATGGCATGGACTTCGCGGCGAAGGCCGTGGAGAACGGCGCAGCCGTGATCCTGGCCGAAGCGCCGTTCGACGCCGCCGACCCGGGCGTGCCCGTCGTCACCGTGAAGGACCTGCGCGAGCACACCGGTGCCATCGCGGCGCGCTTTCACGGCGAGCCGACCGAAGCGCTCGAGGTGATCGGCGTCACCGGTACCAACGGTAAGACCTCGACCGTGCAGCTGATCGCCCAGGCCCTGGCCTTCCTGCACCGGAAGCCGGCTACGGTCGGTACGCTCGGTGCAGGCATGCACGGTGCCGTCGTGGAAGGCGAGCGGACCACGCCCGATGCGATCAGCATGCAGGGCCTGTTTGCCTCGTTCCGCGCCGAAGGTGCAACGCACGTGGCGATGGAAGTCTCCTCGCATGCGCTGGAGCAGGGCCGGGTCAACGCGGTGCATTTCGATATCGCGGTGTTCACCAACCTGACCCGCGACCACCTCGATTACCACGGTACGATGGAGGCCTACGGCGCCGCCAAGGCGAAGCTGTTCGCGTTCCCCGGCCTGAAGGCCGCCGTGATCAACGTGGACGATGCGTTCGGCGTGAAGCTGGCGAAGGGCCTGCCGGAAGGCGTGGCGAAGCTGCGCACCTCCATGGCCCACGATGCCACCGAGAAGGATGCGGAAGTCCGCGCCGACATCGTCGTCACTTCGGCCAAGGGTCTCTCGTTCAACCTGAGCACCCCGTGGGGCATGCGCACCGTGCGCAGCGCGCTGCTCGGCCGCTTCAATGTCGCCAACCTGCTGGCCGTGGCCGCGGTGCTGGGCGCGCTGGGCGAGCCGTTCGAGCGGATCCACGCGGCGCTCGAGGCGCTCGAGCCGGTGAACGGCCGCATGAGCCGCCTGGGTGGCGATGGCAAGAAGCCGCTGGTGGTGGTCGATTACTCGCACACGCCGGATGCGCTGAAGCAGGCGCTGCTGGCGCTGCGCTCGCATACCAAGGGCAAGCTGATCTGCGTGTTCGGCGCGGGTGGCGATCGTGACGCGGGCAAGCGCCCGATCATGGCCGGCATCGCCGAGCGCCTGGCCGACGTGGTGATCGTCACCGACGACAACCCGCGTAGCGAAGACGGCGACGCCATCGTCGCGCAGATCGTCGCCGGCTTCGTGCATCCGGACACCGTGGCCGTCGAGCGCGACCGCGCGAAGGCAATCGCGCTGGCGCTGAACGGCGCGAAGGCCGATGACGTCGTGCTGATCGCCGGCAAGGGCCACGAGACCTACCAGGAAGGCCCGGACGGCAAGCTGCCGTTCGATGACCTCGCCGTGGCGCAGGGCCTGATGGCCCAGCCGGCTGCGAAGGGAGCGCGCGCATGATGCGTCTCTCCGCCGTCGCCCTCTGGACCCGCGGCCGCCTGCAGGGCGCCGACACCGACGTCACCGGCTTCGCCATCGATACCCGCAAGGTGCAGAAGGGCGACCTGTTCGTCGCCATGCCCGGCGAGCACGTCGACGGCCATGATTTCGTCGCCGCCGCCGCGGAGAAGGGCGCGGCCGCCGCGCTGGTGACCCCCCCGGGCGCCCTCGACCGGCCGCAGGTCATCGTCAACGATACGCAGCTGGCGCTGGGCGACCTGGCCAGCTCGGTGCGCGCACAGAACAACAAGGTGCGGGTGATCGGCATCACCGGTTCCAACGGCAAGACCACGGTGAAGACGCTCACGGCGTCGATCCTGTCGCGCCATGGGCGTACCCACGTCAATGCCGGCAACTACAACAACGAGATCGGCATGCCGCTCACGTTGCTGGCCATGCCGGCAGACACCGAATACGCCGTGCTCGAGATGGGCGCGGGCAAGCCGGGCGATATCGATTACCTGGCTGCCATCGCGCGGCCCGATATCGGCCTCGTCAACTCCATCGCCGCCGCGCATCTTGAGCGCATGGGCACGATCGAAGGCGTCGCTGAAACCAAGGGCGCGCTGTACCAGTCGCTGCCGGCTGATGGCGTCGCCATCATCAACGTCGATGACGAGCGCTTCATCAGCCTGTTCACCGGCCTTGCCGGCTCGCGCCGCGTGCTGCGTTACGGCCTGGAGCACCGCGCGGATATCGGCGCGGATATCGTCGAGGAGCGCATCGACGGCACCCATTTCGTCCTCAGCACGCCGCATGGCGATGGCGACGTGCACCTGCCGCTCGCCGGCCGCCACAACGTCGCGAATGCGCTGGCCGCCGCCGCGATCGCCTGCGCGCTGGATGTGCCGGTCGAGACCATCGTGGAAGGCCTGGAGCAGGTGCCGCACGTCGCGGGCCGCCTGAACCTGGAACCGATGAAGGGCGACTGGACGCTGATCGACGACAGCTACAACGCCAACCCGGGCTCGGCCACCGCGGCGATCGAGACGCTGGCGCTGGCCCGCGGCGAGCGCTGGCTGATCCTCGGCGACATGGCCGAGCTGGGCACCGATACGCTGAAGATGCACGCGGCCACGGGCAAGCTCGCCCACGATCGCGGCATCGAGCGGCTGCTGGCCACCGGCGTGAAGAGTGCCGCCGCCGTCGAGGCCTTCGGCGCCGGCGCACAGCATTTCGCCACGCAGGAAGACCTCATCGAGGCAGCGTGTGCGCAGATCCACGAGGGCGTCACCGTCCTGGTGAAGGGCTCGCGGTCGTCCGGCATGGAGCGGGTCGTCGCGGCGATGAAGAAGTACGCTGAAGGAGCATCCCATGCTGCTTGAACTGGCGGAATGGATGGCTCGGCACTTCACGTCGCTGCATCTTTTCCAGTACATCACCTTCCGCGCGATCATGGCGGCGCTGACCGCGCTGTGCGTCTCGCTGCTGCTCGGCCCCGCGCTGATCCGCAAGCTGGCCGCGCTGAAGGCCGGCCAGGTCGTGCGCAGCGACGGCCCGCAGACGCATCTGTCGAAGGCCGGCACCCCGACCATGGGCGGCACGCTGATCCTGTTTTCGATCGGCATCGCCACGCTGCTCTGGGCCGACCTGAACAACCGCTACGTGTGGGTGGTGCTGCTGGTCACGCTGTGCTTCGGCGCGATCGGTTTCTACGACGACTACCGCAAGCTGGTGCTGAAGGACAGCCGTGGCCTCGCCAGCCGCTGGAAGTATTTCTGGCAGTCGGTGTTCGGCCTCGCCGCCGCGCTGTTCCTTTACTACACCCACCAGCTGCCGGCCGAGACGGCGCTGTACGTGCCGCTGTTCAAGCAGGTGGCACTGCCGCTGGGCCTGGGCTTCGTGGTCATCGGCTACTTCATCATCGTGGGCTTCTCCAACGCGGTGAACCTGACCGATGGTCTGGATGGCCTGGCGATCATGCCGAGCGTGCTGGTCTCCGGCGCGCTGGGCATCTTTGCCTACCTCGCGGGCAACAAGCTGTTCTCCGAATACCTCGGCATCCCGAGCATCCCGGGTGCAGGCGAGCTGGCGATCTTCTGCAGCGCGCTGGCCGGTGCCGGGCTTGGCTTCCTCTGGTTCAACACCTATCCGGCCCAGGTCTTCATGGGTGACGTGGGCGCGCTGGCCATCGGTGCCGCGCTGGGCTGCGTGGCGCTGATCGTGCGCCAGGAGATCGTGCTGATCGTGATGGGCGGCGTCTTCGTGATGGAAACCGCCTCGGTGATGCTGCAGGTCGGCAGCTTCAAGCTGCGCGGCAAGCGCATCTTCCGCATGGCGCCGATCCACCACCACTTCGAGCTGAAGGGCTGGCCCGAGCCGCGCGTGATCGTTCGCTTCTGGATCATCAGCGTCGTGCTGGTGCTTATTGGCCTGGCTACGTTGAAGGTGCGCTGAGACACATGTTTGGCATGGGTAACAAGCAGGCACAGCGCCGGCAGGGGCCGCGGGGGAGTTTCGACATCCCGCTGCTCGTGGCCGCGCTCGCGCTAGCGGCGATCGGCGTGGTGATGGTCACCTCCAGCTCGATCGCCGTGGCCGACGGCTCGCACGTCGGTGCCTTCTATTACCTGAAGAAGCACCTGGGCTTCCTGGTCGGCGGCTGCATCCTTGCCGGCGTCGCCATGCGCACCGAGCTGAAGCTGATCGAGAAGCACAGCACGCTGCTGCTGTTGCTCGGTGTGGTCGGCCTGTTGCTGGTGTTCGTCCCCGGCTTCGGCATGCGCATCAATGGTGCGCGCCGCTGGATCAACCTGTTCGTCACCAGCTTCCAGCCGGTGGAAGCGATGAAGGTGATCCTGGTCGCCTACCTCTCCAGCTACCTCGTGCGCCACCGCGAAGGCGTGGAATACGAACTGTTCGGCGTGGTGAAGCCGATCGGCGTGGCCGGCTTCATCGTGCTGTTGCTGCTGGCCCAGCCCGACTTCGGTTCGGCCGCGCTCGTCGTCGCCACCACCGTCGGCATGGTCTGGCTGGCCGGCGCGCGCATGCGCAACCTGTTGCTGCTGGCGCTGCCGCTGGTGCCGCTGCTGATCTACGCGGCGACCGCCGAGGATTACCGCATCAAGCGCCTCACCTCGTTCCTCGATCCGTGGAAGGATCCGTTCAACGACGGCTTCCAGCTCACCCAGGCGCTGATCGCCGTGGGGCGTGGCGAGTGGCTCGGCGTGGGCCTGGGCTCCAGCGTGCAGAAGCTGTTTTACCTGCCCGAGGCGCACACCGACTTCATCCTGGCCGTGCTCGCGGAAGAGCTGGGCCTGGCTGGCATCGCCACCGTGATCGGCCTGTATGTCGTGCTCGTGGGCCGCGGCCTGTACATCGGCCTGAAGGGCGTCGAGCTCGGCCACCGCTTCTCTGGCTACGTCGCTTACGGCATCTCGCTGATGCTGGGCTTCCAGGCCATGGTGTCCATCGGCGTGAACCTGGGCGTGCTGCCGACCAAGGGCCTGACCCTGCCGCTGATCAGCTCGGGCGGTTCGTCAGTGCTGATGACCTGCTGCATGGTCGGCGTGCTGCTGCGTGCGACCTTTGAAATCAACCGCGCCGAGGATGCCCGCCAGACGGCGGTGCGTAACCCGGCCGTGGCCGTGCCGACATCCGCGCCGATCGGGGGTGTCGCATGAGTGGCCCCGTGCTGATCATGGCCGGCGGTACCGGCGGCCATATCTTCCCCGGCCTGGCCGTGGCCGACGAACTGCGCGCGCAGGGCATTCCCGTCGCGTGGCTCGGCGCCGAAGGTGGCATGGAGACCCGCGTGGTCCCGCCGCACGATATCCCGCTGCACACCATGAAGGTGGGTGGCCTGCGCGGCAAGGGCATGAAGACCCGCCTGCTGGCGCCGCTGATGCTGGCGCGCGCGCTGTTCGAGGCGCTGGCGCTGCTGCGCAAGCTGCGCCCGCGCTGCGTGCTGTCGATGGGCGGCTACGTGGCTGGCCCCGCCGGTGTCGCCGCGCGTCTGGCCGGCATCCCGCTGGTGGTGCACGAGCAGAACGCCGTCGCCGGTTTCACCAACCGCAAGCTCGCCTCGTTCGCGAAGCGCGTGCTCACCGGTTTCCCGAACGTGCTGCCCGGTGCGGAGTGGGTGGGTAACCCGGTGCGCGCGTCGATCGCCGCGCTGCCGGCTCCTGCCGTGCGCTTCCACCAGCGCAGCGGCGCACCGCGCCTGCTCGTGCTTGGCGGCAGCCTCGGCGCACGCACGCTGAACAACGCGGTGCCGAAGGCGCTGGCCTTGCTCGCCGCGCACGACGTGCGCCCGGATGTGGTGCACCAGACCGGCGAGCGCGGCCTGCGGGAAGCCGTCGATGCCTATACGGCGGCCGGCGTCGCCGCGAATGTCGTGCCCTTCATCGAGGACATGGCTGGCGCTTACGAGTGGACCGACGTAGTGGTGTGCCGCGCTGGCGCGCTGACCGTCGCTGAACTCTGCGCCGCCGGCCTCGAAGCCGTGCTGGTGCCGTTCCCGCACGCGGTGGATGACCACCAGACCGCGAATGCCCGCGCCATGGTCGACGTCGGCGGTGCACGCATCGTTACCGATGCCGCGCTCAACGAGTCCGACGCGGCGCGTTCGCTCGCCCAGTTGCTTGTCGACCTGTTCGCCGACCGCGAGCAGATCCTTACCGCCGCGAACGCCTCGCGCTCGCTGGCCAAACCCGACGCTGCATCAACGATTGCCCGTCACTGCATGGAGGTTTCCGCATGACGCCCGGTCGTTTGCGCGCCCACGATGATTTCATGACCTCGTTCCGTCGCGTCCATTTCATTGGCGTGGGTGGCGTTGGCATGAGCGGTATCGCCGAAGTGCTGGCGAACCTTGGTTACAGCGTGTCCGGCTCGGACCGCGCGAACTCGCCGACGGCCGAGCGCCTTGCAAAGCTCGGCGTCGATGTGCGCATCGGCCATGAGGCCGCGAACATCGATGGCGCCGACGTGGTGGTGATCTCGAGCGCGATCCGCCAGGACAACCCGGAGCTGGTCGCCGCCCACGCCGCGCGTATCCCGGTGGTGCCGCGCGCCGAGATGCTCGGCGAGCTGATGCGCTTCCGCCGTGGCATCGCCATCGCCGGGACGCACGGCAAGACGACCACCACCAGCCTGGTCGCCAGCGTGCTCGCCGAAGCGGATTACGATCCGACCTACGTCATCGGTGGCCAGCTCAACGCCGCCGGCGCGAACGCGCGCCTGGGCACGGGCCAGTACCTGGTCGCCGAGGCGGATGAATCGGATGGCTCGTTCCTGATGCTCTCGCCGGTGATGGCCGTCGTGACCAACATCGACGCCGACCACCTCGAGAACTACAACGGCGACTTCGCCCAGGTGAAGAAGGCCTTTGGCGACTTCCTGCACCGCCTGCCGTTCTACGGCGTGGCCGTGCTGTGCATCGACGACGAGGAAACGAAGAAGCTGGCGCAGGACACGTCGCGCCGCCTGATCACCTACGGGATCGACAACGCCGGCGCCGACGTCACCGCGACGAACGTGCGCCAGGTCGGCTTCCAGATGCAGTTCGACCTGCACCTGCCGGGTCTGGTCGATGCCGTGGCCGTCACGCTGAACCTGCCGGGCCGGCATAACGTGCAGAACGCGCTGGCCGCGGCCGCCGTGGGCTGGCAGCTCGGCGTCGAGCCGGCCGCCATCGCGCACGCGCTGGCCGGTTTCGAAGGCGTGGGCCGCCGCTTCCACCGCCGTGGCGAGATCGCGCTCGACCAGGGCAGTGCGCTTCTGGTCGACGATTACGGCCACCACCCGCGTGAGCTGGCCGCCGTGTTCGCCGCTGCCCGCGGTGGCTGGCCGGATCGCCGCCTGGTCGTGGCGTTCCAGCCGCACCGTTACAGCCGCACGCGCGACCTGCTCGACGATTTCGCCAACGTGCTCGCGGAAACCGACGTGCTGGTGCTCACCGAGGTGTACCCGGCCGGCGAATCGCCGATCGCGGGCGCCGACGGCAAGGCCCTGGCCCGCGCTATCCGTGCGCGCGGCAAGACCGATCCCGTGCTGGTCGACCACCCGCGAGACCTGCGCGCCACGCTTTCCGCGCTGGCCCGCGACAACGACCTGATCATGCTGCTGGGCGCCGGCGATATCGGTGCCGCGGCGGTCGAGCTGGGTAACGCCGGCAACCTGAGGACTTCGAAATAATGAGCAGCACCCGTTTCCCGCGCCGTGTCACCGATGCCGCCGAGTTCGGCCGCGTCGCCGTGGTCATGGGCGGCAACTCCGCCGAACGCGAGGTCTCGCTGAACTCCGGCAAGGGTGTGCTTGAGGCGCTGCGTAGCGCCGGTGTCGATGCGCACGCCATCGACGGTATCCCCGCGCTGCTCGACGCCGTGCGCGCCGGCCACTTCGCCCGCGTGTTCAACATCCTGCATGGCGCCGGTGGTGAGAACGGCGAGCTGCAGGGTGCGCTGCAATCGCTCGGCATCCCGTACACCGGTTCGGGCGTGCTCGGTTCGGCGCTCTCGCTCGACAAGGTCCGCGCCAAGCAGGTGTGGGTCGCCCTCGGCCTGCCCACCCCGAAGTTCAAGGCGCTGCCGCGCGGTGCCGACGTGCACGCCGCCGCCCGCGAGATCGGTTTCCCGCTGATCGTGAAGCCGGCCTGGGAAGGTTCGAGCGTGGGCGTGAGCCGGGTGTTCAAGGAAGAGGACCTCGACGAGGCCGTGACGCTTGCCCAGCAGTACCCGGGCGACATGCTCATGGAGACGCTGATCGAGGGCGATGCGCAGGAAGGCGGTGAGTTCACCGTCGGCATCGTCGGTCGCGAGGTGCTGCCCACGATCAAGATCGTGCCGGCCGGCGAGTACTACGACTTCAACGCCAAGTACATCTCGGACGAAACGCAGTACCTCTGCCCGGGCCTGTCCGGCGCCGCCGAAGACGAGATGCGCGCGCTCGCGCTGCAGGCCTTCGATGCGCTGGATTGCTTCGGCTGGGGCCGCGTCGACGTGATGCGCGACCGCCACGGCAAGAACTGGCTGCTCGAGGTGAACACCGCCCCGGGCATGACCTCGCACTCGCTGGTACCGAAGGCCGCCGCCGTCGCCGGGCTCGATTACCCGGGCCTGTGCTGGCGAGTGCTGGAAACCTCCATGGAACGGGAGGCCGCGAAGTAATGAAAGGAGCCGCCGCCACGCGGATCGTCGCATGGGCTATCGCCATCACGTTGGTGGCGCTGCCTGTCGTGGGCGTGATGCAGGGCTGGTTTGCCGCCGGCCGCTGGCCGGTGACCCAGCTGAAGGTGGAGGCGGAGTTCGCCCATGTGAGCGCCGAGCAGATCCGCAGCGCCGCGATCCCCCACCTTGGCAAGGGCTTCTTCGCCACGGACCTGGAAAGCGTGCGCGCGGCGATCGGCAGCCTGCCATGGGTGGAATCGGTGGAAGTGCGCAAGCGCTGGCCCGATACGCTGCTGGTGCGCATCTACGAGCGCCAGCCGTTCGCACGCTGGAACGAAGACAAGCTGATCAGCCGCACGGGCCAGGTGTTCGATGCGCCCGGCGCCGACCAGATGGGCGACCTGCCGCGGCTCTCGGGCCCGGATTCGCGCCTGGCCGAGGTGGTGAGCTTCTACGCCCAGGTGCGCAAGGCGTTCGAGGGCAGGGTGGGCATGTCGGTGACCGGCGTGTCGCTCACCCAGCGCGGCAGCTGGAGCGTGATCATGGATAGCGGCGCCGAGATCGTGATCGGCGATCGCGAACAGGCTGACCGCCGCCTCGCGCGCTTCCTGGATGTGTACCCGCAACTCATTGCAGGTCATCGTGGCGGTTTCGCCTACGCCGACCTGCGTTACACCAACGGATTCGCCATCCGGTGGCCGCCATCGGACAACACGGCCACACCCAAGGTCGGAACCTGAGCTAGAACATGAGAAACAAGAACGACAAACAGCTCGTCGTCGGCCTCGACATTGGCACCTCCAAGGTCGTCGCGATCGTGGGCGAATACGAGCCGGGCGAACCGATCGAAGTGATCGGCATCGGCACCCACGTGTCGCGCGGCATGAAGCGCGGCTCGGTGGTGGATATCGAATCGACGGTGCACTCGATCCAGCGCGCCGTGGAAGAGGCCGAGCTGATGGCCGGCTGCGATATCCGCTCGGTGTACGCCTCGATCTCCGGCAGCCACCTGGAAACCCGCAACTCGCACGGCACCGCGGCGATCCGCGACCGCGAGGTGATGGCGGGCGACCTGGAGCAGGTGCTGGAAGCCGCGAGCGCCGTGGCGATCCCGGCCGACCGCAAGGTGCTCTACAAGGAATCACAGGAATACCGCATCGACGGCCAGGACGGCATCCGCCACCCGGTCGGCATGAGCGGCGTGCGCCTCGAAGCCAGCGTGCACCTCGTCACCGGTGCGGCTTCGGCGGTGCAGAACATCTCCAAGTGCATCCAGCGCTGTGGCCTCTCCGTCGATGAACTGGTGCCGGCGGCCGTAGCGAGTGCCAAGTCGGTCCTGACCGAAGACGAGCTCGAACTCGGCGTGTGCCTGGTCGATATCGGTGCGGGCACGACCGACATCGCGATCTACACGCAGGGTTCCATTCGCTACACCAAGTCGCTGCCGGTCGGCGGCGACCAGGTGACGAACGACATCGCGTATGGCGTGCACACACCTACCGCTCACGCGGAAGAGATCAAAATCAAATATGCGTGTGCGCTCGCGCAGCTTGCCCACGCGGAAGAAACGATCCAGGTGCCGAGCGTGGGTGATCGCCCGCCGCGCCGCCTGGCCCGCCAGGCGCTGGCCCAGTCGGTACAGGCACGTTATGAAGAAATCTTCGAGATGGTGCAGGACGAACTGCGCCGCTCGGGTTACGAAAGCCTCGTGGCCGCCGGCATCGTGCTGACGGGCGGCGCGGCGCGCATGGAAGGCGCGCTCGAACTGGCGGAAGAGATTTTCCACAAGATGGTCCGCGTGGGCGTGCCGCAGCACGTCTCGGGCCTCGGCGATGTCGTATCCAGCGAACTGCATTCCACCGGCGTCGGCCTGCTGCTGCACGGCTCGCGCGCCAGCGGCGGCGGTGCGCGGCACACGAGCTCGGCGGTGGGCAACGTAGGCAACGTGGTCGAGAAGTTCCGTAGCTGGTTTACCAAGAACTTCTAAAACAGTTTCACACCGAGATGTCGGTGCCCGATGGAAGGGGGGCGCCGGGGCAAGAGGAAGGCCCGCAACCCACGGTCGACAGGAGTCGCCCATGGGATACAAACCTAAAAAAACTAAAAGTTCTGCGGAGGACGGGAAATGTTTGAACTGATCGAAAAACTGGCACCGAATGCGGTCATCAAGGTCATCGGCGTGGGTGGTGGCGGCGGCAACGCCGTGGCCCACATGGTGAACTCCAACATCGAAGGCGTCGAATTCGTCGTCGCCAACACTGACGCCCAGGCCATGAAGACCTGCGGCGGTCGCACGCACCTGCAGCTCGGTGGCAACGTCACCAAGGGCCTCGGCGCGGGCGCCAACCCGGAAGTGGGCCGCCAGGCCGCACTGGAAGATCGCGAGCGCATCGAGGAAATGCTCGAAGGCGCGGACATGGTCTTCATCACCTGCGGCATGGGTGGTGGTACCGGCACGGGTGCGGCTCCGGTCGTGGCCCAGCTGGCGAAGGAGAAGGGCATCCTCACGGTCGCCGTGGTGACCAAGCCGTTCCCGTTCGAAGGCCGCCGCCGCATGCAGGTCGCCCTGAAGGGTATCGAAGACCTCTCGCAGCACGTGGATTCGCTGATCACCGTGCCGAACGAAAAGCTGCTCTCGGTCCTCGGCCGTGAAGTCACGCTGCTGAACGCCTTCAAGGCCGCCAACGACGTGCTGCTCGGCGCGGTGCAGGGCATCGCCGACCTGATCACGGCCCCGGGCCTGATCAACGTCGACTTTGCCGACGTGCGCACCGTGATGAGCGAGATGGGCATGGCGATGATGGGTTCGGGCACCGCCCGCGGCGACGACCGCGCGCAGGCTGCCGCCGAGTCCGCGATCAACAACCCGTTGCTGGAAGACGTGAACCTGGCCGGTGCCTGCGGCATCCTGGTCAACGTCACGGCCGGCCCGAACCTGACCATGCGCGAGTTCGACGAGATTGGCCGCGTGATCCACGACTTCGCTTCGGAAGACGCGACCGTGGTGATCGGCACCTCGCTCGATCCGGACATGCAGGACGACGTCCGCGTGACCGTGGTCGCCACCGGCCTGAACCGCGGCGTCGCCGCCAAGCAGCCGGTCCGCCAGCCGGTCCAGCAGCAGGTCGAAATGCGCCAGCGTCCGCGCCCGGTCGTGCTGCGCACGGGTACGGGTAACGAAGTGGTCGATTACGCCCACCACGCCGAGCCGACGATCTCGTCGAGCCCGCGCGCCGAGGCGGCACCGGCTCCGGCGGCCAAGACGGCCGAGCCGGCGATCGATTACCTCGATATCCCGGCCTTCCTGCGTCGCCAGGCCGACTAAGCGGCACTAACGCCATACACCAGGCACGTCAGGGATGACGTGGGGCAGGGCCCGGCAAGACGCCGGCCCGCCCGGGTGCCCCGCCGCCGTTCCCGTTCCGGGCGGCGGGGCACCTTCGTGCCCCCGAAAGGAAAGGGAACTTCCTCGTTAAATCGAGCTCCAAATGCGAACGACTTGCACCAATTGCTGAAGGGTTGGTGAAAGATGGCCAAGACTGTACTGGCCGGTTTGTTTATTCCGAGGTTAAGACTGTGTTAGCATCTCCAATACACCTGGCTGCTGCCACCAAGGTTTGACCCATCATGATCAAGCAGCGCACTCTCAAGAACGTCATTCGCGCCACCGGCGTCGGCCTTCATACGGGCGACAAGGTGTACATGACGCTCCGCCCCGCGGCTCCGAACACGGGCATCGTGTTCCGTCGTACTGACCTCAACCCGCCGGTTGAGCTGAAGTCGCGTCCGGAGAACGTGGGTGATACCCGTCTTTCCACCACGCTTATCAATGGCGAGGTCCGCGTGTCCACGGTCGAGCACCTGCTCTCGGCGATGGCGGGCCTGGGTATCGATAACGCGTATGTCGACCTGTCGGCGCCTGAAGTGCCGATCATGGATGGCAGCGCCGGTCCGTTCGTGTTCCTGATCCAGTCCGCTGGCATCGAGGAGCAGGACGCCCCGAAGCGCTTTATCCGCATCAAGAAGCCGGTCGTGGTCCGCGACGGCGACAAGTGGGCGAAGCTCGAGCCGTTCGACGGCTTCAAGGTGGGCTTCTCGGTCGAGTTCGACCACCCGCTCTTTAATAAGCGTAATTCGCAGGCCGAGATGGATTTCTCGACCACGTCGTTCGTCAAGGAAGTCAGCCGCGCCCGCACCTTCGGTTTCATGCGTGATATCGAAGCGCTGCGCGAGCGCAACCTGACCCTGGGCGGTTCGATGGATAACGCGGTGGTGCTCGATGACTACCGCGTGCTGAACGAAGATGGCCTGCGTTACGACAACGAGTTCGTGAAGCACAAGATCCTCGACGCCATCGGCGACATCTACATGCTCGGCCACAGCCTGATCGGCGCGTACTCGGCACACAAGTCGGGCCACGAACTGAACAATAAGCTGCTCCGCCAGCTGATGGCTGACGTCACGGCCTGGGAAGAAGTCAGCTTCAAGGACCCGGCCAAGGCCCCGATCAGCTACGCCCACCCGGCGCAGGCGGTCTAAGCCCAACCGCTGTCGTGGGAGCGCGCTTGCGCGCGATGCCCGCCTGAGAAAGCCCGGCCACAGCGCCGGGCTTTTTTGTGTTTGGGCGATCAGGCTCGCCTTCGGCTTCGCATGGCTCGGCTTACGCCATCGCGTCTAGCGCTCGGACGTCTCCGGGAAGAGCCCTTGGCGCCCACCCTCGCTGCTCAGACAGTCCACGTCGTTCGAAAAGGACGGCCGCTACGCGGCCCCGGTACTTATTTTGCCTACGGCCGCGAACCGGCAGCAGGG
>NZ_JBQCFT010000094.1:0-22359 GCF_051958795.1 Luteibacter sp. | reverse complement strand
TGCCGACCTCAAGGTCCGCGAGATGCTGCGCAAGAAGCTCGCCGCCGCCGGTATCTCGAAGATCCAGATCGAGCGCCCGGCCAAGACCGCCCGCGTGACGATCCACACCGCCCGTCCGGGCGTGGTGATCGGCAAGAAGGGTGAAGACATCGAGAAGCTTCGCAAGGAAGTCACCGACATGATGGGCGTCCCGACGCACATCAACGTCAGCGAAGTCCGCAAGCCGGAACTCGACGCACAGCTGGTTGCCGAGTCGATCGCGCAGCAGCTCGAGCGCCGCATCATGTTCCGTCGCGCGATGAAGCGCTCGGTTGGCAACGCCATGCGCCTCGGCGCCCTGGGCATCAAGATCAACGTCTCCGGCCGTCTGAACGGCGCCGAGATCGCGCGCTCCGAGTGGGCTCGTGAAGGTCGCGTGCCGCTCCACACCCTCCGCGCTGATATCGACTACGGCACCGCCGAAGCGAAGACCCAGTACGGCATCATCGGTGTGAAGGTGTGGGTCTATAAGGGCGAGATCTTCGACCTGGCGGCCGCCACGGCCGAGGCGTCGAAGGAAGATCAGCAGCCGCAGCAGTCGTCGCGTCGTGATGGTGGTGAAAACCGCCGTGAACGCGGCGAGCGCTCTGCCAAGTAAGGAGCGTTGCCATGTTGCAACCAAAGCGTACCAAGTTCCGCAAGATGTTTAAGGGCCGCAACGACGGCCTGGCGTTTACCTCGAACGTCGTGAGCTTCGGCGAATACGGCCTCAAGGCGACGACGCACGGTCAGCTGACCGCGCGCCAGATCGAAGCGGCCCGTCGTTGCATCACCCGCTTCGTCAAGCGCGGTGGCAAGCTGTGGATTCGCGTGTTCCCGGACAAGCCGATCACCCGCAAGCCCATCGAAGTTCGAATGGGTGCCGGTAAGGGTGGCGTCGAGTTCTGGGTCGCCGAGATCCAGCCGGGCCGCATGCTTTATGAAATCGAAGGTGTCGACGAAGCCACCGCACGTGAGGCCATGCGCCTTGCCGCGGCCAAGCTCTCGGTCCAGACCCAGTTCGTGTCCAGGGCGGTGATGTAATGGCCATCAAAGAAATCAAAGACAAGTCGGCGGAAGAGCTGAACCAGCATCTGCTGGACCTTCGCAAGGAGCAGTTCAATCTGCGCATGCAGAAGGGCTCCGGCCAGCTCACCCAGCCGCACCAGCTGCGCCGCGTTCGGCGCGACATCGCCCGCACGAAGTTCGTGCTCGGCGAGAAGAAGTAAGGGACGGCGGATATGAGCGATAACACGAAAACTGCGCGTACCCTCGTCGGTCGCGTCATTAGCAACAAGATGGCCAGCACGGTCACGGTACTGATCGAGCGCCAGGTGCAGCACCCGCTGCTCGGCAAGATCATCCGTCGCTCCACCAAGCTCCACGCGCACGATGAAACCGGTGCGAACGAGGGCGACGTGGTGCGTATCGCGGAGTGCCGTCCGCTGTCGAAGACCAAGCATCACCGCGTGGTCGAAATCGTCACGCGCGCTGAAGTCTAAGGAGAGCTGCGATGATCCAAGTACAGAGCATGCTTTCCGCGGCTGATAACAGCGGCGCGAAGGAAATGATGTGCATCAAGGTGCTGGGCGGTTCGAAGCGCCGTTACGCCAGCGTCGGTGATGTGATCAAGGTGACGATCAAGGACGCCATCCCCCGCGGTAAGGTCAAGAAGGGTGAGGTGTACAACGCCGTGGTGGTTCGTACCGCCAAGGGTGTGCGTCGCCCCGATGGTTCCGTGATCCGTTTCGACGGTAACGCGGCCGTCATCCTCAACAACAAGCTCGAGCCGATCGGTACCCGTATTTTCGGGCCGGTTACCCGCGAGCTGCGCAGCGAGAAGTTCATGAAGATCGTCTCGCTCGCGCCCGAAGTGCTCTGAGCGGAGGCCAGACCATGAACCGTATCCGCAAGGGTGACCACGTCGTCGTGATCACCGGCAAGAACAAGGGCCAGCGCGGCGATGTCCTGCGCGTTGATGGCGACCGCGTGGTCGTCTCCAACGTCAACATCATCAAGCGTCACACCAAGCCGAACCCCCAGGCCAACCAGCCTGGCGGTATCGTCGAGCGTGAGGCCTCGATCCATATCTCCAATGTCCAGCTCTTCAACTCCGCCACGAACAAGGGCGAGCGCGTTGGCACCAAGACGCTCGAGGACGGGCGCAAGGTGCGCGTGTTCGCCTCTGGCGAAGTGGTCGACGCGTAAGGAACCGAAGTCATGACCCGTCTTGAAACGTTTTACAAAGAGTCGGTAATGAAGAAGCTCACTGAGCGCTTCGGTTACCAGAACGTCATGGAAGTCCCGCGCATCACGAAGATCACGCTCAACATGGGCGTCGGCGAAGCCGCCGGTAACAAGAAGATCCTCGAGAACGCCGTGGCCGACATGGCCAAGATCTCCGGCCAGAAGCCGGTCACCACGAAGGCTCGCGTCTCCGTCGCATCGTTCAAGATCCGCGACGGCTGGCCGATCGGTTGCAAGGTCACCCTGCGCCGTGCCCAGATGTGGGAGTTCCTGGATCGCCTGATCAACGTCTCGCTGCCGCGTACGCGCGACTTCCGTGGCGTCTCGGGTCGCGCTTTCGATGGCCGTGGTAACTACAACTTCGGCATCAAGGAACAGATCATCTTCCCGGAAATCGACTTCGACCAGGTCGACGCGCTGCGCGGTATGGATATCTCCATCACCACCACCGCGAAGTCCGACGAAGAAGCCAAGGCACTGCTGGAAGCCTTCAGCTTCCCGTTCCGCAACTGATTACCAGGTAGAACATGGCTAAGACCTCGATGATCGAGCGCGACCTCAAGCGCTCCAAGCTCGCCAAGAAGTACGCCGCCAAGCGCGCCGAACTCAAGGCGATCGTCCTGAGCGCCACCGCCTCGTATGACGAGAAGATGGAAGCCCAGACCAAGCTGCAGAAGCTGCCGCGTGACGCTTCGCCGTCGCGTCAGCGCAACCGCTGCGCCCTGACCGGTCGCCCGCGTGGCGTCTACAGCAAGTTCGGCCTCGGCCGTAACAAGCTGCGCGAAGCCACCATGCGTGGCGACGTGCCGGGCCTGCGCAAGGCCAGCTGGTAAGAAGCTGATACCGCCCCTCGCGGGGCGGCCCGGCCAGGCCCTTCGGGGCGGGGCAGGGACCTGGGCTGGGCAGAAGTTGCCCAACCCGCGACAGCCTGATATAGTCGTCGGGCTGCGCAATGCAGACCGACGCCTTGTCGGCTTTACAATTTAAAGATCTCCGGTAATTCGGATATCGGTGCACTCTCAAGGGTTTTTTCTATGAGCATGACTGATCCCATCGCCGATCTGTTTACGCGCATCCGCAATAGCCAGGCCACTGGCAAGTCGGTTGTCCGTATGCCGTCGTCGAAGATGAAGCTGGCCCTCGCCCAGCTCCTGCAGAACGAAGGCTATGTCCTCGATGCGCGCGTTGCCGACGAAAACGGCAAGCCGGTCCTCGAGATCAAGCTGAAGTATTTCGAAGGCCGTCCGGCTATCGAAACCATTTCCCGTGTCAGCCGTTCGGGCCTCCGCGTTTACCGCGGCAAGGACGAGCTGCCGAAGGTCCTCGGTGGCCTGGGTATCTCGATCATCTCCACCTCCGCCGGTCTTCTGACCGACGCACAGGCCCGTGCTAAGGGTCTGGGTGGCGAAGTCATCGGCCAGGTGGCGTAAGGAGTCCCGATATGTCACGTGTAGCCAAGAAGCCCATTACGCTCCCCAAGGGCGTTGAAATCTCGGTCGCCAACGGCACCGTCTCCGTCAAGGGCCCGAAGGGCACCCTGACCACCCACGAACTGCCGGGCGTTTCGTTCTCGCAGGAAAACGGCGTGGCCACGGTCGTTCTGGCCGCTGGCGCTGACGACAAGTTCGGCGGCACCGCCCGCGCGATCGTCGCGAACATGGTCAGCGGCGTCACCAACGGCTTCGAGAAGAAGCTCGAACTGGTCGGCGTCGGTTACCGCGCGCAGCTGCAGGGCAAGGCCGTAAACCTGTCCCTCGGCTTCTCGCACCCGGTCGTGTACGAAGCGCCGGAAGGCATCACCATCGAAGTCCCGACGCAGACGGAAATCCTGGTCAAGGGTGCCGACAAGCAGCTCGTGGGCGAAGTGGCCGCCAAGATCCGCGCTTACCGTTCGCCGGAGCCCTACAAGGGCAAGGGCGTCCGTTACGCGGGCGAGACGATCATCCTGAAGGAAGCCAAGAAGGCCTAATCGGCCTATCCGCGTCCTGGAGACGAGACGATGAACAAGAACGAATCCCGCCTGCGCCGCGCCAAGTCGACCCGCGCCCACATCCGTGAGCTCGCTGTCGCCCGCCTGAGCGTGCACCGCACCGGTCAGCACATTTACGCGCAGGTCTTCGCGCCGAACGGCACCGTCGTGGCAGCCGCCTCGACCGTGCAGAAGTCGGTCGCCGATGGCCTCAAGAGCAAGAAGAACGTCGAAGCCGCCACCACGGTGGGTCGCATCGTTGCCGAGCGCGCCAAGGCCGCCGGTATCGAGTCGGTCGCGTTCGATCGCTCGGGTTTCCGTTACCACGGTCGCATCAAGGCTCTCGCCGATGCGGCGCGTGAGGCCGGCCTCAAGTTCTAAGAGGCGTCAGGCCACGGCATCGGCCCTTCGGGGCCGGTGTCGCCCGATGTACCTACAACTCCAAGCGGCGACCAAGCCGTAAACAGAAGTCCCGGATATACATGCCGGGCTATCAGGAAAAGAGATGTCCTCGACAGATCGCGAAAATTCGGACGGCATGCTTGAAAAGCTGATCGCCGTCAACCGCGTGGCCAAGACCGTCAAGGGTGGCCGCCAGATGAGCTTCACCGCTCTTACGGTTGTTGGCGACGGCGAAGGCCGCGTCGGGTTTGGTTATGGCCAGGCGCGTGAAGTGCCGGTCGCCATCTCCAAGGCCATGGAGCGCGCACGCCGCAACATGGTGTCCATTGAACTCAACAACGGCACGCTCTGGTACGCCATCAAGGCTAACCACGGCGCGGCCCGCGTCTACATGCAGCCTGCCTCGCAGGGTACCGGCGTCATTGCCGGCGGCGCCATGCGCGCTGTCCTCGAAGTGGTCGGCGTGAAGGACGTGCTGGCCAAGGCCGTCGGCTCGCGCAACCCGATCAACCTCGTCCGCGCGACGATCAAGGGTCTGCAGGCCGTCGCCTCGCCGAAGCGCATCGCCGCCAAGCGTGGCAAGACGATCGAAGAGGTGCTGGGCAATGGCTAAGAACAACGAAACCACCGGCACCGTCCGCGTGCGCCTGGTCAAGGGCCTGCGTGGTGTGCAGGGTCGTCATCGCCTGAGCGTCAAGGCCCTCGGCCTCGGCAAGCTCAACGATGTCCGTGAACTGAAGGATTCCCCGCAGGTCCGTGGCCTCATCAACACGGTCTACTACCTGGTCCGGGTTGAGGAGTAATCGATCATGCGTCTTAACGACATCAAGCCCGGCAAGGGCGCCCGCAAGACCCGCACCCGCGTTGCCCGCGGTATCGGTTCCGGCCTCGGCAAGACCGCCGGCCGCGGCCACAAGGGTCAGCACGCACGCGCTGGTAACACCCACCGCGTCGGTTTCGAAGGCGGCCAGATGCCGCTGCAGCGCCGCCTGCCGAAGGTCGGTTTCCGCTCGCTCAAGAAGGCGGACACCGAGCAGGTCATGCTGTACCAGCTGGCCGTGATCCAGGCCGACACGATCGACCCGATCGCCCTGCACGCCGCTGGCCTCGTGACCAGCCGCGCCAAGAAGATCAAGATCGTGCTGAAGGGCGAGATCAACCGCGCCGTCAAGCTGCAGGGTGTGCTCGTGACGGCCGGTGCCAAGGCTGCCATCGAAGCCGCCGGCGGCAGCGTGGAGTAATCCAGTGGCTGGAGCGCAGGGCAATTCGCTCGGCTCGCTGGGCAAACTGACGGAACTGCGTCAGCGCATCTTTTTCCTCATTGGTGCGCTGATCGTCTTCCGCCTCGGTTCCTTCATTCCCGTTCCGGGCGTGAATCCCGAGGCGATGACGAGCCTGGTTGAGGGCGGCGGCGGCCTGCTGAACATGGTCAACATGTTCTCGGGTGGCTCGCTGTCCCGCTTCTCGGTATTCGCGCTGGGCGTGGTGCCCTACATTTCGGCGTCGATCGTGATCCAGATGATGGGTTCGGTCATTCCGTCGCTGATGGCACTGCGCAAGGAAGGCGAGTCCGGTCGCCGGAAGATGACCACGTATACCCGTTTCGGCACGGTGGGCCTCGCGGCTTTCCAGGCCTTCGGTATCGCGATCAATCTCCAGGGCCAGACGGGTGCTCACGGTCCGGTGGTTTACATGCCGGGCGCGGGCTTCATCATGGCATCGGTGGTCGGCCTCACGGCAGGCACCATGTTCCTGATGTGGCTGGGTGAGCAGATCACGGAGCGCGGCATCGGCAACGGCATCTCGATGCTGATCTTCGCCGGTATCGTGGCTGGCCTGCCGGCAGCCGTGGCACACACCCTGACCATGGCCGACAACGGCCAGCTGGGTGGGCTGAAGCTGCTGATGGTCGTCGTGGTCATCCTCGGCGTCACTGCCTTCGTGGTGTTCATGGAACGCGCCCAGCGGCGCATCACCGTGAACTACGCGAAGCAGGGCAACCAGCGTCAGTTCCAGCGCCAGACCTCGCACCTGCCGCTCAAGATCAACATGGCGGGCGTCATTCCGCCGATCTTCGCGAGCAGCCTGCTGTTGTTCCCGGCGACCGCGGCAAACATGTTCGGCACGAATCACCAGATGCGTTGGCTCCAGTGGCTCACCACTGCGCTGACCCCGGGTGAGCCGGTCTACGACATTGTTTTCGCGGTCCTGGTCATCGGCTTCGCCTTCTTCTATACGGCGATCGTGTTCAACTCGCAGGAAACGGCCGATAACCTCAAGCGTTCGGGCGCACTGATTCCGGGTATCCGCCCGGGTCGTGCCACGGCGGACTATATCGATGGCGTCATGACCCGTCTTACCGGTGTCGGCGCGCTCTACATCGTCCTGGTCTGCCTGGTGCCGTCGTTCATGCAGAGCGCCTGGCAAGTCCCGTTCTATTTCGGCGGCACTTCGCTGCTGATCGTGGTGGTGGTGGTGATGGACTTTACGGCCCAGGTCCAGGCCCATCTTGTGAGCCACCAGTACGAGAGTCTGCTTAAAAAGTCCAATCTCCGCCGCGGCTGAGATTGGGCTGGAAGTCCCCGAGTAGGGGAGGCCGCGGCGCCACGGCGCCGCAGGACTTCCCGTTTAGGTTCAATAAGGTTAGAATTGCGCGTGTACCGCGCTCGAAGCACATTGGAGACAGTACATCATGGCGCGCATCGCGGGTGTCAATTTGCCGGTCCAGAAGCATGTCTGGGTTGGCCTGCAGAGCATTTACGGAATCGGCCGTTCGCGGGCGAAGAAGGTCTGTGTTGATGCTGGCGTGGTTCCGACCACCCAGATCAAGTCGTTGAGCGAAGGCGAGGTCGAGAAGATCCGCGCCGAGATCGCCAAGTACACGGTCGAAGGCGATCTCCGCCGTGAGATCGGCATGGCGGTCAAGCGCCTCATGGACCTGGGTTGCTACCGTGGCCTCCGCCACCGTCGCGGCCTGCCGGTGCGCGGCCAGCGCACGCGTACCAACGCCCGTACCCGCAAGGGTCCGCGTCGTCCGATCAAGAAGTAACGGATACCGATTATGGCTAAGCCGGTTAAGACCAAGAAGAAGATCAAGCGCGTTGTCACGGATGCCGTGGCCCACGTGCAGGCTTCCTTCAACAACACCATCGTCACGATCACCGATCGCCAGGGCAATGCCCTGTCGTGGGCGACTGCAGGCGGCGCGGGTTTCCGCGGCTCCCGCAAGTCCACCCCGTTCGCAGCGCAGGTTGCCGCCGAAAAGGCTGGCCGCGCCGCTGGCGACTACGGTGTGAAGACCGTGGAAGTTCGCATCAAGGGCCCCGGCCCGGGCCGCGAGTCGGCCGTGCGTTCTCTCAACGCGTTGGGCTACAAGGTGCTCAACATTATTGACGTCACGCCGATTCCGCATAACGGCTGCCGTCCCCCCAAGAAGCGTCGCGTCTAAGGAGCATACCCATGGCCCGTTATCGTGGAGCTACCTGCAAACTTGCGCGTCGTGAAGGTGCCGACCTCGGTCTGAAGAGCCCGGCCCGCGCGCTTGATTCCAAGTGCAAGCTCGAAAACAAGCCCGGCCAGCATGGCGCCAACAAGCGCGCCCGTCTGTCCGACTACGCTGTTCAGCTTCGTGAGAAGCAGAAGGTCAAGCGCATCTACGGTGTGCTCGAGCGTCAGTTCAGCAACTACTACACCAAGGCTTCGACCCAGAAGGGCAACACGGGTGAAAACCTGCTTCGCCTCCTGGAAAGCCGTCTCGACAACGTCGTGTACCGCATGGGTTTTGCGGTCACCCGCGCCCAGGCCCGCCAGCTCGTCGCCCATAAGTCGGTGACGGTCAACGGCAAGAAGGTCAACGTTCCCTCGTACCACGTCCGTCCGGGCGATGAGGTTTCGCTGACCGAGAAGGCCCGCACGCAGCTGCGTGTGCAGGAAGCGGCGACGATCTACGACACGATGGATCTTCGTCCGTCGTGGGTCGAGGTCGACAGCAAGAAGTTCGCAGGCACGTTCAAGGCTGTGCCGGATCGTGGTGATCTGCCGGCCGATATCAACGAAGCCCTGATCGTCGAGCTTTACTCGAAGTATTCCACCGGAGCCTTGCATGGCAGTATCGTCAACTAGTGTGCTGCGGCCTCGTGGCCTCAGCGTCGAGCAGCTTGGCGCTAACCGCGCGAAGGTGGTGGTCGAGCCGCTCGAGCGTGGTTTTGGCCACACCCTGGGCAACGCGCTGCGTCGCGTGCTGCTCTCTTCGATTCCGGGCAGCGCCATCGTCGAAGTCGAAATCGACGGCGTACTGCACGAGTACACCACCCTGGAAGGTCTCCAGGAAGACGTCATTGAGGTTCTCCTGAACCTCAAGGACGTCGCGATTCGCCAGCACAGCGGTGATGAAGTCACCCTGACGCTGTCGAAGAAGGGCAAGGGCGTGGTCACGGCCGGCGACATCGCCGTCGACCACACCGTCGAAATCGTCAACCCGGATCATGTGATCTGCCACCTCACCAAGGATGTGGCACTGAACATGCGCCTGAAGGTGCGCAAGGGCGTCGGCTACCAGCCGGCCAGCGCACGTCAGCACCCGGATGACGAAACGCGGCCGATCGGCCGTCTGCAGCTCGACGCGTCGTTCGCGCCGGTCCTGCGCGTGGCTTACGAAGTGGACGCGGCTCGTGTCGAGCAGCGCACCAACCTCGACAAGCTCGTGCTCGATATCGAAACGAACGGCACCATCGGCGCTGAAGACGCTGTCCGTAAGGCAGCGGAAATCATCAACGATCAGCTGTCGGTGTTCGGCGACTTCTCGCGCCGCGAGTCCGATTCGACCAAGGCGGAGAAGGGCGGTTTCGATCCGCTGCTGCTCCGTCCTATCGATGACCTCGAACTGACGGTCCGTTCGGCGAACTGCCTTAAGGCGGAGAGCATCTACTACATCGGCGATCTGGTTCAGAAGACCGAAGTGGAGCTGCTCAAGACCCCGAACCTGGGCAAGAAGTCGCTGACGGAAATCAAGGATGTGCTGGGTGGCCGCGGTCTGGCCCTCGGCATGAAGCTTGAAAACTGGCCGCCGCCGGGCCTTTCGCACGGCATGCAGCTGGGCTGATGCACCACGGGGCGATCGGTTTTCGATCGCCCCGATCCTTTGCGCCAACCCGCGGATGCCACGCGCATTTCCACGGGATTTCCAAAGCGGCCCATAGAGGCCGTGCTCTTATAACGGGGCGTTTTTACAGCCTCGAATAGCGGGAAACCGCGGGAAGTCGGCTCATCCTGGCCGCCTTTTCATAACAACAGACCTTAGAGAGTAAACGCCATGCGCCACCAGAAATCCGGTCGCAAGCTCAACCGTACGAGCAGCCACCGCGAAGCCATGTTCAAGAACATGGCCGCGTCGCTGATCAAGCACGAGCTGATCCGCACCACCCTTCCCACGGCGAAGGAACTCCGTCGCGTCGCCGAGCCGCTCATCACGCTCGCCAAGACCGATGGCGTCGCCAACCGTCGTCTCGCTTTCGCGCGTCTGCGCGACAAGCAGGCTGTCGGCAAGCTCTTCATGGAGCTGGGCCCGCGTTACCAGCAGCGCCCCGGTGGCTACCTGCGCATCCTCAAGTGCGGCTTCCGCCCGGGCGACAACGCCCCGATGGCGTACGTCGAGCTGGTCGATCGCCCGCAGGGTGAAGCCGTCGACGCCGAGTAAGCGTCCCGGTTCCAGCAGAACCCGAAACCCCGGTTGAGCGATCAACCGGGTTTTTCTTTTGCGCGCTCCCAAAAAGGGCGGCAACGGACGCAAGTCCTTGACGTCGTTACAAACGAAACTTCTTTCGCCTGCTGACAAACACGTGCACATCGGGTTAACGTGGGTGTCCCCGCACCGCACCATCCCCGAATGAATCCTCTCGCCTGGTCGTACCGTTCGCGCTATCTCGCTGGTTTCCTCATCTGTGCCGGCCTCATGGGGTTTGCCCTGTACGCCCAGTACCAGATGCACCTCGACCCGTGCCCCCTGTGCATCTTCCAGCGCATCGCGGTCTGCGTGATGGGCCTGTTCTTCCTGGTCGGTGCGCTGCACGGGCCGGTGAAGCAGGGCGCGCGTGTCGTGTACGCCAGCCTGATCACCCTGGGCGGCGCCTGGGTCATCGCGACCGCTGGCCGCCACCTCTGGCTGCAGAGCCTGCCGGCGGACCAGGTGCCCGCCTGTGGACCTGGCCTGGGCTACCTGTTCGATGCGTTCCCGTTCCTGAAGATGCTGAAGCTCGCATTCACCGGCTCCGGTGAGTGCGCGAAGATCGAACCGATCCTGGGCCTGCCGATGCCGGCATGGACCCTCCTGTGGTTCGTCCTCCTCACCGTGTGGGCCTGGCTGGCCCTGCGCCGCTCAAACCGTTCCCTGTCTTCCCGCGCCATCCCTAGCGCTTCTACGTAGGTCCCGCCGTCATGCCGCATTCCCTCAAAGCCATTCTTCCCCCCGCCGCCGACTGGGCTCCGGGCACCTGGCGTTCGCGGACCGCGCTGCAGCAGCCGACCTATGAAGACCAGCAGGAGTTGCAGACCTCGCTCGCGCAGCTGGGAGAACTGCCGCCGCTCGTCACCTCATGGGAAATCAATGCGCTGAAGCAGCGCATCGCAGAAGCCCAGGTGGGAGAGCGGTTCCTCCTGCAGGGCGGCGATTGCGCCGAGAGCTTCGCTGACTGCACCAGCCCGATCATCTCCAACCGGCTCAAGGTCCTGCTGCAGATGAGCCTCGTGCTCGTCCACGGGCTGAAGAAGCCGGTACTGCGCGTGGGCCGGTTTGCTGGCCAGTACGCAAAGCCGCGTTCGGCCGATACGGAAACGCGCGATGGCGTCACGCTGCCCGCGTTCCGTGGCGACCTGGTCAACAGCCCGGCGTTCACGCCGGAGGCGCGCCGTGCGGATCCGCAGCGCCTGATCAAGGCGCATGCCCGTTCGGCGATGACCATGAACTTCGTGCGCGCGCTCATCGACGGCGGGTTCGCCGACCTGCACCACCCGGAATACTGGGACCTTGCATGGGTCGAGCACTCGCCGCTCGCCGCCGAGTACAAGCGCATGGTCGCCAGTATCGGTGACTCGCTGCGCTTCATGGAAACGCTGGCTGGCCAGTCGATCTCCAGCTACTCGCGCGTGGATTTCTACACCTCGCACGAAGCCCTGCTGCTGCACTACGAAGAGGCGCTGACCCGCCAGGTGCCGCGCCAGGACGGCTGGTTCAACCTTTCCACCCATTTCCCGTGGATCGGCATGCGCACCGCGGCGCTCGATGGCGCGCATACGGAGTACTTCCGCGGCATCCGCAACCCGATCGCGGTGAAGGTTGGCCCGACCGTGCTGCCGGACGACCTGCTGCGCCTGATCGACGTGCTGAACCCGACTGACGAGCCGGGCCGCCTGACGCTGATCCACCGCATGGGCAACGACAAGATCGCGACCCAGTTGCAGCCGCTGCTCGAGGCGGTAAAGCGCGACGGTCGCCGGGTGCTATGGGTCGCTGACCCGATGCACGGCAACACCGAGAGCACCAGCAACGGCTACAAGACCCGCCGCTTCGCGAACATCGCCGGCGAACTCGACCAGGCCTTCGATATCCACGCGGCCGCCGGCACGCGCCTGGGCGGCGTGCATCTGGAGCTGACGGGCGAGAACGGAACGGAAAGCCTCGGCGGCGCACGCGGCCGCGTCGAGCAGGACCTCGACCGCGCCTACAAGTCGATGGTGGATCCCCGCCTGAACTACGAGCAGTCACTCGAACTGGCCATGCTCATCGTCCGCAAATCGGGCGGCATGGCGTAACCCATCCGGTAGCCCAACCGTGGGAGTGAGCTTGCGTGCGATTGCTCTTAGTCAAATAGCATGGTTCGCAAGCTCCCTCCCACATCGCCGTCAGCCCACCATCGTCCCCGTATCCAGCCACCGCTGGTGCCACGACAGCGCCTCGGGCAGCAGATGCGGCGTGTGCTTGCCGAAGCTCGCCCGCGATGCCCGGTCGAAGTAGTCCTCGAGCTGCGCCCGGTACGACGGGTCCACGCAATGGTCGAGGTTCTGCCGCGCACGATGCCGCGGCGGCAGGCCGCGCAGGTCGGCCAGGCCGTGTTCCGTCACGATGATCGACACGTCGTGCTCGGTGTGGTCCACGTGGCTCACCATCGGAACCAGGGCCGAGATGCTGCCGTTCTTCGCCGTGCTCGGGCTGAGGAAAATCGACAGGAAGCTGTTGCGCGCGAAATCGCCGGAGCCGCCGATGCCGTTCATGATCTTGCTGCCCATCACGTGCGTGGAGTTCACGTTGCCGTAAAGGTCGGCTTCGATCATCCCGTTCATCGCGATGCAGCCGAGCCGACGCACCAGTTCCGGATGGTTCGAAATCTCCTGCGTGCGCATGATGATCCGCTCGCGGTAGAACTCGATATTCCGCTTGAACTCTTCATTCGCGGCCGGGCTCAGCGCGAACCCGGTGCACGACGCCACGCGTAACACGCCGTCGCGCAGCATGTCGAGCATGCCGTCCTGGATGACCTCGGTGAACGCGGCCATGTCACGGAAGCCGCTTTCCGAAAGGCCCGCCAGCACGGCATTGGGAATGTTGCCCACGCCCGACTGCAGCGGTAGCAGGTTGGCCGGTAGCCGGCCCTTCTTCACCTCGTGCTGGAGGAACTCGATCAGGTGCGCGGCGATGCGCTTGCTCGTGTCGTCCACCGGTGCGAAAGGGCTGTTGCGATCCGGGCCGTGCGTGCGTACGACGGCCACGACTTTGTCGGGATCCACGCGCAACGACGTCTCACCGATGCGGTCGTCAGCCTGCAAAAGGGGAATCGGCTTGCGCTGTGGGGGCAGGGCGGTGCCGTAGTACACATCGTGCATGCCGTCGATCCCTTCCGGCTGCCAGTCGTTGACCTCGATGATCACCTTCTTCGCCAGGTCCAGCCACGTCTTGTTATTACCGATGGAAGTGGACGGGATGAGCGAGCCATCCTCGCGAATACCGGCGACCTCGACCACGGCGGTATCGATCTCGCCGTAAAAGCCGAACCACACGTGCTGCGCGACGTGGCTCAGGTGGATGTCGATGTAATCGAGCGTGCCCGCATTGATCCGCTGTCGCGCATCCGGGTCGGTCTGGAACGGCATGCGCAGTGCAATGCCATCGGCCTTGGCCAGGGCGCCATCCAGCTCGGGCGCGGTGGAGGCGCCGGTCATAAGGCGGATCCGGAAGTCCTGGCCGCCCACGTGCGCATCCTCGATGCGGCGGGCGAGTGCCAGTGGCACGGCTTTCGGATACCCCGAGCCCGTGAAACCGCTCATGGCCACGGTCTCGCCGGGCTGGATGAAGGCGGCGGCGGCCTCCGCGCTGACCACGCGGTCGCGCAGGAGGGAGGAGCGGATGCGATCGGAAGACATGGGGGGGAGCCGGTGCTGCGGAGGGGGACCGCTTATTTTCCCACCCGCATCGAGGCACGGCCCATCCGACCATGGTGGTATGGCAACGTGCCGCAGGGCGTGGCCGGGGCTGAACGAACCGAGACACCGTGCCGGAATCGCACCAAGGCTTTTGTTACGCTCGGGCGGGCCGCGACCTGGCGGCCATGGAAGGAGTCGCGATGCCCCGGCAACGCTTGCGCCACCCCGGTTTGTACGGCCAGCCCATGCGGCTGGCCCTCGCCACCTTACTGGCCGCCTCGGCCCCGCTCACGCACGCTACCGAAGCGAAGGAGACACCCCGCATGAACGCGTCCGCCGCCCACGTCACCGCCGAGCAGGCCATGCACGGCATGCTGGAACTGATTCGCACGACGCCATCGGTCGCGGAACTCACGCCTGAAACCATGGGCGAGCGCCTGGGGCTGCCGATCAAGCGCCTCAGCACGGATCACTTCGGTTATGCACAGCCACTGTCCGGTGGCTGGGCCTTCAGTGTCGAGCGGCAGCAGGTCGGCACGGTGGGGCCGCGCGTCGACCTGATCTTTTCCCCGGTGGGCGAAGACCGGCCGTCCGCAACGCCGATCTGCACCCCCGATTTCGGCCACTTCACGCAGGAACTGGAGCGCATGGGCTTCAAGCGCCAGAGCGCACACGGTGAGCACGGCCGCTGGACCTACGATGCGTTCGATCGGCCGGGACAGCATGTCGAGGTCTATCCCCTGGTCGCCGAAGGCGCGGACGCCGCGGGCGCCTGCGTGCACATGGTCCTGGTGCGCTGAAAGGGGGCGGGCCCATGCCACTCAACGCGAAAGCCGAAGCAGTCCTCCAGGCGTTCGGGAAAGAGCCTGGAGTCACCCCCGACCAGCTGAAGAACCTCACCGATACGATCAATGCCTCGCCAGCGCTGGTCGATGAAGTGAACCGCGCGGTCGATGCAGGCCATTTGCAGCGCATCGTTGCCCTGAACAATCCGCACGCCGGCGGCGAATACAACGCCGGTGCGCATGAAATGCGTTTGCCGCTCACCAGTCTCTCGACGCCGGCGGGCGGTAAGTACGATGCGTCGGAAGCCACGTTCGTGCTCGGCCATGAACTGCAGCACGGCTTCAATGCGGCGGACATCGCGAAGGCGAATACGCAGTTCACCCACGACCTGCAGGCCGTGGCGCAATCGAAGACGACGCCGCACGATTACACGAAGCCGGTGGGCGATGTGATCGCCGCAAGCCGCCGCGACGAGGCTGGCGCCGAGATCTCCGGATGGAACGCGACGGTCAGCGCCGCGCGGCTCGAGGCGCAGAAGAACCACGCACCCGCGCCCACGCTCGAAGACATCTACAAGCGCAACCCGGGGCGCATGGATGATTTCATCCATGTCGATCGCAGCCAGTTGCCCGCGACCTACAGCATGCGTTCGAACCTCACGGTGAACGCCGACCTCAGCATGCCGTCCACGCCGGCCAACATCGAAGGCATGGGCAAGAACTACTTCGACCGGTCATCGACCCTGGGGCATAACGGCAATTCGTCGTACGCGAATTACTACGGCGCCTGGGCGACGGGCGTGGCCGTGCAGTACGAGCGCCATTACGGGAATGGGCAGGCGCCCATGGCCCTCGACCTGAAGGGACTCCACCTGAACCCGGATGTCATGGCGCAGAACGGTATTGACCTTGGCGCGAACAAAAATGCCATGCCTTATCTCGACACCAGCACGCAGCCGCCGACGCAACGTAACTTCCGCGATTCGGCCACCTCGCATGTCTATCAGCCCGTGACGCCGGGTCCGGCACCGGTCACGCTGGATCACGCGGACCACCCGGACCATGCGCTGTTCAGGCAAACGCAGGGCGCCGTGCATCGGCTCGATGCGCAGCATGGCAGGGCGCCCGACCGGCAGAGCGACAACCTTGCGGGCGCGTTGACTGTGGCGGCACGCGAGCAGGGCCTGAAGTCCGTCGACCACGTCGTGCTCAATGCGGATGCGTCGACAGCGTATGCCGTGGAGGGCGCGCTGGATTCGCCGCACAAGCGCATCGCGGAGGCGTCCACGCAACAGGCCGTCAACACGCCGATCGAGCAAAGTAGTGCGGCCTGGCAAGCCGCTGCGGAGCGCGCGCAGCAGGCCAGCCACCAGCACACTGCCCAACAGCAGGCCGCGTCGCAGCAACAGGCCGTGCAACAGCAGCCGGCGGCGCCCCAGCCGCAAGCGATGTCGCATTCGTTGCCTGGCCCCTGAGGAGCGGCGAGGACTCTCGAACTTGCGTCAGTGGCCGTGGCGGGCCAGCGCCCATGCCACGTGCTCACGCACCACCGCCGAGTCGTTATCGGCTCGCGCACGCAGGGCGTCCACCACCTCATCCGTGGTGGGCGCATTCCCCAGGCCCACCGCCAGGTTCCGCAGCCAGCCTTCATACCCGGTCCGGCGAATCGCCATGCCCTCGGTGCGTGCGAGGAATTCCGCTTCGCTCCACGCGAACAGCTCCACGAGTTTCGGCCCGTCCAGGCTATGCCGCGGCGCGAAGTCAGGCTCGGTCGCATCCTGCGCGAACTTGTTCCACGGGCAGATCAGCTGGCAGTCATCGCAGCCAAACACGCGGTTGCCCATCGGCGCGCGGAACTCTTCCGGGATGCTGCCCTTCAATTCGATGGTGAGATACGAAATGCAGCGGCGTGCATCGAGCCGGTACGGCGCGACGATCGCCTGGGTCGGGCAGATGTCGATGCATTTGCGGCAGCTGCCGCAGTGCGCCGTCGCGGGCTCATCCACGGGTAGTGGCAGGTCGGTGTAGAGCTCGCCGAGGAAGAAGTACGATCCGGCGCGTTTGTTGATGACCACCGTGTGCTTGCCGATCCAGCCGAGGCCTGCGTTGCGGGCGAGGGCTTTCTCGAGGACGGGGGCGGAGTCGACAGACGCGCGGTACGAAAACTCGCCGATGCGTTCGGTGATGCGCGACGCCAGTTTCTGCAGGCGATTGCGCATGACCTTGTGGTAGTCGCGGCCGAGTGCGTAGCGCGCGATGTACGCCTTTTCGCCATCGTTGATGACATCCCAGGCATTCGCGGTACCGGGCGGGATGTAATCCATGCGCACCGAGATGACGCGCAGGGTGCCGGGCTCCAGCTCCGCGGGCCGGCTGCGCCGGGTGCCGTGACGGGCCATGTAGTCCATTTCGCCGTGGTGGCCGTCGTCCAGCCAGCGCTCGAGGTAGGCCTCGTCGTGGCCGAGCTCGGTGCCGGCGATGCCCGCGTCGGCAAAGCCGAGCTCGCGCGCCCAGCGCTTGATGTCGCTGGCGAGAGCCGGGTAGTCGATGTCGGTGGAAACGGGCATGCATCCATTCTACTTGGCCCACATATAATCCTCAGGATGAGCGCCCCACACCGCGATACCGCCCTGTTCACCTCCGCGCAGGCCCGCGCGATCGACCGCCGCGCGATCGATGAGCTGGGCATCCCGGGCTTCGAGCTGATGTCGCGCGCCGCGGCGGCCGCGTTCGCCCAGCTTCGCCGGCGCTGGCCAGAGGCCCGTCGGTTGCGGATCGTCTGCGGCAGCGGCAATAACGGCGGCGATGGGTACCTGGTCGGCCGCGACGCCCTGGCGGCGGGTCTGCAGGTCGACCTGGTGGCATTGGGCGAGCCGAAAGAGGGCGGTGATGCCTTCGAGGCGCGCCGGGCCTTCCTTGAAGCGGGCGGCACGCTCACGCTCGCCGCCGACGACGAGTCGCTGGCGGCGCCCGACGTGCTGGTCGATGCCATCTACGGCACCGGCCTCAATCGGGCCCCGGAGGGCGAAGCGAAGCGCGCCATCGAGGCGATCAACGCGGCGGATGTCCCCGTGTTCGCGCTGGATATCCCGTCCGGCTTGTCGGCCGATACCGGCGCCTGCCCGGGCGTCGCCGTGCGCGCCGCGGCGACGGCCACCTTCATCGTCCACAAGCGCGGCATGCATACCCACCTTTCTGAACTAGCGGGGGAAGTCGTGCTGCACCCGCTGGGCTTGCCGGCATCGATCCTCGAGCCCGCTGACGCCACGTTGCTGACCCCAAAGGGGCTGCCTGCGCGGCCGCGCGATTCACACAAGGGCAGCAACGGCCATGTGCTGGCGATCGGCGGCGACCACGGCACCGGCGGCGCCGTGCGCATGGCGGCGGAAGCCGCGGCGCGTACCGGCGCGGGACTCGTCAGCGTGGCGACCCGTGAGCAGAACGTCCTGGCGATGAATGCCGCCCGGCCCGAGCTCATGGCGCACGCGGTGGATGGCCCGCAGACGCTCCAGCCGATGCTCGACAAGGCCTCGGTCGTGGCACTGGGCCCTGGCCTCGGGCAGGCGGCGTGGGGCCATGCCTTGTGGACAACCGCGCTCGACGCGGGCAAGCCCACCGTGCTCGACGCCGATGGCCTGAACCTCCTGCATGCCGAGCCGCGGGTGCTTCCCGCGCGCATCGTGCTGACGCCCCATCCGGGCGAGGCGGCGCGCCTGCTCGGCACGAATACCGCCGAAGTGCAGGCCGACCGCTTCACCGCCGTTCGCACCCTGGCCCGCCGTTTCGAAGCCGTCGTGGTGCTGAAGGGCAACGGCAGCCTCATCGCTTCGCCCGAGGGCGACGTGGCGGTGTGCCCCTGGGGCAACCCCGGCATGGCCAGCGGTGGCATGGGCGATACCCTCACCGGCATCATCGCGGGCCTGCTCGGGCAGGGCTGCTCGCCGTTCGAAGCGGCCTGCCTGGGCGTCGGGCTGCATGCGCGGGCCGCCGATGTCGCCGCGCGCCATGGCGAGCGTGGCCTGCTCGCCGGCGACCTGCTCGAGCCGCTGCGCCGGCTCGTCAACGGCCTGGAGGCCTGATGGAACTGATCCTGCCCGATGAGGCCGCGACGATCGCCCTGGGCCAGCAACTGGCCAAGGCCCTGCCGGATGGCCTCGTGGCCTTCCTGCACGGCGACCTCGGCGCCGGCAAGACCACCTTCGCCCGCGCGTTCCTGCAGGCGCTGGGCGTCGGCGAACGGGTCAAGAGCCCGACCTACAGCCTCGTGGAGGGCTACGAGCTTGGCGAGCGCCGGGCGTTCCACCTCGACCTGTACCGCATCGCCGATCCGGGCGAGCTTGAATGGCTCGGCCTCGACAGCCTGGCCGAGCCCGGCGCCATCGTACTGGTGGAATGGCCCGAACGCGGGGCAGGCGCGCTGCCGCCGGTGGACCTCGAACTCAGCTTCCGCCACGAAGGCACCGGCCGCGCCGTGACCTTCCATCCCCATACGGCGATGGGCCAGAGAATCGTCGCTACCCTGTAATTGCCTGTGGGCCGCAAGATCCCACGAGAAATCTCACCGGTTGCCGCGCATTCCTGTATGGACATTGACGAAGTGTTCGCAGGTTATGGATTAGCAAGGGAAAAAATCTTGCAATCCGCGGGCGCATGGAGTTCAATCCGGGCCATATGAGGGGAATCACTAGCAAACTAGGGCTTCTTGCGTGCGTGACCGCCGTCGCGACGCTGGCGCCTGCCGCCTCGCAGGCGGCTGACGTGAAGGCCGCGCGCGTCTGGGCTGGCCCCGAGTACACGCGCGTCGTCTTCGATCTTTCCGGTCCGGCCACCTACAAGATGTCCCAGGGCGATACCCCGGGCAGCGTGGTGCTGGATATCGCCGGCAGCTCCGTCGCGTCGGATTTTTCCGCGCCGGGCGGGCAGGGCCTGTTCAAGTCCATGAGCACGGGCAAGCAGGGCGCCGCCGCCCGCATGACCGCCATGGTCGACCCAAAGGCCAAGCCCAAGAGCTTCCTGCTGAAGCCGGCCGGCGACTACGGTTACCGGCTGGTGCTGGACCTGTACCCCGGCGGCCAGTCCGACCCGGGCGACAACACCCCGTCTGACGACGACGCGCCCTCCGTGGCGAAGGCCGTGGCCGACGCACCGGCCGATGCCCCGATCGCCACGGCGAGCCCGAAGGGCCGCGGCAAGACCGTGCCCGCCGGCACGCCGCCCATGGCTGGCGCGCGCAAGGTCGTGGTCGCCATCGACGCCGGCCACGGCGGTGAAGACCCGGGCGCGAAGGGCGCCACCGGCCTGCGCGAGAAGGATGTCACCCTCATGGTGGCCCGTGAGCTCGCCGACCAGATCAACCGCCAGCCCGGCATGCAGGCCGTGCTCACTCGCAATGGCGATTACTTCATCCCGCTGAAGCGGCGCTACCAGATCGCCCGCGAGCACAACGCGGATATGTTCGTCTCGATCCACGCGGATGCGTTCAAGAACAGCGACGCCAAGGGCTCGTCCGTGTGGGTGCTTTCACCGCGCGGCAAGACCTCCGAAGCCGCGCGCTGGCTGGCCGACCGCGAAAACCGCGCCGACCTGGTCGGCGGCGTGTCGCTGGACGACAAGGACGATTCGCTCGCCGCCGTGCTGCTCGACCTGCAGCAGGGCTATGCCATGCAGGCCTCCGAGCAGATCGCCGGCAACGTGCTGAAGGCGCTCGGCCACCTGGGCCCGACGCATCGCGGTTACGTGGAGCGCGCCAACTTCGTGGTGCTGCGCTCGCCGGACGTGCCGTCGATCCTTGTCGAAACCGCCTTCATCACCAATCCCTCCGAGGAAAAACGCCTGCGCGACCAGGGCCACCGCGAGGAACTGGCCAACGCGGTGCTCGGCGGCGTGCGTAACTACTTCGAATCCATGCCCCCGCCGGGTACGTGGTTCGCGGCCCAGGCCGCGCGCCGCAACGGCACCTACGTCGCCTCGGCGCCGGCGCCGGTTGAGCCGGTCGATGGTGGCGATGACGGCGCCGACACGAAGGTGGCAAGCAAGGCCAGCGCGAAAGCGCCGGCCGCGCCGGTGAAGACGCCGAAGACCATCGCAAAGGCCGATGCGCCCGCGAAGAAGGGATCCAGCGGTCGCGCAGACGACAACATCCGCGACCTGCACCGCGTGGGCCGTGGCGAAACCCTTACCGGCATCGCCCAGCAGTACGGTATTTCCGTGGGCGCGCTGAAAATGGCCAACAAGATGAACGACAACACCGTGCGGGTCGGCACCGTGATGGTCATCCCTTCCGGCTGATATCCTCTTGGCCTGAAAGTGCAGTCAGGCCAGTCCCATGCCCATCCGTCCCCTTCCGCCCGAGCTGATCAACCAGATCGCGGCGGGTGAAGTCATCGAGCGTCCCGCCTCGGTGGTGAAGGAACTCGTCGAAAACAGCATCGAGGCCGGCGCCCGCCGCATCGAGGTGGATATCGAGCAGGGTGGCGTGCGGCTCATCCGCGTGCGCGACGATGGCGGCGGCATTCCGCGCGATGAACTGTCCCTGGCGGTGGCCTCGCATGCCACCAGCAAGATCGCCAGCTTCGACGACCTGGAGCGCGTCGCCAGCATGGGTTTCCGCGGCGAAGCGCTGGCGTCCGTGTCGTCGGTCGCGCGGTTTTCGCTGACGTCGCGCCATGCCGGCCAGGATGCGGCGTGGCGGATCGAAGTGGATGGCGGCAAGTACACCGATGCGCGGCCCGCGCAGCACCCGCCCGGTACGACGATCGAAGTGCGCGACCTGTTCTACAACGTGCCCGCACGGCGCAAGTTCCTCCGCGCGGAGCGTACGGAATTTGCGCACATCGACGACCTGCTGAAGTCGCTGGCGCTGGCGCGCGAAGGCGTCGAGATCCGTCTCAGCCACAACGGCAAGCCCGTGCGCATGCTCAAGCCGGCGCGCGATGAACACGCGGCGCTCGCGCGCGTGGCCGAAGTGCTGGGGCCGGACTTCCCGGGCCAGGCCTTGCGTGTCGAACACGAGGCCGCCGGCATGCGTCTCGCCGGTTGGGTCGGCCTGCCGACCGCATCGCGTTCGGCGGCGGACCAGCAGTATTTCTACGTCAACGGCCGGCTGGTGCGTGATCGCATCGTCGCGCATGCGGTGCGCCAGGCGTATGCCGATGTGCTGTTCCACGGCCGGCATCCGGTCTTCGTGCTGTTCCTCGATGTCGATCCTGCGGGCGTCGATGTCAACGTGCACCCGGCGAAGAGCGAGGTGCGTTTCCGCGAGCAGCGCCTGATCCACGATTTCCTGTTCCGCACGCTGCACGAAGCGCTCGCCCAGACCCGTGCCGGCGCCGCGCCGCAGGAGGCGCAGGCGCCCGTTGCCGCGATTGCCAGTGGTGGCTATGAGAGCCGCGCGTCGCAGCACATGCCATCCGCGGCATCGATGCCCGCATGGCCGCAGTCCGCCAGCCAGTCGCGCCTGAACCTGGGCGTGCGCGAGGAGCCGCTCGCCGGTTACGCCACGCTGATGGGCAGTGCGAATACCGCGCC
>NZ_JBQCFT010000093.1:0-6990 GCF_051958795.1 Luteibacter sp. | reverse complement strand
CCCGGTTACATCCACTATTACAATCACAATCGCATCAAGCTCAACCTCAAAGGCCGGAGCCCGGTGGAATACCGGACCCAAGCCTTTGGACCCGACCGACCCGTCCAACTTTAGGGGGTCAGTTCACTTGCGCGCGATCGCAGGGCCGCAAGCAAGCCGCTCAAGCAGCAGGCCGAACATCACCACGATGAATGCCGCATACGCATACTGCCCTCGCGCCACCCCGACGCCATAGGGGAACCAGATACCCGGTATCCCGACGAAGTTGAGCTCGGTCGCGAACAGGCCGATGCCGACAAGGATTGCCGCGAGCGCACCGAAGTAACTTGCCACACAGCGCGCACGTGTCACGCCCATACCGATGACCCACAGATAGAGCGCAACGAACGCTACCCGTATGGCCGATATCGCCACATCGGCGAACGGCGCGGTCGCATGCCCGGTGGGCATCCAAGGCCGACCCAGCCACGCAAGGATCATGTAAGCGACGGTGAGACCCGCGACAGCGTTACGCAGCCATGGCCGATGTGCCACTCCGAACCAGTCGCGCCACGCGAGCGTCCATGCCGCGAGGACCAGTGGTCTCAACACGACGGTGACGGCGATGTCATACCCGCGCAGGCTCAGGTAAGGCGTCCAGTAAAACAGCACCTGGTTCACGCGGAGCAAAGCGAGCAGCACCAACGCGACGGCCAGCCATCCGTAGGCGCGCACCGAGCGCGTAGCCACGAGCGAGAGCGCCATGATGGTCAGCACGACGAACGCAAACGGTTCAGCCGCGTCGACGACGTAGCCGTTGAACGTCTTCAACCATTGCACCTGGTGCAGGTGTTCGATGCTCTCGGCGTCGCCGATGATCGGGGCCACGTGGATGCCGCCGCTTTCTTCGGCTTCGTCGACGGGGTCCATCCACACGCGCAGGGCCAGGTGGTACGTGTGCGTCCCCACCGCGGCGGGTAAGGAGAACACCGTGGGTCGCACGCTGTACACGCCGGCCGTCGCGCCGGAGAAGTCACCCGGCCCACCTGCGTCATTCCCATCGATGTAGAGGCGGTAGGTGGAGTCCACGAGCGTAGGCCCCGCCAGGGCGAGCGGCCGGCCACCCGGGTTATCGACGGTAACGTCAAGGCGGTACCACGCGTAGCCGGTACAGCCCGCATGCCCGCGCTGGTTCCAGCCGGTAACGTAGCCCGGCAGGCCCACGTCGCCATCGTGCGAGCCCGGAGCAGGGGTGAGATCTACGGCTTCCCAGGCACTGTCGTCGAAGCCTGGCGATGCCGCATGCGGATCGTCGCCGGCATGGAATCGCCACGGGCCATTCAGGGGAATGACCGACGGACCGATGGCTACATGGGCGTCTTGTGCAGGCGCGGGAGCGGCAGATGCGAGCTGAGCGAAACCGACCATGAGAATGGCCACGAGCACCAGGAACCACCGTCCACGCATGCCGCCACCTCCGCTTCCCAAGGGATCCCGCATCACTGGCGCCGCACGAATGCGCTGACGATCAGCCCATCCTTGTCGAGCATCAGGAAGGCCTGCTGCGCGCCGTGTTCGTGCTGGACATCGTAGCTGTCCCATCCGTAGTCGGTCACGCCATTGAACCGGTAGGACGTGACGCGCCCGAGCCTGGCGTAGTAGCCCACGAGCCTGTCGTGCGTGTACTGGTCGGGCGGGGGCGACATCGGGCTCATGCCCTCGCTGTCCCCGCGGTTGCTGAGTACCGTCAGCAGCGCCTTCTCACTGCCGGGGTACGGTGTCTGGTTCCGTACCCGCGCGGCCAGGTTCTCGCGAATCTGCCGGGCGGTGGCTTCATCGACACGCGGCGCCGTAGCGAAGGGCTGCCCATGGACACGCACGACCACCGCGTTGACGCGCTGGTCAGGTCCCTTGGTGAAGTCCAGCGTGGCGTCGACAGGCTGCACCAGGAACCGTGTCGCACTGAGGGTGGTCACGTCGATGACACCGGCCGCGGCGGCCTGTCCGATCGGCGCGGCGGTGAGTGTATCTCCCTTGCGCCGGATCGTGATCGACGAGATGTCACTGAGTTCGTAAGTGCCCACGTACGAATCAAGGATGGCTGAGTCCACGGCTACCGTGTCATTCGTGACCGACGCATGCACGCCCGGCGGGGCAATCTGTGCCGCGAACGCCGCCACGCCTAGCGCGATGCTGACAAGGATAAACGCCGAGGCACGCGCCCACTTCTGCGGCTTCGCCAACATGAGCCTGATCCTCGTTTCGAGAAACGACATGGATTCCGACATCGCCGTGATCGCGGCGACGTACTCGGCCTGGTTCTCGCCCACCTGGATCAACGTCTCGCAATAGTCCCCGACATCACCGCCACCGCGAAGGACACGGGCATCGCAATCGACCTCGATGGCACAGCGAAGGCGGTGGAACTGCCACCAGGGCACGGGGTTCCATGGCATCGAAAGCAGGAGCGTCGCTGCGGCCGCCACCACCAACGGGTCACGCGCCCGCAAGTGGGATTGCTCGTGCGCCATGACGTATCGCTGCTGCTCCGGGGATTCCTGCATCACCCAGGCGGGGACGACGATATGCGAACGAACCAACCCCACTACCGCGGGGCCGACCTTGTCGGAGACCAGTACGGGTACGCCGCGCAACTGGCCCGGTACCCAGCCACGTTTACGCCGGTGGAAGAGCGCGGTGCTCACTCCAAGGAAGAGCATCAGCGTGACTGAGCTGCCCAGCCAGATATCCCAGACGAAGCGATTGATATGGCGCGATGTCGTGTACGGCTCCGCCCCGCTCCAGTCGATGACCCGGGACGCCAGGGGAATCGTCGTCGTGTCGCGCAGGGCCAGCGGGGTAGGTGGTGTCGTGGCCGCGGCGGAGGGGCTGGGTCGGACGAACACAGGAAACGGAATCGATACCGTGGCCATGATGACCGGCAGGATCACCGATCCCGCGATGGCCATCAGCCACGGCCACCGGGTGGGTTTGCGGCGGCGCCTGGCGGCCTGCTCGGCGATGACCGCCGCCGCGCCCAGCGCGATGGCGACGATCACGGCGTAGATCATCCAGGCCAGCACGGCACCTACTCCTTGCCGGACCGCTCGGCCAGCAACTTGCGCATGCGGGCGATCTGCTCGGGGCTGAGCTTCTGGTCGGAGACGAGTTGCGTGAACAGCAGCTCCGTCGAGCCCTTGAAGAGCTTCGCCGTCAGGTGCTGGAGCGCGTTCTTCCGTGCAGCCTGCTGCTTGACGCTGGCGAAGTAGCGATGGCCGCGGCCCTCTTCTTCATAACCCACATAGCCTTTCGCCTGCAGCGTGCGCAGCACGGTAAGCACCGTGGTGTAGGCCAGCTTGTCGCTCAGGCGCTCCCGGACCTCCGCCACCAGCGAGGGGCCGTGCTCCCAAAGCACCTGCATGATGTCCGCCTCACGGTCGGTGAGGGAGATCTTCATACCTTGTTCCCCGCATCAACTTACTATGGTTGTAGTAGGTATAGGCTGCGAGAGACGGCCTGTCAACGATGTAGGTAGTAGTGCCCGACTTCTGAAAACGTCGACTGGGCTTGACTTGGCGGCGTTCTTGAAACCCGCCTGTCCCGCGTCCTGGGACACGGGACAGGCGGGTTTCAATGCCTGATGTGCGTAGCTAAGCGCTGAACCCTTGCGTTCGCCGCCCAAGTCAATCCAGCGGACGAACCCAGATGTTCCGGAAGCTGATCGGCTGCGAGTGGTCGCCGTGTGCCTGCAGCTTGATCGGCGCATCGGTATAGGCCTTGTACTTCGGCTTGCCGATATAGAACGTCTCACCGGTGAGTTCGGTGTGGTTCTGCACGAGCACGCCGTTGTGGAACAGCGTGACGTACGCCGGCGACTTCACCGAGCCATCCGCCGCGAAGACGGGCGCCGTCCAGATGATGTCGTAGGTCTGCCAGTCGCCGGGGTGGCGTGCCGCGTTCACGAGCGGCGCGGACTGCTTGTAGATGCTCGCGGCCTGGCCGTTGACGTAGGTCTTGTTCTCGAACGAATCCATGATCTGGACTTCGTAGCCTTCGTCGCCGGGGCCGGTCGAAGCGAGGAAGACACCGCTGTTGCCGCGGCCCTGGCCTTCGCCGGTGATGTCCTTCGGGATCTGCCATTCGAGGTGCAGCTGGTAGCTGCGGAAGTGCTGCTTCGTCTGGATATTGCCGGTGGTCTTGTCGACGGTCATCACGCCGTCGTGCACCTTCCAGCCCGCGGGCGAGTGGTCCTTCGATGCTTCCCAGCCGGCAAGGCTGCGGCCATCGAACAGCACGACCGCATCGGACGGCGGCGCGTTCTCTTTCGCGCCCGGCGTCACGACCTTGGGCACGGGCTCCCACTGTTCGGTGGCCTTGGGGTCATCCTGCGCGGACACGCACGAGGAACCGACGATGGCGAGCGTCACAAGGGCGAGGGCGGGTGAAGGGAAGCGCTTCATAAGGGTTCCTTTGGAAAGGGGTCAGACCGTGCAGATCTTGAATGCCTCGGCAAACGAGGCGAAGGGATCCGGGCGCGCCGGCGAGAACTCGTGCGCGATGTAGCCCTGGTAGTTCAGGTCGGCGATGGCCTTGGCGACGGCGTGGTAGTTCAGTTCCTGCGTGCCGTCGATCTCGTGGCGGCCCGGCACGCCACCCGTGTGGAAATGCCCGATCCACTGGATGTTGTCGCGGATGGTGCGGATCACGTCACCTTCCATGATCTGCATGTGGTAGATGTCGTAGAGCAGCTTGACGTTCGGCGAGTTGAGGCCCTTGGTCACGGCGACGCCGAACGCTGTGTGGTCGCCCTGGTAACCGTGGTGGTCCACCTTGCTGTTAAGCAGCTCCAGGCACAGCGTGATGCCGTTCTCCTGCGCGTACGGCGCGATCTTCGACAGCCCCGCGATGCAGTTGTCGATGGCGCGCTGGTCATCGATGCCGGCCTTGCGGTTGCCGAACATAGTGATGATGTTGGTGACACCGGCGCGCTTGGCCAGCGGGATCGTCGTTTCGAATTCCTTGATCAGCTGGGCGTGGTTCGCCGGATCGTTGAAGCCGAACTCGATGAAGTCGTCGCGCTTGGCGGGGTAGCCCATCGACACCGCCATGCCATGGTCCTGCACCACGGACCACTCATCGGCATAGAGCAGGTCGACACCCACGAAGCCGATCGCCTTCAGGGGCTTGCACAGTTCAGGCAGCGGCGCCTTGGACGTCCAGCGGCTCAGCGAGTGCTTGAGGCGGCCGCCGGCGGGCGTCGGCGAAGTGCCTTTCCCCGAGGCCGTCGCGGCAGAAGCCAGCAGCGGCGTGGCGCCGGCTACCGCAGCGGCCGTCGCAAGAACGCCGAGCGCGTTGCGCCGGCTGAGGTTGGTCGCGTCATCGCGCATGCTTATTCGAGCCCCAGGATCTGACGATTGAACGCACGGTCGCTGCCCGACGAGGCAAAATCGTCGAAGGCTCGTTCCGTTACCTTGATGATGTGGTCGCGGATGAAGGGTGCCCCCTCCTTCGCTCCCTGTTGCGCATCCTTGATGCAGCACTCCCACTCGAGCACCGCCCAGCCGGGATAGTCGTACTGCGCGAGCTTGCTGAAGATCGCGCCGAAATCGATCTGGCCATCACCCAGCGAGCGGAAGCGGCCGGGGCGATCGATCCAGTTCTGGTAGCCGCCGTACACGCCCGAGCGCCCGTTGGGCCGGAACTCGGCGTCCTTCACGTGGAAGGCGCGGATGCGCTCATGGTAGTTATCGATGAACTGCAGGTAGTCCATCTGCTGCAGCACCATGTGGCTCGGATCGAACAGGATGTTGGCGCGCGGATGGTGGTCGACCGCATCGAGGAACCGCTCGAAGGTGACGCCGTCGTGCAGGTCTTCACCCGGGTGCAGCTCGTAGCAGACATCGACACCGACTTCGTCGAACGCATCCAGGATCGGTTTCCAGCGCTTGCCGAGTTCCGCGAACGCTTCCTCGACAAGGCCGGCCGGACGCTGCGGCCACGGGTAGAACAGCTGCCACGCCAAGGCGCCGGAGAACGTGGCGTGCGCGGTCAGGCCGAGATGGCTGCTCGCCTTCGCCGCAAGCTTGAGCTGCTCTACCGCCCAGGCCTGGCGTTCCTGCGGCTTGCCGCGCAGCGCCTCGGGAGCGAATCCGTCGAACAGGCGATCGTAGGCCGGGTGCGATGCGACCAGCTGGCCCTGCAAATGCGTCGACAGTTCGGTCACCGCCAGCCCGTGCTCCGCGAGCATCCCCGTGATGTCGTCGCAGTAACCCTTGCTCGTCGCCGCCTTCTCCAGGTCTAACAGGCGGCCGTCGTTCGATGGGATCTGCACGCCGACGAAGCCAAGCGACGACGCCCAGCGGGCGATGTCCGGCAGCGTATTGAACGGCGCCTCGTTCGATGCGAACTGGGCGAGGAAGATGCCAGGGCCTTTGAGTGTCTTCATGTCAGATCTTCAGTTCGGCCTCTTCGGCCCATGCCTTGCCGTTGCCCGCCTTGGAAAGCGGGATATCGGCATGCCACGCCGCCGGGACGGGGTCGTACTGGAGCACCTGCGTGCAGCCCGGCTGCGAGAGGAAGAAGCCCAGCATGGTGAGCTTCTTGGTCATCAGCACGAAATCCTCGGCCGGCGGCAGCTTGGAGCCCTTCGGTGCGGCCACGGCCGCGGTATGCAGCTTGTTCACCAGCGCCTTGCGCTGCGCGTCATCCAGCTGGAGGAAGGGCTTGCCACCCGCCTTGTCGAAGGCGGCCATGGCGGTGAGGTAGCGGGTCTGGTCGGCCTTGTTGTAGACCGCCTTGAGCAGCTGGTCGATGAACATCGGCACGCCTGCTTCCAGCGCCCCCGGCGTATCGGTGCGGGGGATGATGATCTCCGATACCGCGCCAAGCAGGCTGTACTGCGCCGGCTGGAAGAACTGGGGCTTCGCACCCGGCTTCTGCGCGGCGGCGTGTGCATCGAACACGGCCAGCAACGAGGGGCCCGCGATGGCGCCGACGGCCAGCACGGACATG
>NZ_JBQCFT010000092.1:0-27943 GCF_051958795.1 Luteibacter sp. | reverse complement strand
AGTTCACGACCTGGGAGGTGCCCACGTACGCGTAGAACAGGTCCGGCCGGGCCTTCGCCATGTAGACGCCAAGGATCGAGCCCCACGAGCTCCCCCACAGGATCACCTTGCGCTTGCCGTAGCGATGCGCGAGATATTCGGCGAGCTCGTTGCCGTCCTTCGCCATCCGCTCGATCGTCAGTGTCTCGCCTTCGGCCGGCGGGTTGCGCCCATAGGTCATGCCGGCGCCACGCTGGTCCCACTGCACGACGATGAAATCCTTCGACCACGCACCGTACATCGTGTCCGAGAGCGGGCTCAGGGGATTGCCGGGGCCGCCACTGATGAACAGGATGACGGGGGTGGCGCAACTGTCGCCCTTGGCGGTGACCCACTGTTCGATGCCGCCAATGCGGACGAAGCCTGCGCTATCGACCTTGCCCGGCTTACCCTTGCAGGCGGCGTCCAGCGGTACCGCGGCCTGGCGCGTGCCCGCCTTCGCGCTCTCCGCGGCCTGCGCACCGGACGCAAGCATGCCCAGGGCCAACAGCGTGGCCCCCACCAACGATGCTTTCCTCACCCTCATCCCCCGTAGTGCGGCCACGTAGCCGCCGGGTCAGGAATGTAGCTGATTGCTGGCGCGGCCGTCTCTCAGCCGAAGGTAAAGGAGTACGCCTGCACGCCAGGATCGAGGAATTCGATTTCGAAGACGTGATCCGTGATCGGCGGGGTCTGCCGGAACAGCTGGTACATGCGCGGCTCGTCGACCTTGCCGTTACCGCTCGCGTCGGTATCGACGCCGTGGGCTGCTCCCGGCGGCTTGCCGTCGATCGTGACCCGGAAGCGGACGCTGGCACCACCGGCCGTGGGGCCGAGCACGAGGTGCAGGTCACGCGAATGGAAGCGGTAGACGATCTCGCCGCCGGCGCCTTCCGCCTTCGCCGACTCACGGCCCATGGTCCACTCGCCGGCAAGCGCCCAGTGGTTGAGGCCGAGGCCCTCGGGCACCTTGTAGCCGTGCATGCGGTCCTGCACGACGCCTCCTGGGGAGGCGAACTGTTCCGTACGCGCATAGCCGGTGTAGGTCTCGGGCGAGCGCTCATCCGCCGTATCGGCGGGCGCTTCCGCGCCCTCACCGATCGGGGCGACCAGCGGTCCGTTCATGGGTGGGTTGCCCGCCTCCTCTAGCAGGCGGCGGATAACCAGTTCTGACTTGTCGTAGTTGCCTTCGCCAAATTCGACGTGGCGCACCTTGCCCTTCGCATCGATGAAATACAGGGCGGGCCAGTATTCGTTATTGAAGGCGTCCCACACCTGGTGATCGCTGTCGATGGCCACTGGATAGTTCACGTTGTACTCGGCCAGGGCACGGCGCACGTTGCCCGCGTCGCGCTCGAAGGCGAACTCGGGGGACTGTGGCGACGGCCCCCGCTTGCGGCCGGTCTTGCGGTACGCTCGCGTTTCCATCGCCCACGGTCGGAGGTCCCATGAAACGCGTCACCGGTATTGGCGGCATTTTCTTCAAGGCCAAGGACGCCCCGGCCTTGCGGGCGTGGTATCAGAAGCACCTTGGGATCGACGTACAGGAGTGGGGCGGCGCCGCCTTCACCTGGACGGACGACAAGGGTGAGCCGACCTGCGGCACCACCATCTGGTCGGTTTCCTCCGGCAAGGATGGCCAGGTGCCCGAGAGCCAGGCATTCACCATCAACTACCGCGTCCATGACGTGCACGCGCTTGTAAAAGCGCTGCGCGACGAGGGGTGCCAGGTCGTCGGTGACGTGGACGAATCGACGGGCTACGGCAAGTTCGCCTGGGTCATGGACCCGGAGGGGAACAAGGTGGAACTCTGGGAGCCGCCTGAGGGGCAGTAAAAAAAACGGCCGCCCATCGAGGCGGCCGTTTCGCATGCTGCGGCGACGGAAGCTTAGTCGACCTGCTGCGTCGCGACGGCCGACGGGCCGTTGCCGACGTTGACGGTCGCGACGACCTTGTTGTTCGCCGGGTTGATCACCGAGACCGTGTTCGATCCGGAGTTCGTGACATAGACGCGGGCCAGCGGCAGGCTGACCGCGATCGGGCCCGGTGCGATGCCGACCGGAACCGTCGCGATCACGGTCTTGCTGCCGGCGTCGATGACCGACACCGTGCCGTCGGCAAGGTTGGACACGTAGGCGCGCGTACCCAGGAGGCTCGTCGCGACCGCATCGGACGCGTTGCCGGTAGCGATCGTCGAGGTCACGGTGTTGCTCGAGGTGTCGATCACCGAGACGTTGTTCGTGCCCTGGTTCGCGACATAGACGCGCGCGCCGAACGGGCCCACGTCGAGGCTGACCGGCGCCGAACCCACCGGCACGGAGGCTTCAACCTGCTTCGTCTTCGTGTTGATCACCGAAACCGTGTTGTCGAAAAAGTTGGCGGTGTAGACGTACTTGCCCGAGATGCCCGCGGCCACGCCGAACGGTACGGTGCCGGTGGGGAGCGAATCGACCACGCTGTAGGTGGCGGTATCGATCACCGACACGGTGCTGTCGTTGGCGTTCGTCACATAGGCCGAGCGGCCATCCACGCTGAAGGTGACGCCGTACGGGAAGGCGCCAACCGGGATCGTGGCGATGACCGCATTGGTGGATGCCTTGATGACCGACACGGTGTTGTCGTTCGAGTTGGTCAAGTAGACCTTGCTGCCGTCACGGCTGACGGCGATGCCGAACGGGCTGCTACCAACGGTAACAGTCGCTGTCACGACATTGCGCGTCGTGTCAATCACCGACACGGTATTGTCGTTCTGGTTCGCCACGTAGGCGTTCGTATTGATGATGGAGCCGGCGGCAGCGGGGAGGGCTACGCCCGCAAGGAGCAACGGAAGGGCGCGACGGGCCGCGCCCGTAAGCATCGAATGCCTGGTCGTCATGGGATGTCTCACTGGTAGTGGTTGGGCGCAATCTCACGCCCGCCATGACCTGGCCGGAACCGGTTGATACCGATCTCGTGCTTGCGCAGGGTGAACATAGCGTCCACCCGTTACCGATAGTTTCCGCCGCGGTTACGCGGGATGTTGCACGGGCGTGGCAGGCCGTCCCCAGCGTGTATCGCGCGCAAGCGCGCTCCCACAGGGGGTTGTTGCTAAAATGCCCCGATGCAACCCATTGACCCCTCAGCCTTTCGCCTCACCGTAGCCCCCATGATGGACTGGACGGACCGGCATTGCCGGTACTTCCACCGTCTGCTGTCGCCGCATGCGCGCCTGTACACCGAGATGGTCACCAGTGCCGCGCTGGTGCGTGGCGGGCAGGTGCGCCTGCTGGAGCACAGCCATGAGGAGCATCCGGTGGCGTTGCAGCTGGGCGGGAGCGACCCGGCTGAGCTGGCCAGCGCCGCGATCCTGGGCGCCCAGGCGGGGTATGACGAGATCAACCTCAACGTCGGCTGCCCCTCCGATCGGGTCCAGTCCGGCAAGTTCGGCGCCTGCCTGATGCGGGAGCCGGAACTGGTGGGGGAGTGCGTCCGCGCCATGGCCGGGGTGGTCGACGTGCCGGTCACGGTGAAGTGCCGCATCGGCGTGGACGACCAGGACGAATACGCCGACCTCCAACACTTCACCCAGGTCATGGTGCAGGCCGGGGTGAAACACCTGGTGGTCCACGCACGCAAGGCCTGGCTCGAGGGGCTGAGCCCGAAGGAGAACCGGGAGATTCCGCCGCTGGACTACGGCCGGGTCTACCGGCTGAAGCAGGAGTTCCCGGACCTTACCATCGTGATCAACGGCGGTATCACCACGGTCGAGGCTGTCCAGGAGCACCTGGCCCATGTCGACGGGGTGATGCTGGGCCGCGCGGCCTACCACGACCCGTTCGTCCTGGCCCAGCTGGAGACGGCCCTCTATGGCGCGCCAATGGCCGACCGGGCCGATGTCCTCGAGCGCATGCGTATCTATATCGAGGCCGAACTGGCCCGGGGTACGGCCCTGAAGCACATCACCCGCCACATTCTGGGCCTTTACCAGGGCGAGCCGGGTGCGCGTGGTTTCCGCCGGCAACTGTCGGAGGGTGCCCACCTGCCGGGGGCCGACTGGAGCGTGATCGAGTCCGCCATGGCCCCCCTGCGCCAGGCGGCTTAGTTTCGTTCAGCTTCGGGCGGGGCGGGCATCGGCATGATCGGCCGACTCGCATGACACCGCGCCTGACATGAAAATCACGTTCCGCCCGCTATTTTTCGCCGCCATCTGTGCCGGCGCGCCGTTTGCCGCCCTGGCCCAGCAGTCGATGACGCTGGAGCAGGCGGTGGCCAAGGTGCAGAAAGAAACCGGGGGGAAGGTGCTTTCAGCGGATACCCGCCTTGTCGAGCGCGGGCGAATCACCGAATACCGGGTCAAGGTCCTCACTCTGGACGGGCACGTGAAAGTGGTGCCCCTTCGAACCGAAACCGCCAAACCCCTGGATGCCACCGCCGGGGATACCAAGGAGAGACATTAATGCGAATCCTGCTCGTTGAGGACGAGGCCCCGCTGCGCGAGACCCTCGCCGCGCGCCTGAAGCGCGATGGCTTCGCCGTCGATGCCGCCCAGGATGGCGAAGAAGGTCTTTACCTCGGCCGCGAGGTCCCGTTCGACCTCGCCATCATCGACCTGGGCCTGCCCAAGCTGTCCGGCATGGACCTGGTGAAGGCCCTGCGCGAGCACGGCCAGCGTTACCCGATCCTGATCCTTACCGCCCGCGGCAGCTGGCAGGACAAGGTCGAAGGCCTGAAGCACGGCGCCGACGATTACCTGGTCAAGCCGTTCCACGTCGAGGAACTGCTGGCGCGCATCAACGCGCTGGTCCGCCGCGCCAGTGGCTGGTCCAAGCCGATCCTCGCCTGCGGCCCGATCAAGCTCGATACCACCGCCCAGACGGTCACCGTCGAAGGCCGCCAGGTGGACCTCACCAGCTACGAGTACAAGGTGCTCGAGTACCTGATGCTCCACGCCGGCGAGCTGGTGTCGAAGGCCGACCTGACCGAACACATCTACCAGCAGGATTTCGATCGCGATTCGAACGTGCTGGAAGTGTTCATCGGCCGCCTGCGTCGCAAGCTGGATCCGGAGAGCGCGCTCAAGCCGATCGAAACCGTGCGCGGCCGCGGCTACCGTTTCGCGATCCCGCGCAACGAAGCGGACGAAGACTAAGATTATCGTGGCGGCGTGGCACGACGCCGCGCCGCCATGTAGGTACCTGCGAAGCATGGAAACCGCTTCATCGACCAAGCGCCGCCCCCTGTCGCTGGCTGCGCGCGCCGCGCTTGCCACGGGCTTTGCGCTGGCGGCCTTTCTTGGCCTGACCGGCCTTGCGCAGAACAAGGCCAACTACGCCTCCGAGTTGTCGGCCATGCACGACCGGCTGCACAACTACGCCATCGCATACATCACCGATACGGACATTACCCGTGCCGGCAAGGTCACCACGCCCGATAGCCAGCCCAATCCCGATTTCTCGCGGCCAGGCTCGGGGCTCTACGCGATTATCGTGGGCAACGATGGGTTCCGCTGGGAATCGTCATCGGCGCTGGGTCGCGATTTCGATTTCGTACGCATGCTTTCGCCCGGCGAGACCGCTTTCGAACCGGTGGAGACGCGCAGCGGCAAGCTCTACGTCTTCAGTTACGGCGTCTCGCTGGACAGCACCGAGAAGCGTAGCGTCCCGCTGACCTTCGCCGTCGCGCAGACCGAGGACCAGTTCGAGCGCCAGGTGGCCACGTACCGCCGCACGCAGTTCCTCTGGCTGGCCATGCTCGGCATGATGCTGATGCTGCTGCAGTTGTTCCTGCTGCGCTGGAGCCTGCTGCCGCTGCGGCGCGTGTCGAGCGACCTCGCCCATATCGAGCGCGGTGCCCGCGATCACCTTGATGGCCCGTACCCGGTGGAACTCACCGTGCTGACCCGGCGCCTCAACGCCTTCATCGATAGCGAGCGCGAGCAGCGCACCCGTTACCGCGACACCCTGGCCGACCTGGCGCACAGCCTGAAGACGCCGCTCGCGGTCGTTCGCTCGCAACTGGAAACGGACGGAGACGCGCACAACCTGCGTGGCGACATCCTCGACCAGGTGCGCAAGATGGACGAGATCGTGGCGTACCAGCTTTCCCGCGCGGCAACGTCGGGCCGGCGCACCATCGCTGCGGAAGAGCCGATCGCCGGGCATGCCGAGGATCTCGTGCAAAGCCTGGAGAAGGTGTACGCGGCCAAGAACGTGCTCTGCGAATTCGAACTGGAAGATGGCGTGGCTTTCCCGGGCGAGCAGGGCGACCTGCTGGAGCTCATGGGCAACCTCGTCGAGAACGCGTTCAAGTGGGCGTCGCACCGCGTGCTGCTCACCGCGCGGGCGACCCGGCCGGGGCGCAAGGGTGGCAGCGGACTCGAACTCATTGTCGAAGACGACGGCCCGGGCATTCCGGACGAGAAGATCGAGAAGATCCTGCAGCGCGGCGTGCGTGGCGACGAGCGCGTGCAAGGCCACGGCATCGGCCTGTCGATCGTCCAGGACATCATCAAGGCCTACCAGGGCACCCTGCACGTCGACCACTCCGAAGAACTGGGCGGCGCCCGCTTCCGGGTAACCATCCCCCCGGGCTGAGCTACGCGGGCGAGGGGCCGTAGAAGTCGGTCAGCAGCTTCGCCACTTTTGGTTCCGCTTCGCGCAACAGCGCCGGCTGGGAAAAATGCAGCTCGCTGGTCACGGCGAAGAATTCCTCCGGTGCTTCCGCGCCGTACGGATCGATCGCGGTCTCGCGGCCGCGCTCGGTCTGCTTCACTAGGCGATCGAAGGCTTGCTGCATGGTCGCGATCCACTCGCGCCGGTTCATGCCCGGGAGCAGTGGTGGAACGCCGTTCGCCGGTGCGGCGAGCATGTCGAGCTTGTGCGCCATCTCGTGGATCACGACGTTGAATCCATCCCATGGCGCTTCGATGTCGAGCTTCACATCGGCCAGTGAGAGCACCATGGGGCCGCGGTCCCAGGCTTCGCCGATGAGCGTGTCGTCCTGCTCGGTGACGACACCGCTGTGCGCATCGCGGTGGCTCCGCCGCACGTTGAACTCGCCGGGGTAGACCAGGACATTGGTCCAGCCCTTGAACGCTTTTGGTCCGCGGGGCAGGGCGGGCAGGCTCGCCTGCATGGCGATCACGAGCTGCCAGAAATCGTCCAGCGCCGCGCCACCCAGGGCGTGGAACCGCTTCGTATGCAGGAACAGCGCGGCCAGCTGGCGGAGGTAATGCAGGCGCGGGGCATCGAGCGCCCGGGCCATGGGTACGCGGGCTACCGCCTCTTTCCAGCGGGCGTCATCGATGGGCGGTACGGGCGCACGGAACCGCGCCAGGAACGACGGCCAACCACGGAAAATCAGAGCATGGACCCCGGGAGCAGCGACTGCCAGCTCGGCGTGGGCGCACGAACGGGGGCCGGACCCTCGCGGTTCGGGTCGTCATCCGCGACCGGGGAGCTGCTCGACGAGGAACCGCCGCTGGCGCGGCCGGAGCCACCCGGGCGGGTCGACATGTCATCGCCGCCGGTGCTGCTGTTCTCGTGGGGCGCACTCCCTTGCGAACGGCCGCCGCTGCCTTCAAACGACGACGAAGCCGTCCCGCCCATGGAAAACAGGCTGGAAGGATCGATGTCGGAAGCGGCGGCGGTGCCGGTGGCACCGACGAGGCACAGACATCCGAAGATGTAAGGTCTGGCGTTCATCGGTAAACCCCAATGCCCCAGGACAATACGGGGGGACGACCGATCCTCGCAGAAAATTCACGGGGGCGCCAGTGTGGTTCGTCGCCAGGCCATGGGCATGGCTGCGACCCGGGCGAAATCCGCTCGCCTGCCCTAGAATCAGCGGATGTCCCCGTTTACCCACTCCCGCAGGGGCCGCCTGACGGCCTGACGGTAGCCATGCTCGCACGTGACCTCCTCGAAGCCCTTGCCGGCGGCGATGCCGTGTCCGGCGCCTCCCTGGCCCGCCAGGCGGGCGTGACCCGCGCCGCCGTCTGGAAACAGATGGAATCGCTACGCCTTAAGGGCGTGCCGGTGGAAGCCAAGGTGGGCGGTGGTTACCGCCTGCCCTGGCCCACGCAGCTGCTCGATGGCCCTGCCATCCGCGCCGCCTGCGACCCCGCCGTCCTGCCGGATATCGGCATGCTGGAGGTCCACTGGGAGCTGGATTCCACCTCGAGCGAGCTGGCGCGGCGCAATCCGGTGCTCGACGACCTCGCTTTCGTGCTCGCCGAAACCCAGTCGGCGGGGCGCGGCCGGCGCGGCCGTACCTGGCTGTCGCCGCCGGGCATGAACCTGTACCTGTCGGTGCTGAAGCGCTTCGACAGCGGCTTCGCGGCGCTGTCCGGCCTGTCGCTCGCGGTCGGCGTGATGCTGCTGCGCGCACTCAACCGGGTTGGCATCCGTACCGCCGGCCTGAAGTGGCCGAACGACGTGCTGGCCGGGAACGCGAAGCTCGCCGGCATCCTGGTCGAGCTCTCCGGTGAATATTCGGGCCCGTGCGCCGCAGTGATCGGGGTGGGCCTCAACATCCGCCTGCCCGATACCCTGCATGAGCGTGCCGGGCAGCCGATCACCGACCTCGCGGCACTCAGCGGCGGCCAGCCGCCGGATCGCAACACCGTGGCCGCGGCCGTCGTCAGCGCACTGGCTGAAGGCTTGCGGCTGTTCGAGCGCCAGGGCTTCGCGGCGTTCGCGAAGGAATACGCGGCCTACGACCTGCTCAACGGGCAGTCGCTGCGCGTTATCGATCCACGCGGGGAGTACATCGCCACGGGCGAAGGCGTCGACGAACGCGGGGCATTGCGTGTTCGTCGCGCCGACGGCGAAGCGGTGACGGTCGATAGCGCCGAGATTTCCGTGCGCAGGAGCGGCGCATGATCCTGCTGCTCGACCTCGGCAATACGCGCTTGAAGTTCGCGCTATATGACGGTGCGGACTTCACCCATCGCGGCGCCTTTGGCTGGGACGCGGATATCGCGCATGAGCTGGCCACGCTCTGGGCCACGTGGCCGCGGCCCGATCGTGTCGTCGGTGCGTCGGTGGTCGATGGTGCGCGCGAAACGGCGGTCGCCGTCGCGGCGGTCAACGCGTTTGCCTGCGAACCCACCTGGGTGCGCACGCCTGCCGAAGCCTGCGGCGTACGCAATGCGTATGCCGAACCCGGCCGGCTGGGCGTCGATCGCTTCCTCGCCATGGTTCATGCCTGGGACGCGGGCAAGGCGCCGTGCGTGCTCGCCAGTGTCGGCACCGCGCTCACGCTCGATGCCCTCGATGCCGAAGGCCGCCACCTCGGCGGCTGGATCGCGCCCGGCCCGCTGTTGATGCAGCAATCCGTGCTCGGCGCCACCGTCCAGGTGCGTCCGACGCAGGCGGGTGCCGTTCGCGATCTCGCCGGCAACACGGCCGATGGACTTGCCTCCGGTTGCTGGCAGGCGAGCGCGGCCCTGGTCGATCGCTTCGTGCGCCGCGCTGCCCCGCAGCTGGGCGGCGCGCCCCAGGTGACCCTGGGCGGTGGCGACGCCGAACTGCTCGCCCCCCTGCTGGAGCACGCGGTGAGCATCGTGCCCGACGCCGTCCTGCGCGGGCTCGCAGTGTGGGCGAAGACGCACGCCGGGGCGGCGAAAATCCCCTAGAATCCAGTCGCTGCCGGTTCTTACAGGGGAACGCGCGCAGGCCCATTACACGAGCCAAGGCCACCATGCTGCTGCGTTTGCTGTTCGTACTGCTGATCGCCCTCAACATTGCGGTGGCCGCCTGGTTGCTGCTGGGGCAAAGCGGTCCGCACGCCGTGGAGGCCTCGGACAAGGGCGTGCCGGAGTTGAAGCTGCTGACCGAGTTGCCGGTGGCGTCGAGCGCTGGCGCGCCTGCTGGCGCATCGAGCGGGGTGGCTTCCGCTGTGCCGGTCGCGTCCAGCGCGACGGTCGCGGAAAAGGCACCCAGCGCCGTGGTGACCATGCCGGTAACTCCCGCCAAGCCCACGCCGACAACGCCCGCACCCGCACAAGAGGTGGCAAAGGCCGCCGCGGAGGCGCCCGCACCGCCCGCCTCGGTGCCGACCAGCGCGAAGCGCAGCTACCGCTGCCTCGCGATCGGCCCGTTTGCGACCCAGGTGGATCTGCGTACCACGCGTACCACGCTGGCCTCGCGCACCGTCCGTAGCCGGCAGCGTCAGGAGCAGACGACCGAATCGCATGGCTGGCGCGTGTTCCTGCCGGCGCAGGACACCCGCGAGCTGGCCCTTGCACAGGCCCGGCGCCTGGAGGCCAAGGGCATCAAGGACTACTTCGTGGTGACCGTCCAGGGCGAGATGCAGAACTCCGTGGCACTGGGCCTGTTCCACGACCCGGCCAACGCCCGCAAGCGCCGCGACGAAGTCATTGCCGCGGGCTTTCCCGCGCGCATGAGCGAACGCACCGAAACCACGCCCGTCTGGTGGCTCGACGTAGTCGTCCCCGACGACACCGGCAACGATATCCGCCGCGCGATCCGCGCCCCCGGCGCCACCGCTCGACCCACCGGCTGCTTCTGATAAACTCCCCGCCTTCGCCGGCATAGCTCAGTTGGTAGAGCAACCGCCTTGTAAGCGGTAGGTCCCCAGTTCGAATCCGGGTGCCGGCACCAGTAAAATCAATGGCCTGCCGATGGGTGGGCTTTTTTTGTGAGAAAATAAGGCAACGGCCAGGCAACGCTCGTGGCGCATTTCAGATTGGTTGCGTCTCGTCCGGTGCGACCCATTTGGGCTATGTTCTGAGGCCGAGCTTTACAGTACACAGGCTTTCATCACAAACTCTCTGCCATGGGAGGGGGCGATATGCACAGCATTATTCACAGCAATTTTTTGTGCGCGTCCGTAGTCGGGCGGTCGGGTACCGATGCCTTTGGTGTGCGCTCGCGCCAAGAACTAGTGCGCGACGAAGTCGCTTTTGCGCCGGGCGTTGATCCGCATCGCGGCCTCCTCCTCATGATCGAGCGTGTTTCCGCACAGCGCGCTCAGATGAATACACGAGAGGATGAAGGCCACAATGAGCGACAGCTGCTTCCCGCGGACTAAGGACATTCCCAAGCAGTCGCCGCTGTTCTGGGTGACGCATAAAGATAGGTATCTCCGTCAACTTCTGATCCGTGACATTCAAGAAGAGACGGGGCGTGATCTGATCGTGTATTTCACGGACACCGATCGAACTGAAGCGCAGATCGATCCGGGTGACGACCAGTACCTCATCGAAGTGCTCAACGCGCGTCGTCGCGGGCCGACCGATTTGCTCCTCGAAACTAACGGCGGATTCACCGACCCGACGGAGAAGATCTGCGCACTTTTTCGGCAGCTGGCGCCTGACTTGCGCGTGATCGTTCCGCGTCGAGCCAAGAGTAATGGGACAGTTATTGCGCTGTGCGGAAGTGCGATTTTGATGTCTGCCAGCTCCGAGCTGGGCCCGATCGACCCGCACTTGGGCGGGACGCCCATCACATTTCTCCTGAACGCGGCCCCCGATCCATTAACTCGCCAAGTCGCCGAGACATTCCAGCAGCAAACGACCAAGCTTGCGACGCAGCTCTTGAAGGACGGCATGTTGCGTGAAAAGAGTGCAGAAGAAGTCGAGGCGGTGGTCCAGAAACTCGCCACCCGACAGCACTACCATTCGCATGGATCGGTCATCGATGCCGGCGAAGCGGCTAGCCTCGGCCTCAAAATTAACGCATTTGAGGCAGGCGATCCGCTTTGGCAGAAGATATGGCTACTTCGCACCATGTATTCATACGACTGTGCGCGGAACGGCCATTCAAAGGTGTTTGAGGGCGAGGTTGTGAGTAGCGCGGTTACTCTGCAGCGCGCACCCTAGCGGGAAAAGTGCGCAGTCAGTATCTGTCGACTGTCCCCGGCAGGGGCTCGACCGCTTGGACGGGTATTGCGTCGTTCTTGCCGTTTACGACCTCGACGCGCTGCACGTCATACGACGAGAATTGGTACTGGTTTCGGTTGATTTTCTCGCCTTCATACACGACGGCGCCGACCAAGGCGGCAAGAAGGGCGAGGACGGCGATACGGTAGGCTGCTTCCATGAAACTCCCCTGTTTCGAGCTGGCCGATTTATACCTCTCGTGGTCGCCTTACACAACGGCCAGCGCAGGAGCGTAAGCTCACGCCATGGCCTACGGCGACGGAAATACCATTCTCCTGTCCGCGGAACTCAACGTCGATTGCATGGCGATGAATGACGCTGCGCTGGCCACGGACCTCGACGAGGCCCGGTTCCGGGCGCACCTGATATGCGTCCGCGCCGACGAACTGGGCCTACATGCGGTCAGTGATGCGGCCGCCGACGTGGCGGCGATCCTTGGCGACCCGGGCACTGAGCCATCACCAGGGTACGGGCACGCTATGCTGCGCCTGGCGAAGCTCCTGACGCCCGCATAAGTAGGGATCAGCCGGTAGGCTGGAAGACTGGCATCCACCCACCGGAAATCGTCTCTTTGACGACATCAACCATCCGGGTGCCGCCTAGCTCATTCGCTAGTTTTAGCGCGGCTTCGACAGCGAGCCACTCGGACGCGAAAAGTTCTGAGAAGCTACCTGACAGAACGCGCCAATCCCGCGAGTTCATGGAGGGGTAAAAGATGAAAATTCGCTTGCGCCTCTGATCCTTCACTTGCGGCGCAGCCGGCGAAGTTCAGCGCGCACATTCCATGACGCGTCTCCCACGGACATCACGGCCTTCCGCAATTCCGTCTCGCTCACTCCGAGAACACGCGTCCAATACGCCATGTCAGTACGCAGGCACACGTTGATCTTCGTCAGATCTGCCGGAGCAGCGACGAATCTGTCGGTAGTCATGGGGAACGGCCTCTGATGAGCGCCACGTATCCCACAGCAGCCGTTATCCGGGCGTGACTGCCAAAGAAAGCCGCGCCAGCCCCGAGTCAGGCTGACGCGGCCAACCTGCCCGCGCGGGACGCTTCCGCGGGGCAGGGTTGGTAACCCTTACGGGCTACCGAACGCGGGTGCTCGGGTCGGCAGGTTGTCCGCCGGGCCCCACCAAGTGGTTTGGTTGCGCTGTGCCATGCGTTGCTCCACGCGGTCCCTGTAACCCGGAGACAGGTTCTCCATCAGGTTGTTGTAGACCATGTGGTTAAACGCCGCCTTGAGGTACCAGAGGCGCGTCAGCGGCGCCGTGTAGTTGCGGCCGAAGCGCAGCGCCTGGGCGCCGAACTGGTCAGGCGCCACCGTCGACTCGCCGGCATCAGGCTCGACACCAGCGGCTCCAGACGCGGCGCTGATGCCGTTATGGAAGATGTTGATGGCGTCCTCGGCCATCGTCGCGCCCGGACCCAGCAGCTTCGCCAAGGCGCCATTCTGGTGATCGCCCTTGTCCCCAAAGAAGAAATCGCCATACATGCCTAGGCCGCCCGAGGCCACAAGGATCTTGCCGAGTCCCTTTTTCGTCAGAAGGTCCTCCGGATCCTGGCCATTTACGACGTTTTTCAGCTCCAGCCCCAGGGCACCGAGGGCCGCGGAGCCGGCCATGAACTTGGCGCGGTAGGCCCAGGCAGATTTCCAGTCGTCCAGGCCGTTGGGCACATCGAACATGTGGGTCTTGAAGATGCCAAGCGGTGTCTGCTTCAGGAACAGGATCCAAGACATCATCTCGTGGAACAGCGTGCCGCGGCTGCTTGGGTCGAGACCGAGACCTACTTGATCCGCCACGCTGCCGCCAGCACCGCCACGGGCGCCTACCTGCACGTCGTTCAGTGCGACGCCCAGCAACTGCTGGGCCGCTTCCGCCCGCAGATTGCGCGTCTCGCGGGCCACGGCGTCCGGCGTGATGTTGCCCTCCCGGTCCTGCACGCGGCGCTCTGCCAGCGGCTGGAGCGTGGCATCGGGGATCGCGTAGATCGCATCGGGCGTCAGCATGGTGCGGTTGCCGTCTACCCCCTTATCCAGATCTGCCTGCTGCCAAATCTTCCAGATATCTTCCGTCACGCCGCGTTTCGCAAGGTAGTCGGCGGTGGGACGATCAAGGCTGGCGAAGTCGCTACGACTCACGTGGTCGCCCAGCATGTCCATGATGCTGGCGCTGACACCGTGGGCCATGCCGCGGTCCCACATGCGTAGTCCCGAAAGGACGTGCACTGCGTGATTGAGGAACTTAATTCCCGTGGGCCCAAGCTCCTCACCACCGAAGCGGTTGGCTGCGGACTCGAGTCCGTCCACCACGATACCGAGGCGCGAAATCGTCTTTCGATTCGCCGGATTCAGCCCCTCGCCCACGTTGCCCAGGATCTTCGAGCGTGACAGGCCCAGCAAACGGCCGTAGCCCACAGCCATCTGCAAATCGGGGATGGCCGCGAACAGGGAGGATCCCAGCAGGGTCGAGCCCGCAACACCGCGAATACCCTGGGATACCTTCACCCATCCGGGAATCGGACCCGGGTGATCGGGCTGGCGCATGGCCTGCCATTCCTTGAGGGTGCGGCGCTTCAGCCGCTCGAGTTTTTCCAGGCTCTTGGCGCGGCGTTCCGGCGTGGCGCCCTGGACCGCGGCCGCGTCGTTCGCAAAGGCCTTTTCGACCAGCTGCGGGAAGAACGTATCCGCATCACGGCCGAACGAGCGCGCAGCCGCGATATCGCGGGCGACGCCATTCAGATGCTGCAACAGCATGGAATGCACGTTGTTGGCCGAGCCGTACTTGTCCATCATCGACATGTAGGCGTCAGCGTCCTTGAAAAACAGCTGACGCGGGGCGTTGCGCGATGACCCGACAGTGCCGCCGAAGCCGCCCGAATTACCGGCGGCACGCTTGTTTGCGCCGTTCGTGCCGAGGGTTTCGGCGGAAGCGCGTACCAGTTTCTCTATTTCCGGCCGCGTCATCGGCGTGCCGTCCTGCTGGATGTACCGCTCGGGATCGATCGCGTTCAACGCGTCACTGACAAACGCGTCACGATCGGCACCGATCTTCTCCCACGCCCAGGGCTGCGGTGTGTGCCAGTCGTCCAGACGGTTGATGTGGATGCCCGCGTCCTGCATGTGCTGCAGGGCTTCGTCCAACACCTGGCGGATGGTGCCACCGGCTTTGTCGATCTCCGGTTTCGCCGTGGGCTCGTTGCGAATCGCCCGCATCAGCTCACGCTGCTCCAGCGGATCCTGCGCCAGCCCCCAAAACTTACCCTTGCCGCCAACGTCATCGAGGCGGCGTGCGAAGTCGCGAAAAATCGCCTTCCGCTTGATTTCCACGGAGATATCGCCGCCGCGGTTTTCAGCGTCGAACACGGCGCGCTGGCGCAGGGCCGCCAGCTGGCCTTCGCGCTTGCCCGTGCCAGGTTTGAAGGACTCGAGGCGACGCAACTGAGCCGCCTTGATTTCCATATCCCGCAGCGTGTTGCTGTGGGCGCGGGTGATGTCGGCCTTGGTCTTCTGCGCGGCAAGGCTCGCGCCCTCCTGCAAGCGCTGCTCACGCGACAGGAGGCGCCATCGGCCTGGATCCCTCGCCTGCAGCTCCTGCATGGACGAGAAAATCCGGGTCTCGATTGAATCCAGCTCGCCTTTCGTGGGCTTACGCCCCAGCATCTGTTCGACCACTGCGGCGCATTGCGGCTTCATACGTGCCCCCGGATATTGACCACGTTGTTGGCTCGGAAGCCGCTTTCGAAGACCTGTTTCGCCGCCTCGGCGATCGCGTTGCGGGCGCGGATGAGTGCAGCCAGCATGTCGGCGCCCCGCTGGCGGATCTGGCGAACCTCCGGCGTGTTCGCGGACTCGATAGCGCGGAGTTGGCTCCGCGCCTCCTCGATCCATTCGTCGTAGCTCGCCAGTTCCTGCTCCATTGACGTGGCCAGAGTGGCGTACCGGGTACCAAATCCAGAGTTCTTCACCATGCCCCGCTCCTTACTCATACACCACGACGGAAACCGAACCCGGGTCAGTGTTCGTGCCGGCGGAATTCGTGCACTGGATGGTCACGGCCGTCGCCGTTTCGCTGAGTACCCAGTTGAAGCCGCCAATATCCGTGACGATGCTGAACGTGCGGCCGGCGCCGATTGACGTGTTGCTGTCGCGAAAATTGATGGTGTACTGGCCGGTCGCACCGCGAGAGACGGAGATCACGTTTTGCTGGCGCGTGATGGCACCGGTAGAGCCGACGAACCGGACACGAGCCAGGGGGTCCATCGCCGGCTGCACGGGGCGCTCGAGGTTGTCCGTGTACATGTTCCCGATGTCTCGGAAAATGCACGGCGTGGCGCCTGTCACCGAGATATAGGGGCGTGACGCGCTGGGTGTATACGTGCCGTAGCGTGAGAACGCGCACCCCTCGACGGTCAGGGTGACTCGAGCAGCCGTGTTGCCGTTGGTTTCGAGCAGCAGGGCGTTGGTCGAGATTTCGGCCGCGGTCAGGCGATTGAACGTGCAACCGGAGAAAAGATAGGTGCACGGATTGTCGCCGTTGACCATCCACACGTCAGCCGTATTTCCGTTGCGCTCGAAATAGGTGCCGTAAAAGGAACAGGCCGCACGGCCGTAGACGCCCGCAAGGTTGATTTTCACGCCAAATCGCTGCGCGCCCGTGCCGCCGGCCGTCGTCTCGACGGATCCGCCGACAAACACGACGTTGCAGCCCTTTTCGAACCAGGCCGCATATTCAACCTGGCCGTAGAAGATGCAACCGAGGAGGGTGATGGCATTGGGCGTAGAACCGCTGGGATCGACCTGACCGGCCGCGAACAGGCCGCGGGTACAGAACCGGAAGTGACACGCGACCATGGTCATCAGAACGCAGTCGGTAAAGGTAAATCCGACACTGCAGGTGAGGAAAACCACGTCGTTCAGGTACACGCCGTAGCTCTTGGCGATGCGAAGACCGATGTCTCCGGTCCCGGCGCCCGTCTTCGTGATCGCGATGCCGACAATCTTGAAATACGAATACAGGGCCGCCGTGGCCATCGTGCCAACGACGTCGATGCCGACATTGTTGGTCCCATTGACGATCACCGTGTTGCCCGCGCCGGCACCGTAGAGGTTGAGCCCCTTTCCGTCCACCTCAGACGAGTGTGAGGTCAGGTCGACCGTCACCGTGCTGTTGATGAGGTACTTGCCCTTGGGGAAATACACGCTGGCGCCGACGGGGATAGCGGCGTTGATGGCCGCCTGGATCGACGCGGCATCGTCGGTCGTGCCGTCACCCTTGGCGCCGAAGTCTTTTACGCTGTAGGTTTCGCGCGCCTTGTCCTGCACATTCCGGGCGACCGCGTTGAGGCCCGCCTGGATGAACCCCACAGTGCTCGAACCCGACGGCCCGACCAGAATGGGCGCCGCGCCTCCGACCACGAGGGAGCGTACCTGCTGAAGCGTGGGGACATCGCTGTCGTTGACGGCAGTGCCACTATTCGTGAGGGTGTTGGTCTTGAGGTCGTACGTCGTGCCCAGGGGATCTGACACAAGCGCGCGATCGACCACGGACTTGAGCTGTTGCAGCCCCATCGTGTCGCGGTCCAGCGCCTTTTCGTGGCTGGCTGCTGGAAACCGGTTGCCCTCGGGGTACGCGGTCTGTTGGACAAACGGGATGTTTCGCTCGATGTACAGGCGGTCGTTCGCTGCCGGAGGCGTGAGCATCTGGAGCGTGCCGCCCATCTGATTGCCAGCGCCCGTGAGGGTGTAGTCGGAATTCAGGTTCAGGACCGAAGACGCACCAGTAACGACGGATTTACGCGTTACCCTCAGGTCTCTATCCAGAAGGAAGTAAAAAGGGATGGGGAAGCTCGCGGTCGTGCCATTCCCGACGTAACTGGCGGTAGCGGTAGCGGAGTTGACAGTCATGGGAGGTCCTTAGCCGTAATACGAAACGTTGAGGAAGGCGCCAGCGCCCTCTGCGATGAACTGAACTGCCGTAAGCGATCCGGAAAATTCCTGCGCGGTAGCTGCGGACAGGAGCCGCATGCCGACAGAGGCAGTCGGTGCAGCGCCGTCGTCGCGATACCGAAGGTTCGCGCCTTCAGCCTGGATAAGCGCATAGATAGCGCCAGCCGGCGAACTCAGGGGCGACGGCGCCGCGGTGCCAATCGCGACCCGCTGGAAGCCCAGCGGGACGATGGAGGCGCGAATCCCCGCCCGCACGGGAACGCGTTCGCCGTTAGGCCGAGTCTGATAGCCGCTCACGGGACCTTGTGCCCCCGCGCTTTCATTTCGCGCGCCGCCGCCCGGTAGATCAGCGACTTGATGAGGTGCATGTCATTCCCGAGGTTGGTGCGCTCGAGGATGGCCGGCAGGTCCGGGTAGTCTCGGCTCAGGAGGCGAACCTCCCTCTGGGCCACCTCCATCAAGCCGGGGGCCTCGTCGCCGAACTGGTCGATCATGGCCTGGTGCGTTTCCCGCGCCGACTGCTGCTGGGCTTCGAACGACAGTGCCGGCGCCGCCAGCGCCTTCTGGATGCGGCCACCGTAGAACTTGGCCAGGTCGGGCGCGATGCCGGCGCCAACCGCGAACGACTCCACGGCCTGGGCGGTGCGGTAGGGGTTCGCGTCGATGGCCGCGGGTTACGCTCCCGCGCCCGTACGCGTATCTTAGCCGTCGAGCAATCGATCGTCCGCAAGGCGCTCGCTCTGAGCGCCGACCGTGACCGGTTCCGTGTACGGCACATGCTCAGTGCCGCTCTTCTGCGCAAGCTCAGCGCCAATATGGTTGGCCGCGGCTGCGCTGAAAGTGACGGAGACGCCAGGGGTGCCGCTGGACTCGCTCATGCCGCGTTCTCCGTCTCACGCACCGCGCCATGCAGCGCCTGATCGCGTGCCTGGGTGATGCGGGCGGTGAATTCGGGGAATCGACCAGCCAGGGACGTTAGGTGCAGGCCCCAGGGATTCGAGCCGGCGGGCAGGTGATGCAGCGCGTACTCGCTCAACGTGAGCTTGTCGATTTCGCCGCCATCGACGCCGAAGCCGTCTGTCTGATAGGTCGGCCAGCCAGGCGGCAGGCTGCGGAATACCTGGGCGGTAGCCTCGCGCAGCTGGGCGTGCAGCTCGCCCGCCTTCTTGAGGGCGGCCGCGTAAGCCGCGGCGATAGGCTCGCGAGCCTTCGATGCCTCGATGCACGCGGTCCAGGCCGCAGCGGCCGTGCTGGCGGCCAGCTCACGGGCCTGTGCCGTCTCGGCGCGCGCCGCAGCGACCAGGGCGGCGCGCGTGCGCTCGATGGTCAGCTGGTGGGCGCGCATGGCTGCGTGCGCCTCGTCGGCCTGCTTCTGCTTGCCAGTGTCGTCCGCCGCGGCGAGGGCGGCTTCCTGATACGCATCAACCAGGGGCGCCTCCTCGGACTCCAGCTGCGCCAGCTTCGCGCGCAGGGCGTCGGGGGTATTCTTGTTGCCGAAGATCGAAAGCATGGTCATGGGTCCTGTGTGGGGTGGCGCCTTGGAAAAATGCCTATGAAAAATTTTTAGCGTTCGTTCTCTACATGGCCCCGGGTGGAACTCGCGCGGGCTGCGTCTGCCCCCACCCCCACGCCGGCACCCCCGTCCCCGAAAAATGGGACCCGTGATGTCGGCAAACGGAACTCATTCGTAGATTTCCTCGTCGGGGATAACGCCCTGGCGGCGCAGCGCTTGCTGCTCCTCGTGTTTGAAGCGCGCAGCCATGGACTTGTAGGTCACCGGATAGGCCTGCATGGCCTCCAAAACCGGAGCAGTTGATTGCGTATCAATGGGCCCGACGAGCTGGGGCGCTTGTGCGCCAACGGGCTCAGCGTCAATCGTGATGGGTAGGTCGCGCATGGGTCGCAGCGACACGCGATTGCGTGCGTCGGTGAGCGCGCCGTTGATGTCCACGCGCTCGACGGTGATGTCGAGCTTGTCGCGGAGCAGGCCGAACACCCGCATCTTCAGCTCCAACAGCTTGGCCACGGCACTCAGCTGCTTGACGCCCTCGGCGACGGCAATCTTCTCGTCGAGTTCAACGACCGCCTTCTGCGCGTTGTAGTCCGCTTCCTGGCTCAGCGAGGCAGCGATGCGGGCCAGCTCGGCCCGGACGGCTTGGTTGTCGTGTGTGAGCTGGTACGCGGCGTTCTTGGCCGACTTCGCCGGATACCCCGCAGCGATGGCCGCATCCACGCCGGTTTTGCCGGCGACAAGAGCGGCCACGAACTTCTGCTGTTTGGGGGTCAGTGGCTTGCCCATGTGACGGGTAAAGACGCCTTATGTTGACTTGCCGCGCATTTCCACGCGGTGGGTAGTTGGCTATATGTCTGTATTATAGCGGTTTTATCGAAATTCGTTTGTCGGGGACCAACTGCTATGGAGACGGTTGGTCTCCAGCGTCGATGGACTGGATCCGAGGCAGGCGCAAAGAAAACCCCTCGTGCGCACGTGCGCGCGAGGGGTCGGTAGGAAGCTGGCTTGTGCGGCTTATCGGCGGCGCGGTTCGATTGCCACCGTTTGCTGTGCAGCGTACTCCTCAAGCGCTTCGGCCGAGTACAGGACGCGCGTGCCGAACTTGATGAAGGCAGGGCCCTGCCGCAGGTTGCGCCAGTTCTCCAGCGTGCGCGGTGATAGGCGGAGCTTCTCGGCCACTTCCTGGGTGGTGTAGTAGATCGTCCCTGTCATGCGGCAACAGCCTCCTCCGCGCGAACGAACGCAAAGTACAACTGGCCGTTCGCCGGGCAGGATTCGAATTCCGTATCGATCGCATCGACCAACGCCTGAAGGTCACCCACGTCCACCATCCGGCGCTTCTTCAGGACGGACATGGCGGCGGCGCCAGCGCGTTCGAAATCACCGACGTGGGAAAAACTCCACTGGGCTGTGAGTGACGAGGTAAGTGCAACGGTGAGCTGGCGCATGGAATGATCCCCTTGATACGCGGTGAGTTCCGCAGCTCCGACATTAGGATATTTGGAAGTAGGTCGCACGTAAAAATATGTCGACAAAAAAGCACCGAATTGACGTTTTGCCAATGCCATCGATGCCAATTCAACAACAGACGTCCCGCCATTGGGTGGACGCGGCGCATCCGGTTGGACGGCCGCATGCGTTGTGCCGCAAGCCTCTACCCAGCCAGTCCAACCCACCCAACCTTTTAATAGAGTGGAAATAGAGACTCTTTGGTGACGCCAAAAACAAAATGCCTATCGGCTTCCTTTTATGTTTTGCAGGACAGCCAGTAGTAGCGACTGAAAAATCGGGTGGATGGGTGGACGGGCGGGGAAAGCCTTGGGGCGCAACGCCTGCCGACGTCCACGTACCGTCCACCCGTCCACCCTCGGTCGGTTCCCTTAGTCCAATTCCTCCCACGGCAACGGATATCCGAGGAATTCGTCGAAAGCCTTACGACCGTCGCTAAGAGCGGGGAAGATTCGCACGCGAGGCCGTCCGGCTTCCGCTAGCCGCACTTCCTTCAGCTGGGTCTTCAGGATCTTGATAAGCGTTTGCCAGAACTGGGATTCGCCAACGGGCGCGTCCTCGCGCTTGTCGCGGGCGTGGATCTTATACGCCTCGTACGCATCGCTCTTGCGGACGCGTACGGCCTCGTCGGTCCATTCCTCATACCCGATGACAGCGTTCCATAGGCATGCGTGCAGCCAGGCCTCAGGTCCGCGCAGGCTAGCCAGCTTCTGGTCGGCCATGGCCTCGGTCTGCGGGAATTTGCCGACATCGAAGCACGAAATGTCGCGGCGACGGAGGTCATAGAGCATGGCCGCGGTGCCGCCTGCCTGCCGCATCTGATCGAAGATCGGATCGAAATACGACTTGTCGCATTTGTGCTGGCTCGACACGTCGACCACGCAGAAACGTCGCTGGTCCCGGGAGGCCTGCACCACGTGGTGGTCGTTGCTGGCCATGATGACGTGAACGCAGTTGCGCACCTGCACGGCATCGAAGCCCTTTGCTTCCATGAGGAACGTATCTTCCGTAAGCATGTTCTTCAAAGCGCTTGCGGCCCGGTGATCGCAGGCATAGCTCTCGTCGGCGAACGCCAGGACCTTGCGCGCCAGATGGCTGTTGAATTTACCCGTCAGCTGGTCACTTTTCCCGAGAGGCACGTAGTGCGCTTCGCCGAACATCTCGCCCAGCAGCTTGGCAAAGGCGCCCTTGCCAACGCCTTCGCCGCCGCGCAGGACGATCGCTACACCTGGCGGCCGCTGAGGGCGCTGAACCATGTGAGCCAGCCAGTTCATGACGTAATCGTCCACCGCGGCATCGCCGTTGCAGATCACATCGCGGATGTGGCCGCGGAAAAGCGACCAGTCGCCTTCCTGCTCCTTGACCGCGAACCCGCCCCAAAGATTCAACACGCCGTCACGAACCTGGCCCTCGGGAAGAAAGTCCACGCCGCCACAGTATTCTCGCCGGCCTGTCCATTCTCGCCATACTTTGGCGAGGGGCTTGCCGTCGAGCTTTCGCGTCTGCAGAGCGAGGTCGAAGCTGGACGCCTTCATTGGGTGATATTCGCGCTGACCTGAAGCCCGAATTTCTTCCCGATAAATCGTTACGTCACCCTTGTGGTGGACAAGGGCGTACTGCTTATTCAGTTCGGCGAGGGGGGAGAGTTTCTTGGGCTCGCCCGGCGCCTCGTCCTCGACTGGCTGGAACTGGGCCTCGGGCGCGTCGGCGCCCTGCGGGTTCTCGCCGTACTTGTAAGCGTTGCGGACCTTGGTCGCCAGCTCGTCGTTGGTCCAGCCGCAGCCTTCGTGCCACTCCGTCATCATCAGGTCGAGCGCGACCTCGGCGGTGACGCCCAGGTCCTTCAGACGCGCGGCCACCTTGTACGTGGTGAAGTCGCCACCTGCGCCTTCGATGGCCTCGGGGGCCTCATGCTGCAGGTAGGCGAGGGCGCGCTGGCGCGCACGGTCAGCGTTGATTCCATCCAGCGCCTTGCGCCCCGGCGTGCGTTCAGGTGCTGCGCCGCAGGCGTCGATCAGCCACTGGGGAGCGGCAGCGGGGCGGTCAGGGCGGTCGGTGAAGTATTCACCCAGCGGCACGCGGCTACCGGGGGCGACGATGTAGCCTCCCCGTGACCTCACGTCCAGGCCACGCGCTAGAACGTCGGTCCCTTGGCGCACAGCCGCTGGCACGCGATAGATGATGTGACGCCCGCCGGAGGGGGTGGCGTGCTCGCAGGTGAGCGGGAATTCCTTGCCGTCCAACTCCAGCCGCACCAGCTCGCTCGGACCATCCTTCCCGTGGCCGGCACCATCCACATCTACAACCACCAACGCTTCGTCATCGCCGAACTTGGAGGTGCTGATGCCCCAGTTGCAGTCGGGGTATTTCTTCGCCCAGCGCTCGATCTTCTCCGGCTCACGCGTGGCGCGCGTCGGGAACGCCTCGATCGCCGGCAGCTTGGAGCCGGGACGAAGCGGAAAAATATGAAACCCGCGACGAGTGAGCTGGATTGCTTCGGAAATATCGGTCACTTGCCGCCTCCTTGCTGCGGATACTCGTATACCGCGGATACCGTCGCGGTAACTTCGTCGGCCGAGTCGATCGGCACCCAGTTCGCGGGATCCGCTACGGCGGCGCGAATGGCATCCGCTGCGCGATTCAGTTCCGCGGCGGTGCTCTTGTAGAGCGCGCCGTCTTCTTTGGCTGACGACGGACTTGCTGCCAGCCCGCGCAGCGTCGCGGGGTCACTCACGTCGCACGCGATCCCTTCCAGCGTCGCGCCCACGCTCTCGGCCTGCGAGACCCAGGCAAGCAGGTCTTCGGCGGACAGTTGCAGGGTGCGGTCAGTGCCTTTGCACAGCAGCCGGAATACGACGGCCTCCGCGTCGGGTACGCCGAGGTCTCGCTCGAATGGCGCCTGCATGACAAAGATGATGCGGCGTATGCCACGAGGCAACGGCGGTTCGGGGTCAGCCCCGAGGCAGTAGGGTGAGGCCAGGTGCAATGAATGTCCCCAGGCCGGGATGCGCATCAGAGCGTTCACGGTCTTCACCAGCTCGGGCACGAACTGGATTGGGACGGGTTCTGCGTTGGCCTCGAAGTACAAAGGCGCCGCGCTCATACGGCCACCGTGGCGGTGTCGCGGCTCGCCGCGCGCTCTTTGATCCACGCGGCCAGCTCGCTTTCCAGCCAGGCATTGACGCGACCGCCGAGCTTGAAGCGGCGGGGAAACTTGCCCTCGCGTTCGAGTCGCAGCAGCTGGCTGTCGCCGTACGGGATGCCCCACTGCTCACGCAGGACTTTGACGGTGACCGGGCGGTCGAAGTGCGGGGAGGGGGCGGTATCGTTGTTCATATCGGGGACCTTTTGTGATCGCCGATACGTGAGAGCGGGGCACGCCTCGACGTATCGGCCGGATGATCGGCTGATCGACGAGGCGGGCAGGGCTTGGACTTAGCCAGCGGTGTCGCTACAGCCCGATTGGCCGTGCACTGGGGTCCCAACTTGTCTGCGCGCCTAAGCTTTGGAGCGGGGCTTTAGCGACGTGGATATTTTCTCATCACTCGTCTTAGCCCGCAACTAAGCCTATGAAGGTGTTGAGTTTATTCGGGTTCACTGGCGCCACCGTGGGCGCTACTGGAGTACACGTAGCTACTCTCGATTACGCTACGAACGGGCTTTCAGTACCTTCGCGAGCGCGGCGTCGAACTTCTGCAAGGCCTGGCGTTTCTCCGGCAGATACAACTCCGGGTTGTTCCGGTAGTGGATATCCGTAATGCCAGCGACGCCATGGCTCTGCAGACGGTCGGCCAGTTCGTCCGGAATCCTGGCCGCCTTCATCATCTGGGTGCAGGTGCGGCGAAGATCGCGGGGAGTAAAAGGCGCAATTCGTTTGCCGTCGAGCATGGCAAAGGGGGACTGGAGCCAGTAGCGGACAGCGCCCGCAGGAGAGGCGATGTCGACGTGGGAGCGCTCGTTGGTCGCCCACGGGTACTCGAGCGAGCCCGTGTAGGCCGCGACGCTGGCCAGGATCGCCAGCATGCGCTTGGACATCGGCACCATGTGCGGCCGCGGCACACCACCGCGGCCTTTTTTATCCGTCAGCGTGACCACGGTGGTGTCTCGGTCGTACGAGGTCCAGGGTTCGCGCGCCAGCTGGTGCGTGCGCTGGCCGCCGCTCGCGATCGTGAATCGCAGCAGATCGGCCAGCACGGGCCCCACCTTGGGCGCCTGGTCAATCGTCAGGTAGAACTGCCGCAGCTCAGCCGCGGACAGCACGCGCGTGCCTGGCGTGCTCTTGGCTTCGCGAGGGACGGGGCCGACGGGGTTGTGGACGAGCCCGTAAACGGTGACAGCGCGGCGGGCCACGGAGTGCTCCGAGGACAGCCCGTAGGCGAAGGCGGCCCCGAGGAAGGTCTGCACCTTGTCCGCGCTGCCCTGGGCGCCTGATGTCGCTCGCCTGCCGGCGCTGCCCCTGCCTTTCTTCGGGCGTGCGATGCCGTGGTGGAAGATCGGACGGAGCAGGGCGACGATGTGGGAAGGCTCGACATCCTTGGCCTTCATGGCCATCACGTCGCCCGCGTCACGCTCGAGCTGGGCCGTGATCCGGCGCCACTCCGCAATCTGCCGCGTGCCCGCCGCGGCGCGCCGCTCGGTGCCTTTCTCCCGATAGGCGATGTACTCGGCCAGCAGATCCGAAACCGAGCCACGCTCCGCGTGCACAGCCGCCTGCTGGCGCCGTGTCGTGCGCTCCTTCGAAGGGCTGCGACCGGCGTTGATGAGCGCCAGGACGCGGGTGGCCTCGTCGCGTGCCTGCTTCAAGGAAAGGGCTTGGAGGCCGCTGGGGAACTGGTCGCCAGCGGGCGACGCATGCTCGCCTGCCTTGCCCGTGTAGTGTCCGAGCCGGATGCGCTTCACCCCCTCGTCAGGGATGCGCGTCACCAGCACCCAGGTCCGCGCGCCGCCGGGTGACACCCGAAGCGCCAGCCCGCGCACCATGCCGTCAGGGTGGTCCACCTGCTTGTCGGTCGGTTTGATGGCGTCGAGCTGCTTTTGTGTGAGGGACGTGGCGGCCATTTGAGGCAACTCCAGACAACAAAACTGCCCGGCAGGCAGCGGAGGCACATGGTGCCCTATGACGGCATGGATTGGCTACATGCGTTGGCGCCCATGGCTTGTTGACTTCGGCATGGCGTCTAGTGCTTACTAATGACTTCGCCGTTATACCGCCTTGTAAGCGGTAGGTCCCCAGTTCGAATCCGGGTGCCGGCACCAATGCAACGAAAAGCCTGCCGTGATGCAGGCTTTTTTGTATCCGGGGGATGCATGAAACGCACGGTGCGCTGGCTATTGCTGTTGTCCGCCTTCCTCGTGCTGACCATTGGCGTCGCAGCCGCGTCCCTTTATGCGATGCAGGACACGCTGCTCTATCCCGGAGCCAGGGCGACGATGCCGCCCGGTGCGCTCAAGGTCGAACGTCCGGATGGCGTCATGCGAGGCTGGGTACTCCATCCTGGGGCCGAGGACGCCCTCGTGGTCTTCGGCGGTAACGGTATGAGCCTATCGGGCTACGCGCCGACCCTGGAAGCGTGTTCGAAGCGCGCGATCTACCTCATGCCTTACCGCGGTTACGAAGGCCAGATGGGCCGACCTCGCGAACGCGAGTTCGTTGCCGATGGCATTGCGCTGGTGGACGAAGTGCGGAAGACACATGCGCACGTTGGCATCCTCGGCATAAGCATCGGCACCGGCGTGGCAACGCAGGTCGCAATCGCACGCAAGCCCGACAAGTTGTGGCTGGTAACGCCCTACGACAAGATGACCCGCGTCGCCGACGACAACATGGGCGGTCTCCCGGTGAGCTGGCTGATGCATGATCCACTTGATAGTGAAGCGGCTGCGCGTCAGTTGAAGGGCGTGCCCGTGATCGTGCTTCAGGCGAACCACGATGAGGTGATTCCAGCGGATCGCACGGAGGCGTTGATCCATGCACTGCCGCAACCGCCAGTCGAGTGGATACATGTCGATGCTAGCCATAACACGATTCTGTCGGCGGCTGAGATGTGCTCTGCCTTGGGCAAGTGAGCGAGGTGGAGCAGGGCGGGGCTTCGCAAACTCAGTAGTATCTCAAGCACGACTGCGTTGCGCGTTCGCCAGTAGGTCGTCGAAGCGGCGTCAGCGCGCCACGACCAACGACGATCGACAAAAAGGTTTGCATTCCTCCAGCGGGACAGATACCTTGAGGTCAAGTTGGACTGGACATTTCCGGTCGGCGCTGGGCCTCACTTCGGTGAGGCCCTTCGCATTTTAGGCCGACGGATTGCTCTGCAAAGCGATCTTCGGCGCTCCCGTGCGTGCTCTGTACAATCTTCGGCTTCAGAACGCTAAACGCGCGGTTAGGCTGGGTCGGGCGCAGCTCGCTCAAATCGAGTAGTGGGCGTCGTCCGTCCGTGTGCGTCAGGTTCCGCCTCTATGAGGGTAGGTGGCCTTCGTTATTTGGCCCCTGCCGCAGTGCAACGTGGCTGTGATCCACCCCGGTGTAAACTTGCGGAATGAGAAATTCCCGCGTTTCGCTGGTGTGCGCCTTGCTCGTCCTGCCGTTTGCGGCCTGGGCGCAGGATGTGTCCCGCGATGCCATGGCGACCCGCATGGCCGGGCATGACGCCCCGGCGCTGCTGGATGTCCGTACCCCGGAGGAATACCGGGAGGGTCATCTGGCAGGCGCCCTGAACGTTCCGGTGGATGAAGTTGCCACCCGCAGCGGCGCCCTCGGCGTGAAGCGTGACCAGGAACTGGTCGTTTACTGCAAGTCGGGCAAGCGCGCCGCGCGTGCCCGCGACACCCTGCAATCCCTGGGCTACACCAATGTGCACCTGCTGGAAGGCAGTGCCGACGCATGGCGCGCCGATGGCCGCCCGCTGGTGAAAGAAAGCCCGAATCACTGAGCCTGACCCCATGAGCCCAACCACCCGTTCGGTCGCCCTCGTAGGCGTCCCCACCGATATCGGCGCCGGCCACCGCGGCAGTTCCATGGGCCCCGAGGCCCTGCGCGTCGCCCGCCTGGCGGAGCGCCTCGAGAAGCGCGGCATG
>NZ_JBQCFT010000091.1:0-3219 GCF_051958795.1 Luteibacter sp. | reverse complement strand
ATGGAGGTTGCGGCAAGCCCCATCGCGCGCAAGCGCGCTCCCACAACGGATCAGGATTTTCGCTTCAGCCGGATCAGCGCGGAGATGTCGTCGTCGCCGTAGCCTTCGGACATCAGCTGCGCGAAGTCCGCCAGGGACTGTTCGATGATCGTGCGGTCGGTGCCTGCATCGCTGGCGATGCCGCGGACGATGCCGAGATCCTTGTGCAGCAGCGCCAGCTTGAAGCCCACCGAGAACTCGTTGCGCAGCATGCTGGCGCCGCGCTTCTCGAGGAACCAGTTACCCGCCGCGCCAGCACCGAGCGTCGGGATCAGGCGTTCCGGATCGAGGCCCAGCGCTTCGCCGAGGGCGAGACCTTCGGTCACCGCGTGGGCGATGCCCGCGACGAGCACCTGGTTCACCGCCTTGGTGGCCTGGCCGGCGCCCACCGGTCCCATGTGGGTCACGCGGGCCGCATACGCTTCGAGCACCGGGCGGGCCGTTTCCAGCACGTCCGCGTCGCCGCCGACCATCACCGAGAGCTTGCCGTTCTTCGCGCCCTCGACGCCACCGGATACCGGGGCATCGAGGAACGCGCCACCGGCATCGCCGATGATGCGCGCGGCCTTCTTCGCCGTATCCGGCGAGACCGTCGAATGGTCGACGACGATGGCACCCTTCTTCAGCGTCGGTGCCAGCGCTTCAACCACGCCGATCACATCGGCATCGGCGCTGACGCACACGGCGATCACGTCGCAGTTCGAGGCGATCGACGCGAGGTCCGGCGCCTGCACGCCCAGTTCCTTCGCCAGCGCATCAGCGCGGGCCTGGGTGCGATTACCCACCGCGGCCAACAGCCCCTTCGCGTGGAGGTGGCCAGCCATCGGGGCGCCCATCGCGCCCAGCCCAATGAATGCAGCCTTCAGTGTCATCGCGTGGTTTCCGCCAGATAGGTGTAACCGGTGAGGCCCTTGTCGAGCGCAGCGGCAAGCTCATCGGCCACGGCGCCTTCGATGCCCGCCGCCTTGATCCGGTCGCTATACGTCTGGCGCAGCGCCTTCACGTCGTAGCCCACGTAGTCGAGCATCAGGTCAGTCGTATCGCCGCGGCGGATGTGCGCGAACTCATAACCCGCGGCGGTGGCGCGGACGTTCACCGCATCCGTATCGCCGAACAGGTTGTGGATATCGCCCAGGGTCTCCTGGTACGCGCCCACCATGAAGATGCCGAGCCGGTACGACTCGCCGTCCTTCAGCGGGTGCAGCGGCAGGCTCACGTCCACGCCTTCCGCGTCGACGTAGTGGTCAATGCGGCCATCCGAATCACAGGTGAGGTCGGCGATGACGCCGCGACGCGTCGGTTCTTCATCCAGGCGCGCGATCGGCACGATCGGGAAGATCTGGTCGATCGCCCAGATATCCGGCACCGATTCGAACACCGAGAAATTCACGAAGTACTTGTCGACGAGCTTCTCGTCCAGGTCGTCCAGCGCCTGGCGGTGGGCGCGCTCGGCCGGGAGCAGGCGCGGGCGCACGGCGTTGGCGATCGCGTAGAACAGGTCATCCAGCGTGGCGCGGTCGCGCAGGTCGAGCTGGCCCAGCGCGTACAGCGCCTGGCCTTCGGCGAAGTGATGCTGCGCCTCGTGGAACAGTTCCAGCGGCGGGCGCTCGTCGAGCTCGGCGTGGGTCTCGCGCAGGTGGCGCAGCACCGCAGGCTCCTCGGCACGCGGCGCGGCGATCGCGCCCTCCGGCACCTCTTCCACTTCGCTGACGTTCACCACCATCACGGCGTGGTGCGCGGTCATCGCGCGGCCGGATTCGGTGAAGATCGTCGGCGCCGGCATGCCGTACTCGGCCACGGCCTCGGCCAGCGGCTGCACGATGCTGGCCGCGTACTGGCCCATGCTGTAGTTGATCGAGTTGAAGCTGCGCGAGCGGGTGCCTTCGTAGTCCACGCCCAGGCCGCCGCCCACGTCGACCACATCGATGGGCACGCCGAGGTTGTGCAGTTCCACGAAGTAACGCACGGCCTCGCGCATGCCCGCGGCGATGTCGCGGACGTTCGAGATCTGCGAGCCCATGTGGAAGTGCTGCAGGCGCAGGGTGTGCTTCAGGCCGGCGGCGTCGAGGCGTTCGATCAGCTCGAGCACCTGGCCGGGGCTCAGGCCGAACTTGCCCTTGTCGCCACCCGTGTTCTGCCACTTGCCAGCGCCGATCGAGGCCAGACGCACGCGCACGCCGAGCAGCGGCTCGACATCCAGCGCCTTCGCTTCGGCCAGCACGTGGTCCAGCTCGGAGAGCTTCTCGACCACGATGTGGACGCGCAGGCCCAGCTTCAGGCCGATCAGGGCCAGGCGGACGTATTCGCGATCCTTGTAGCCGTTGCACACCACCATGCTGCCGGGGCGGGCGTAGGCCAGCACGGCCATCAGCTCGGGCTTCGAGCCGGCTTCCAGGCCGAAGCCCTCCTCGCCCGCGGCCACGAGCTCGCCGACCACGCCACGCTGCTGGTTCACCTTGATCGGGTAGATCGCGGTGTACTTGCCGGCGTATTCGGCATCATCGATGGCCTTGCCGAAGGCCTCCTGCAGCTTGCGCAGGCGGTCGGCCAGGATATCGGGGAAGCGGACAAGCAGCGGCAGGCGCAGGCCTTCGGCCGTGGCCTTGGCCACGATGGCCGGCAGGTCGAGGGCCGGGCCCTCGTCGCCGCGCGGGCGCATCTGCAGGTGGCCGTCGGCGGCCACGTCGACGTAGCCGTTGCTCCAGTGGGGGATCGCGTAGGTCAGCTTGGCGCGATCGATGGACCAGTTCGCCATGGGGAGGCGGTCTCCAGGTGATGTTGTCGTGTCCCCTTGAGGGGGCGCGGAACAGTCGCAGCGGCGAACCTTGACGTAGAACAGGCCTGGGCGGCCGGGAGCCTCGCACGCCGCGGGGCCGACCAGGCAGGGCCAGCTATCCCAATACGGGTAGCGGCTGACCTTCTATTGTAGCGGGCAGGGATGACATCCGTGTATCGCCCCCAAGAGGGCCCGACGGCTGCCCGGTCAGGGACTTGGCCGTTTTTTCATCCGGAGCCGGTACAATCCCCGGTTTACACCCCTACCCGTTTCCAGGATCAAGCGTCATGTCGCAGCAGCAGCTCAGCTGGTTTACCGAGGCCCACCAGGCTTCGGGCTCTTCCATCGGTTACCGCGTCGAGCGCCTCCTGCACGCGGAAAAGACCCCGTGGCAGACGATCGAG
>NZ_JBQCFT010000090.1:0-5267 GCF_051958795.1 Luteibacter sp. | reverse complement strand
GTCTGCCGCAAGACCCATCGCGCGCAAGCGCGCTCCCACAACGGTTGGCGTAAAAAAAGGCCGCCCATGGGGCGGCCTTTTTGTTTCACACTGAAGAACGCGATGTATCAGGCGTTGGCCTTCGCGCCGTCTTCCACGGTCTCGCGCTTGTCGAGGCGTGCGGCCATGCGGTCGATGTTCGACAGCGACACCAGGTGCGCGTAGATCCAGCCGAAGGCGCCTTCGCGCAGGAACTCGTGCGCAACTTCGGCGCTGAGGTTGCGCAGCTTCTCTTCGTTGATCACGAACAGGCCGTTGAGGTTGATGCCGCGGCCTTCCTTCTGCAGGGTGATGGTGCGCGGCTCGAGCAGGTCGTGCTCGCGCAGCTTGCCCATGAACCACTGGGTGCGGGCGACGTGGTCCTGGAACTCGCCCAGGAAGTTCACGGCGTTGGTCAGGGCCGGGGCGTCGGTGCCGTCTTCATTGAAGAGGCGCTCGCCTTCGGTCTGGTTGAAGCCTTCGTAGGCCTCGTCGAGGAACACGGTGAAGTCGTCGCCCTCGGTGCCGGCCGGCTTCTCGGCCAGCACGAACGGGTAGCGGCGCACGAAAGCCGGGATGTAGATGCCGGTTTCCCAGAAGCCGTTCTCGCCGACCAGCAGGTTTTCACCCTGGCGCAGGCCGAGCAGCGCCATCGGGCCCGCGTCTTCGATGCTGTTGCCAGCGAAGAGGATCGGGAAATCGCGCGCGGCCGGGGCGAACTCGACGCCGGTGAGCGGCACGGAGTGGGCCTTGGCGGCGAAGTTGATGTTGTTCACGGCCTTCAGGCGAAGGTCGCGGTGGGCGGTACGGTTGAGCGCAACCGGACGCTCGTAGAAAAGCACTTCTGCCACTTTCATTCCCTCTAGGACCCGCCTGGCCTGGGAAGCCACCCCGGCCCCCCTTCCAAACCCCGCGGGCTCGTATCGAACGCCCACTATATCAGCGGCGCGTGGCAGGAAAAGCCCCGCAAGAAGCGTACCGGGGCGATGCTTTTCTGTCGTAATTGTGGGGTATGCTCGGGCCAACGCCCCTTGTGGGGCCGGGCCGGAGACCGGCCCGCACGGAGTTCGGCTTGCTGGAACGCTCTTTCGCGCACGTGAAGGACGAGACTAGATGACGATGGAAGTGCTCCAAGAGGACCTCCCGAAGGTGGCGGCATTGCACGCCACCCGGGTCCTTTCCCTCGACGCTTCAGGGCGCATCCTGGACTGGATCAGCTGGCAGGACGCGGTCTGCCTCTATGTCCGCGGCGTGGTCGCCTGGACCCTTGGCGATCCCTGCGTCACCGTCCGCGGCGGCATCAGCCGGGCCTCCGGCCTGCGCAGCAGCCTGGAACTGCACCCCATCGTGGCCAGTACCGGGCACTGCCGGGACCACGCGATCGACCCGGCCCCGGCCCTGACCAACACCGCCCTGTTCGCCCGCGACCGGCACATCTGCCTGTATTGCGGCCACCAGTACACCCGCCACGAACTCACCCGTGACCACGTCGTCCCCCTCTCCAAGCGGGGCGCGGATGAATGGGAGAACGTGGTCAGCGCCTGCCTGGCCTGCAACCTGCGCAAGAGCAACCGGACGCCCCAGCAGGCCAACATGCCGCTGCTCGCGGTGCCCTACCGGCCCAGCTGGGTCGAGCACCTGATCCTCTCCAACCGCAACATCCTGGCCGACCAGATGGAGTTCCTGGTGAGCCACCTGCCGCGGGATCGCCGGCCGGGCTGAACCCTGCCCGGCTTTTGCCCGCAAGGATTCACACCCCGTCCCTTGCCCCAGCCCCGCCTTGGGCGAACAATACGGGGTATGAACGACCTCTCCCGTTACCCCTATCTGGCGCAGATCGAATCGCCGGAGGATCTTCGCCGCTTCCCGGCGGAGGAGCTGCCGGCCATTGCCGACGAGCTGCGCCGTTACCTGATCGAGGCCGTGGCCTCGTCGGGCGGCCATTTCAGCTCGGGCCTGGGCGTACTGGAGCTCACCGTGGCCCTGCACCACGTGTTCGAGACCCCGAAGGACCGCCTGGTCTGGGATGTCGGCCACCAGTGCTATCCGCACAAGATTCTCACCGGCCGCCGCGACCGGATCACCACGATCAAGAGGAAGGACGGCCTGGCCCCCTTCCCGCGCCGCGATGAGAGCGAGTACGACACCTTCGGCGTCGGCCACTCCTCCACCTCGATCTCGGCCGCGCTCGGCATGGCTATTGCCCTGCAGCGCCGTGGCGATAACCGCAAGGTCGTCGCCGTCATCGGCGATGGCGCCTTCACCGCCGGCATGGCCTTCGAGGCCATGAACCACGGCGGCGATGTCGAGCCGAACATGCTGGTGATCCTCAACGACAACGGCATGTCGATCAGCGAGAACGTGGGCGCCATGACCAAGATGGCGGCCCGCGCCATGTCCAGCCGCACGCTCAACGCGTGGCGCGAGCGGGCCAAGAAGGCCATGCCGCGCGAATCCTTCTTCGGCCGCTTCTTCAAGCGCTGGGAGGAACACGCCAAGGGCATGTTCGTGCCGTCCACCCTGTTCGAGGAACTGGGCTTCCACTACACCGGCCCGATCGATGGCCACAACATCGGCCAGCTCGTGCAGGCCCTGGAAACGGTGAAGGACCTGCCGGGTCCGCAGCTGCTCCATGTCATGACGACGAAGGGCAAGGGCTACGAACCTGCCGAAAAGGCGCAGATCGAATACCACGCGGTGGGTCCGTTCGATCCGGTCGCCGGCCTCGTGAAGAAGGGTGCGCCGGCCAAGCCGACCTATACCGACATCTTCAGCGACTGGCTCTGCGACCAGGCCGCCGCCGACGAGCGACTGCTCGGCATCACCCCCGCGATGCGCGAGGGCTCGGGCCTGGTGCGCTTCTCGAAGGAATACCCGCAGCGCTATTTCGACGTGGCGATCGCCGAGCAGCACGCGGTGACGCTTGCCGCCGGCATGGCGGCCGAAGGGGCGAAGCCGGTCGTCGCGATTTACTCGACCTTCCTGCAGCGCGCTTACGACCAGGCCATCCACGACGTAGCCCTGCAGAACCTCGACGTGACCTACGCGATCGATCGCGCGGGTGTCGTCGGCCCGGATGGCGCCACGCATTGCGGCAGCTTCGACATGTCGTTCCTGCGCATCCTGCCGAACATGGTGGTGATGGCGCCGGCCGATGAGAACGAATGCCGGATGATGCTGAGCACGGGTTACGCCTACAACGGCCCGGCCGCCATCCGCTATCCGCGTGGCACCGGCCCGGGGGCGAAGATCTCCGAGGGCCTGGAAACGCTGCCGATCGGCAAGGGTGAAGTGCGCCGCCGCGGCCACCATGGCCTCGCGATCCTTTCGTTCGGCACGATGCTCGCACCGGCCGCGGTCATCGCCGCGGAAGTCGACGCGACGCTGGTGAACATGCGTTTCGTGAAGCCGCTGGATGAAGAGCTCATCCTCGAGATGGCACGCACGCACGAAGCGCTGGTGACGATCGAAGACAACGCGGTCGCCGGTGGCGCGGGCGCGGGTGTCGCCGAGTTCCTCGCATCGAAGGGCGTCACCGTGCCCATCTTCCACCTGGGCCTGCCCGATGAATACCTCGAGCATGGCAGCCGCGAGGAAGTGCTGACGATGGCAGGTCTGGACCTGCCGCAGATCCGCGCGGCGATTCGCGGGCGCTTCCCGCAGTATGTGGCGACGCCGGTGGCTAGCGCGGGCTGAATTGCGCGCCGGTCACGCGATCGCGATCTTCGAGATCGCGCGCGGTAAAAGACTCCTTCCATGGCGAAACATCGAACAGGGCGCGGGAAACCGCGCCCTGGTTGTATCCGTGCTCGAAAAGCAGCCAGCCTTCGCTCGTGAGATGTGCTGGCGCGCCCGTGACGATGCGTCGGATGTCGTCGAGACCGTCAGTACCTGATGACAAGGCCGAGCGTGGCTCGAAACGCAGGTCGCCTTTTTCCAGGTGTTCGTCAGCGTCTTCGATGTACGGCGGATTGCTCACGACGATGTCGTAGCGTTCGCCAGCCACGGGCGCGAACCAGTCGCCATGGAAGAAGCTGACGCGCAGGCCAAGCGCGCGTGCGTTGCGTTGCGCCACCACGAGCGCCGCTTCGCTGGCGTCCAGCGCATGCACGGTGGCATCCGGGCGCTCCTTCGCGATAGCGAGGGCGATGGCCCCGCTGCCCGTGCCAAGATCGAGCAGGCGCCCGCCTTCAGGTAACCGCGCCAGCGCCAGTTCGACCAGCAGTTCGGTTTCCGGCCGCGGAATAAGCGTGGCGGGCGTGACCTCCAGCGGAAGCGACCAGAAGTCGCGGCGGCCGGTAATGTAGGCGACCGGTTCCCCTTTCACCCGGCGCGCGACGAATTCCGCGAAGCGTGTTTCTTCACCTGCCGGGAGAGCGTCATCCGCGTGGGCAAAGAACCAGGCCCGGTTCACACCCAGGGTGTGCGCCAGGAGCAGCTCTGCCTCGAGGCGATCGCCCAGGGCGTGGCTGGCGGAGCGCAGGATCGTGCGGATATCGGTCATGGGCGCATTCTAGCGGGCGGGCGCACCTACAATGCCGCGATGCGCGCCTTCCTCCTCGTCACCGCCCTGCTCTGCCTGACGGCCTGCCATGCCACGTTCTTCGCGGGCATCAATGCCACCGAGTCGGGCGCGGGCGTCGTGGCGCACGAGGGGCTGGTCTACGACCCTGCGCATCGCCTGGCCCTGGACGTATACGCCCCGCCGAAGGCCGACCACGCCCCTGTGGTCATCTACTTCTTCGGTGGGGACTGGCAGCAAGGCAAGCGCCAGTGGGATCGCTGGATGGGCGAGGCGCTGGCGAAGAACGGTGTCGTCGCCGTCATCCCGGACTACCGGTTGTGGCCGGCCGTACCCATGGCCGGGTTCCTGTCCGACGCTGCCAATGTGGTGGGCTGGGTGCACGAACACATCGGGGAGTTCGGGGGTTCACCTGGCGATCTGTTCCTCATGGGCCACTCGTCCGGTGGGCACGTCGCCGCGATGCTGGCCACCGATGCCCGGTGGCTAGGCAAGGTCGGCATGAAGCCGCGCGACCTCGCCGGCTGGATCGGCATGGCCGGCGCATACGACTTCCTTCCCATCGACGACGACGCGGATTACCTGGGCATGTTCGGCACGTCGTCCGCGGAGCAAGCGGCGTCCCAGCCGGTGAACTTCGTGGATGGCGACGAGCCACCCGCCCTGCTCCTCCAGGGTGAGAAGGACACCGAGGTGTATCCTTCTGAAGCGCTATCCATGGCGGCCC
>NZ_JBQCFT010000089.1:0-10219 GCF_051958795.1 Luteibacter sp. | reverse complement strand
CTCGCACCCCCCCGGTTGGGGGTGGCGGGGGGGGCGGTTGGGGTGCCGCCCCCACCCCCCCTCGGCGCGCCCCCCCGCTCCCACAAGTTCATGGCCCGGCCCCGTCCTAGTTGCCGAGGCGGGCCGCATCGGGCAATCTGCCGCGCGGTGCGCGTTTTTCGTCGCGGCTCCCCCTTCCAAGGTGCTTTTCGACAGGTATGTTCAGACCCCTCGAGCTCTTCATTGGCCTGCGCTACACGCGGGCCAAGCGGCGCAACCAGTTCATCTCGTTCATCTCCACGGTCTCCATCGTGTGTATCGCCATCAGCGTGACCGCGCTGATCACGGTCATGTCGGTGATGAACGGGTTCGATAGCGAGCTGCGCACGCGCATCCTCGGCGCGGTATCGCATGTGACCGTATCCGGTATCGACGAGACCGTGCGCGACTGGCAGCGCGCCGTCGATGTGGCGAAGTCCACGCCGCACGTCGAAGGCGCCGCCCCTTACGTCGAGATCCAGGCCTTCCTCCAGGCCCGCCGCTCCAGCGGCGCGATCATCCGCGGCGTCGTGCCCGACATGGAACCGAAGGTTTCCGACCTCGACCGGCACATGGTCGAAGGGAAGATGACCGACCTCACCGACCACAGCTGGAACATCATCCTCGGCCGCGAGCTGGCCCAGGAGCTGGGCGTCGAGACGGGCGACAAGGTCACGGTGGTCGTCCCGCAGTTCACGGCGACGCCAATGGGCGCGGTGCCGAAGCTGCGCAATTTCACCGTCAGCGGCATCTTCGAACTAGGCATGCAGGAGTACGACTCCAACCTGGCCCTGGTCAGCATGCCCGATGCGGAGCGCCTCAACGGCCAGTCGGGCCCCACCGGCATCCGCCTTAAGCTCGACGACATGCGCGAGGCGTTCCCGGTCGCGCAGGACCTGGCGAACAGGCTCGGCCAGACCTACCGCATACAGACCTGGATGGATACGCACGCCAACTTCTTCCATGCGATCGACATGGAGAAGACCGTGATGTTCGTGATCCTCTCGCTGATCATCCTGGTCGCGGTGATCAACCTGATCTCCATGCTGATGATGCTCGTGACGGACAAGCAGGCCGACATCGCGATCCTGCGCACGCTGGGTTCCACGCCGCGCAGCATCATGGGCATGTTCATGGTGCAGGGCCTGCTGGTCGGCGTGGTCGGCATCAGCGCAGGCGTGCTGCTCGGTTCGCTGCTGTCGTACAACCTGCCGGCCATCGTGAAGTTCATCGAACACGTCACCGGCCACACCTTCCTCGCGCCGGATGTGTATTACATCAGCGAGGTGCCGAGCCAGCTGCTGTGGTCCGATGTGGGCTCCGTGGTGGTCGTCACCTTTGCCTTCTCGCTGCTGGCCACCTTGTACCCGGCGTGGCGCGCCTCGCGCGTGCAGCCCGCCCAGGCGCTCCGCTATGAATAAGCCGAACGATATCGTCCTGCGCGCCACCGGTGTCGCCAAGGTCTATGAAGAGGGCGACCTGCGCACCGGCGTGCTCTCCAACGTGAACTTCGAACTGCGCCGCGCGCAGACGTTGTCCATCGTGGGCGCCTCCGGTTCGGGCAAGTCCACGCTGCTGCACATCATCGGCGGCCTGGATACGCTCACCGCGGGCAAGGTCGAGGTCAATGGCCGCGTCCTGTCCGAACTCTCCGATGCGGAGCGTGGCCGCGAGCGCAACCGTTCGCTCGGCTTCATCTACCAGTTCCACCACCTGCTGCCCGAGTTCACCGCGCTCGAGAACGTCTGCATGCCGCTGCTGATCCGTGGCGTGGCCATCGCGCAGGCGCAGAAGGAAGCGACCGCCTTGCTCGAGCGCGTCGGCCTGGGCGCACGCCTGCGCCACCGCCCGGCGGAGATGTCCGGTGGCGAACGCCAGCGCTGCGCCGTGGCCCGCGCCCTCGTGACGCGGCCCGCCTGCGTGCTCGGCGATGAGCCCACCGGCAACCTCGACGAGGCCAACGCCGCCGCGGTGTACGACCTGATGCTGGAGCTCAACCGCGAAATCGGCACGAGCTTCGTCCTGGTCACCCACGACCAGCGCCTGGCGAAGCGGATGGACCGCACGCTGGAGCTGCACAACGGCGAGCTGTTCGAACGCTAAGCCAAACGCCGTAGGAGCCCACCGTGTGGGCGACGGCTTTCGCGAGAGCGCCACAGGGCCTGTTGCGGTGAGGCGAAATATGTCGCCCACAGGGTGGGCTCCTACGGTGCTCGCCGCTCAGAAGGATTTGGTAGTCATCTTCTCGGCGCTCAGCCGCCCGGCAGCATCAGCCAACGCCACCACCGCGAAGTTGTGGCTGCCTTTCGACCAGTAGTTCGCCAGCAGGCCGCCGTCCTCGCGTTCGCCGCGTGGCAGCAGGTGGCGCGCTTCGCCCGGCGGGCGCACGTAGAAGCTCACCGTATGGCCGTTGCCGTCGTCGTACAGGACCATGGCGGCCGGCCCCTGGTCGGTGGCGAACAGGCGTCCGCCCATGGGGCGGAAACCGGCATCGGCGAAGTCGGGGAGGCGTACGTCCGCACCCACGCGGCCGCTGAGCCATGCTCGCAGGTCGTTTTCATTCGGTGTGCTGATATCCAGGCCCAGGCCGTGGTCCACCGCCAGCAGGCGGTAGGTTTGCATCGCATCGGCCATGGGCGCCGTCGCGCCTGCACCCATGCCACGCGCCGCCCAGCCACCGATCGCGCCAAGGCCAAGGCACAGCACGAACCCGGCGGCCAGCGCCACGCGCCGCATGCGGCGTTCGTGGACACGGGCGCGTACCGCGACCGGATCCATGGCCGGTACCGGGGCCAGGTCACCCGCCAGCAGGGCGCGCAACTGCTGTGCACCCTGGCGCCAGGCCTGTACCTCGTCCGCCCGCTCGGCGTCGCGGGCGAGGTAGCGCTCCACGTGGCTGCGCCGCGGCTCGTCCAGGTGGCCGTCCACGTAGGCGTGGATATCGTGTTCGCTGGGGGGTGAGGTGCTCATTTCAGCAGTCGCAGGGCAGGAGTTTCGGTGGATCCATCGCCCAGCGCGCGCAAGGCGCGCCGGGCCCTCGAAAGACGGGACATGACGGTGCCGATCGGTACACCCAGGATCCCGGCCACCTCCTGGTAGCTGAGCCCCTCCACGGTGACCCAGAGCAGCAGGCTGCGTTGCTCTACAGGCAACGATGCGAACGCCGCCAGGGTCGAATGGGCCTCGGCCACCCGCTCGGCGGAGGGCCAGGTGGGCGCCTCGTCGCGGCCCAGCGCGTTCAGCAGCAGCGCGTACCGGCTGGCCCGGCGTTTCCCGTCAAGAAACAACCGGTACAAGATCGCAAACAGCCATGCCCGCAGACTCTCGTCATCACGGCGGGAGGATGCTTTCGCCAGGGCCCGTTCCATCGTCGACTGGACCAGGTCATCCGCCGCATGCGAATCGCGGGCGAGCCACAGCGCAAAGCGCCGCAGTCGCGGCAGCATCAGGCGCAGGGCGTCGTCGAATTGCGGATCGGGCATGCCGGGCCTCTTGCCGGAGCGGGACATGGGTTAGACGACCGTCGTGACGGAATATTCCGTGCACGGGGAATAAAAGTCGCTGACGTGCGTCCCACCTTTTGAAGCCCCGCGTCGCGGGGAAAGGAGAAACACCATGCAGGACCCCAGGAACCCGCGCCCGCCGTCAGGCCTTGCCTGGCGCTGGGGCGTGATCGGCCTGGCCGTCGTCGGTACCGCGCTCGTCTTCGGCTATGCCGGCGGCTGGCTGACCCCCGACCGGCTCGGCCCGAAGAAGATCGTGAGCCTGCTCCAGGCCAACTCGGGCCTGCACCCGGGCTACCGGCGTAATCACGCCAAGGGCATCTGCGTGGGCGGCCGTTTCGAATCCAACGGGCAACTGGCCAGCTTCTCCGAGGCCAAGCTATTCGGCCAGGGCGTGAGTACGCCGCTCGTCGGGCGGTTCGCCATCCCTGGCGGCAACCCGCACGCACCGGATAGCTCGGCACCGATCCGCAGCATGGCCCTGCGCTTCGACATGGCCGATGGTGAGCAGTGGCGTACCGGCATGAACGCGATGCCGGTGTTCCCGGTATCGACGCCGAAGGATTTCTACGACCTGAACGTCGCCACCGCGCCGGACCCCGCCACGGGCAAGCCGAACCCGGACAAGGCCAAGGCCTTCTTCGGTTCGCATCCGGAGACGGGCCCGTTCCTGGCGTGGATCTCGCAGGCCAAGCCGCCGGCCAGCTATGTCGACGAGACCTACAAGAGCCTCAACGCGTTCTACCTGCGCGATGGTTCCGGCCAGCGCCACGCGGTGCGCTGGCAGGTCGTGCCGGAAACGCCTTCCACGGGCGATGGCAGCCCGGCGGCGGGCGATACGGATTACCTCGCCGCCGACCTGCAGAAGCGCCTCGCGGCCGGGCCGGCTCGGTGGCACCTGCAGTTCGTCTTCGCCAACGATGGCGATCCGGTGGATGACGCGGCGAAAGCGTGGCCCGATGACCGCAAGGTGGTCGATGCCGGCACGATCGTCCTCGACAGCTGGCAGCCGCAGGCCGATGGCCCATGCCGCGACGTGAACTACGATCCCGCGATCCTGCCGCACGGCATGGAAATCTCGGGCGATCCGATCATCGTGGCGCGCTCGGCGGCGTATGCGGAATCCTACCTGCGCCGCACCAGCGAGGAAGGCCACCTGCCGGGCACCGAACGGCCGAAGGAGGGACAGCCATGAGCCGCTACGACACGTTCCATCCGTTCGCCCGCGTCCTGCACTGGCTCATGGCGCTCATGATCCTGTCGATGCTGTTCATCGGCGCGGGCATGGTCAGCACGCTGGCGGAGAAGCACGCCACGCTCCTCGCGATCCACAAGCCGCTGGGCATGGCGATCTTCGTCCTTGCACTGATCCGGCTTGGTTTCCGCCTGGTGCACCGGCCGCCGCCGCTGCCCGTCGACATGCCGGAATGGCAGAAGCTCGCCGCGAAGGGTTCGCACTGGGTGCTGTATGCGTTGATGATCCTGATGCCGCTGATCGGCTGGGGCATGCTTTCAGCAGGGAAGTACCCGGTGACGATGGGTGGCGGTTTCGTCCTGCCGCCGATCCTGCCGCAGGATCCTGCACTGTACGCGTGGCTGCGTGAGGCGCACCGCTACCTTGCGTGGCTGTTCTTCCTCACGTTCCTGGCGCACATGGGCGCCGCGCTGATGCACGGCCTGATCCGCCGCGACGGCGTGCTCAAGTCCATGACCACAGGCAACTGAGGGCTGTCGTAGGAGCCCACCCTGTGGGCGACATCTTTCGCGGGAACGCTCCAGCCCCTGTGGCTCTCCCGCGAACGGCGTCGCCCACAGGGTGGGCTCCTACGATGGAGTGGCACCCGATCGGGCACAATGCCCCGATGCGTGTCCTCCTCGTCGCCATGCTCGCCTTGCTTGCCGGTTGCCGTACCGCGGGCTACTACGCCCATGTCACCCACGGGCAGATGGCGCTGCTCGCGGCCCGCAAGCCCATCGACAAGGTGGTGGGCGATCCGCGGACGTCCGACAAGGTGCGCCAGCGCCTGGTGACCGCGAGCGAGGCACGACGCTTCGCCAGTGCGCAGCTCGGTTTGCCGGACAACCGCAGCTACACCTACTACGTGCAGCTCGACCGGCCATGGGTTGCGTGGAACGTGTTCGCCACGCCCGAGCTCTCCGTCGACCCCGTGGTGCATTGTTTCCCGTTCGCCGGATGCGTTTCCTACCGCGGCTACTTCAACCGCGACCTCGCGAATCGTGAAGCCGCCCGCCAGCGCGCGGCGGGCAACGACGTGAGCATCGGTGATGTTCCCGCGTATTCCACGCTCGGCTGGTTCGCCGATCCCGTGCTCAGCAGCATGCTCGGCTGGGATGACGATGACCTGGTCGGCACCATCTTCCACGAGCTCGCTCACCAGAAGATCTACGTGAAGAACGACTCATCGTTCAACGAGTCGTATGCCAACTTCGTCGAGCAGGAAGGCGTGCGCGAATGGCACGCGGCGAAGGGGCTCACCGCGCCGGATCCGAAGGGCGACATGCTGTCCCGCTCGTTCACCGAGCAGGTGCTCGCACTCCGCGAGCGGCTGAAGACAATGTATACGCAGCCCATGAGCGATGACGCCAAGCGCGTCGCCAAGGCGGAAGCGTTCGAAGTGTTCCGCGGAGAGTACCTGGCATGGCGTGAGAACGAGGCCGGCGGCGACCACCGTTACGACCGCTGGATGGCGCAGCCGATGAACAACGCGCGCCTGTTGCCGTTCGGCTTGTATGACCAGTGGACCGGCGCGTTCGCGGCGTTGTTCGAACAAAGCGGACGGCAGTGGCCGGCGTTTTTTGCCGAAGTGCAGGCTCTGGCGAAACAGCCACCCGCGGAACGTACCCAACATCTCACGTCACTGAAGACCCCGTAGGAGCCCACCCTGTGGGCGAGCTCTTGTCGGTGAACTCCTGTGGGCGAGCTCTTGTGGGAGTGAGCTTGCGAACGATGCTTTACCGCAGACCCATCGCGCGCAAGCGCGCTCCCACAGTGCTGTGAGCTCAAGGTGTGGCTTTACGCCCCGCCATGTGCTTCAGGTAAGCCTCGAGGTTGGCCAGGTCGGCATCGCTGATCACCTGCGCGCTGAAACCCGGCATCTTCGCCTGCGGCCAGTGGCGCAGGTCCTGCGGGTTGCGCACCAGTACGCGCAGCATGCCTTCGCGCAGGTATTCGGTCGGGCTGTGCGGGATATTGAGGTCCGGGCCGAGCTTCGCATCGCCCTGGCCGTTGAGCGTGTGGCAGGTGATGCAGTTCTTCTGGAACACCTCGAAGCCGCGCATCACCGGGCTATCTTTCGCCAGGCCCGGGGCAGGGCGCATCAGCGGGAAGCGCAACGCAGGATCGGCAAGCACGCGGATCGACGCGATCTGGTAAGGCCATTGCTCCGGGCCGACCTTGCCGGCCTCCGGATGCAGCCACACGAGGTAGAACGGCCCGGCTGAGGGCTTGCCGTCGCCCAGTGCGGGCCACGCAGCGTCCTCCACGGCCAGCCAGGCTTCCGCGCCGTGGCCATCGAGCACGAGGGCCGCCGGGATCTCCGCGGCGAAGCCGTCCAGCGCCGTGAACTGCAGGTGCGCATCGGCAGGCACGCCGGCGAGCAAGGCCTTCAGGGGCACGGCCTTGTAACGCATCGCCTTCTGGTACGAGACATCGGTGGGCACATCGATCGTGCGCAGGTCGGGCCGTGTCAGGAGCTGCTGCGTGCTGAGGGTGGCCGTGCCATGGCCGGTATCGATGGAAAGGCTGGCGGCCTGGGCCAGGCCGGCGCAACCGGCGAGGAAAAGGGCTAGCAAAAGGCGCACGGGGATTCCTTGGGTGGGGCGCATGATCGCAGTACCCTCGAATTATCGCCCCATCGCCCCCATGCGGGGAGTTCGAACCGATCACGGATCCACCATGTCCGATACCACCGTCCCCGGGTTCTTCGCGCAGTTCCCCATGGCGAAGATCACCAGCGCCGAACTCGATGCCGACCTCGCGGCCGACGACAACCGCATCGCCATCCTGTTCCTGTGGGGGCGCGACTGCCCCAACTGCGATATCGCGAAGCGCCAGATCCTGCTCACGCCGGAGCGCTTCCAGCGCGCCGAGCTGCGCTGGCTGCACGATAACGTCTACGACGACCCGAAGATGGCGACGCGCTTCGGCCTGCATGGCATCCCGGCATTTTTCCTCTTCCATCGCGGGAAGAAGCTCGGCCGCATCTCGCCCTGGCCGGGTACGGAAGCCTTCATGGATGCCGTGGAGAAGCAGATTGCCCTTACCGGGGCTAGCGCATGATCATCCGCTCGCTGCTGGACACCGACCTCTACAAGTTCACCATGATGCAGGTGGTGCTGCACCAGTACCCGGCCGCGGAAGTCGAGTACCGGTTTCGCTGCCGCACGCCTGGCGTGGATCTCGTGCCGATCATCCCGGCGATAAAGGAGGAGCTCGCGCACCTCTGCTCGCTGCGCTTCAGCGAGGCAGAACTCGACTACCTGCGCGCGATGCGCTTCATCGACAGCGACTTCGTCGACTTCCTGGGCCTGTTCCAGCTGAATGCGAAGTACGTCCACATCGCGCCCTCGGATAAGGGCAACGGCGAAATCGAGCTGGTGATCCGTGGCCCGTGGCTGCACACCATCCTGTTCGAGGTGCCGCTGCTGGCGATCATCAACGAGCTGTATTTCCGCCATGCGTACCCAGGGCACGATCTCGCCGAAGGCCGCCAGCGCCTGCGCGCCAAGATCGCGCTGCTGCGCGACACGCCGGGCTTCGAGAAAGTACGCCTCGCCGACTACGGTACGCGCCGTCGCTTCTCGGGAGCGTGGCATGAGGAAGCGCTGGGGATCATGCGCGAAGGCTGGGGTAAACAGCTGGCCGGCACCAGCAACGTGCTGTTCGCGATGCAGCAGGGCATGACGCCGATCGGCAGCATGGCCCATGAATACCTGCAGGCGTTCCAGTCGCTGGGGCCGCGCCTGCGCGATTCGCAGGTCGCGGCGCTGGAGGCGTGGGCGCGTGAATACCGCGGCGACCTGGGTATCGCGCTATCCGACGTCTACGGGCTCGACGCGTTCCTGCGCGACTTCGACATGTACTTCTGCAAGCTGTTCGACGGCGCGCGCCACGATTCGGGCGACCCGTTCGCCTGGGGCGATCGCATCCTCGCGCACTACGAGAAGAACCGCGTCGATCCGCGTACGAAGACGCTGGTGTTCAGCGACAGCCTGGATATCCCGAAGGTGATGGAGCTCTACCGACACTTCGAAGGGCGCTGCCTTGTGTCATTCGGCGTTGGCACGAACCTGACCAACGACACCGGGCCGGAGCCGATCAACATCGTCATCAAGATGACCCGCTGCAACGGCCAGCCGGTCGCCAAGCTCTCCGATTCACCCGGAAAGAGCATGTGCGAAGACCTGGATTACCTGGCGTACCTGCGCCGGGTGTTCGAACTTCCCGCGGCCTGACGCAGTCAGGCGCCGCGCGCGATCACCGCGCGCGTCGCCTTGAGGACTTCTTCGGATAGAGCGTTGTCATGCGCCGAGACGGCGCGCGCGACGGCGATGGCGCCGATCTGTGCCGCCAGGGTTGCGACCGCCGTGCGTCGGCGTTCTGCCGCTGGCAGAGCGCGGTCGAGCGATGCTTCGATCAGCGCGACCTCGTCCTCGAATGCGCTAGCGAAGCTCTCGCTCAGTGCAGGGCCGTGTCGCGAGGCCTCGCTGGCAGAGGCAGCCATGGGGCAGCCCGCGGCAACGCGGTCACGTGCCCGTACCGAGAACAGCGCATCGAGGTAGTCGCTGAAGGACGGCGACCGGCCCGCTGCCCAGGCCTCGATCGACGCGAGGCTGCCGGCGAACCCCTGCGTAAACGCCGCTGCCGCAAGAGCGTCCTTGGACGGAAAGTGCGCGTAGAGCGCTCCGTGGGTCAGCCCCGCCTCCTTCGCCACTTCAGCCACGCCGACGCCGTCGACTCCACGGGCGCGAAACAGCCGACTGGCTGCGTCCAGCAGGTTGCCTTTGTTCTGCTCAGCCTTTTCTTTGGAAACACGCACGGCTCAATTCCTTGCAAGCGGGGACGCCTTTTTACATTGCATCCACAATCAAAAGTATTATAGTGGCAGTCGCAATCAAAAGCGAGCGCCGGATACGGGCGATGGCTTGGATTGCGCCCCCTTTCAAGCCGAGGAGATTAACCATGTCTCTCGTTCCACACACGCTGGGTGCCACCGCCCTGGCCCTGGGCCTTGCCCTGACTGCGACGCCTGCCAGCGCCGCCGCCGAGCCGATCCGCAACGTTGTACTCGTCCACGGCGCGTTTGCGGATGGCTCCGGCTGGGGCGCAGTCTATGACCGGCTCGTCGCGAAGGGCTATCACGTCAGCATCGTGCAGGAGCCCGAGACGAGTCTCGAGGAAGATGTCGCAGCGACCCGACGCGTGATTGACCAGCAAGACGGCCCCGTGGTCCTGGTCGGGCATAGCTGGGGTGGGCAGGTCATCACCGACGCCGGCGCGGATCCGAAGGTCAAGGCGCTGGTATACCTGGCCGCGCTGATGCCCGATGTCGGCGAGAGCACCGCGACGCTTGAGACGAAGCCCCAGTTCCCTCCGCCGAACAGCGACGTGAAGCTGACACCGGACGGCTTCTTTTACATGGACCCGACTAAGTACCACGCGAACTTCGCGGCCGATT
>NZ_JBQCFT010000088.1:0-6286 GCF_051958795.1 Luteibacter sp. | reverse complement strand
CGCCGAACGCGCCCACTGGCGCACCCGCCTGACCGGCGGCTACGGCGCCGCCCGCGAAGTGGCCGACATGATCCTGGCCGCGCAGGGCAAGGCCGAAGCCGAGCGGGACCGCTGGCTGTGAGCGTCTTCAACCTGTTCAAGGACCGCAGCGCCACCGGCACCTCGGCCATCCTCGCCGTCGTCCTGGGTGCCAGCGTGCTGCTCTACTACTGGGTGGCCCCGGCGAAGAAGGTCGAAGACTTCGTGGGTCCGCCGCGCTCGGGCTATGTGCTGACCAACTTCGACCTCGATTCGTACAACGAGGAAGGCAAGCCCGCCTTCAAGCTCATCGCGCCCCACCTGGAGCGCCGCGAAGGCGATGAATCGCTGTACATCAATGCGCCGAATTTCGTGCTGCCCCCGACCAAGGACACGACCGCGCCGCCGTGGACCGGCCACTCCCAGTACGGCTGGGTGAACAAGGACGGCACGATGCTCAAGCTCCAGGGCCTGGTCCACATGGACCGAGTGGCGTTCGCCACCAGCCCGCCGGCCAGCATCGATACCTCTGAGGTCACCGCATGGCCCAAGGAGAACCGGCTGGAAACGGCCGAAGCGGCGCGTATCGTTCAGGGAAGCTCTACAATGAACGGCATCGGCATGCGTGCCAACCTCGACACCAAGCACCTGGAGCTCCTCGATGCAGTCCACACCACGTACCAGCCACGCAAGCGCTAAGGCATTGTTCGCGGCTTGCGGGGTGGCGCTCCTTGCGCTCGCCACGCCCGTCATGGCTAAGAAATCGGACCGGAATGAGCAGGTCCATGTCGATGCCAAGACGTTCGATGGCTCGCAGCAGCCGCAGGGCATCGTGATCTATACCAACAAGGTCGTGATCACGCAGGGCACGCTGAAGATTACGGGCGACAAGGCCACGGTTTACCTCAACGACGATAACTCGGTGAAGCGTGCCGTGATCGATGGCAAACCCGCGACGGTCCAGCAGCAGGACGAAGTGGGCAACTGGATGCACGGCCGCGCCAGCAACATCGACTACGACAACGAGACCAGCGTCGCGATCCTTACCGGCAACGCCCACGTCGACCAGCCCAACAAGGGCACGTCGGATGGCGACAAGCTGACGTACAACACGGAAGACAGCACGATGAAGGGCGAGAGCAACGGCACGTCCACCATCCACATGACCTTCCAGCCGAAGACCCAGCCAGGCGCCGCCCCCGCGGCCAAGCCGGCGGACAACACGAAGAAGCCCTGACACGATGCTTTCAGCCCAAGGCCTGCAGAAGCGGTTCCGCGCCCGCCAGGTGGTACGCGATTTCGCCTTTTCCATCCGCGAAGGTGAAGTGGTGGGCCTGCTCGGCCCCAACGGCGCCGGCAAGACCACCTGCTTCTACATGGTGGTCGGCCTGATCCAGGCCGACGCAGGCCAGATCAAGCTGGACCAGCAGGACATCACCGGCCTGCCAATGCACGCGCGCGCCAAGCTCGGCATCGGCTACCTGCCGCAGGAAGCCTCGGTGTTCCGACGCCTCAGCGTGGCCGACAATATCCTGGCCGTGCTGGAACTGCGCGACAACATGACCCAGAAGCAGCGCGAGGACGAACTCGAGAGCCTGCTCGACGAGCTGAAGATCTCGCACATCGCCGAACAGAAGGGCATCAGCCTTTCCGGTGGCGAACGCCGCCGCGTCGAGATCGCCCGCGCCCTCGCCGCCCGCCCGCGTTACATGCTGCTGGATGAGCCGTTCGCCGGCGTCGACCCGATCTCGGTGGGTGAAATCCAGCGCATCGTCCGCCACCTGAAGGAACGCGGCATCGGCGTGCTCATCACCGACCACAACGTCCGTGAAACCCTGGGCATCTGCGACCGCGCGTACATCCTCAACGACGGCGAGGTGTTCTCCAAGGGCACCCCGCAGCACATCCTGGCCGACGAAAAGGTCCGCGAGGTGTATCTGGGCCGTGAATTCCGGATCTGATTTCGCCTTTGTGGGAGCGAGCTTGCGCGCGATGGGGGATCCCGAAGCCCCCATCGCGCGCAAGCGCGCTCCCACGACTACGCAGAATCGGCCGGGCGGCATAGGCATCCGGGGCGCTGGTTTCGCAGGCCCGCGAGGGGTTAGGATGGCTCGGTAACCCGATCTTGCGAAGGTAATGAAACCCGGACTTCAGTTTCGCCTGCATCAGCAGCTCACGCTGACGCCACAGCTCCAGCAGGCCATCCGCCTGCTTCAGTTGTCGCAGCTGGAGCTCGAGGCCGAACTCCGCCAGATCGCGGAAAGCAACCCGCTGCTCGAGTTCGCCGAAGACGCCGAGGCGGAAGCCGACGCGCCGGAAGAAAGCGCCAGCTTCGACGAGGCCATGGAGTACCGGGCCCGTGACGAGCAGCCCGCCAAGGCGACCCGCGAGGAAGAATCCACCGCATCGCCCTCCGACGAACTTACGCCGGACTGGGACGACGACCGTTTCCAGGGCGAGGCCGGCGACTACGCGGGCGCCCCGTCACGTAATGGTGGCGGCGACGAAGAAGGCTTCGAGCCGCAGAACGCGGCACCGGAAAGCCTCCAGCAACACCTCGAATGGCAGCTCAACCTCTCCCAGTTCACCCAGCGCGACCACGCCATCGCCACGGCGATCATCCATGCGCTGGACGAAGACGGCTACCTGCGTGATGGCTGCGAGGCGGTCCAGACGGCCCTGCGCGAATTCCACTGCGAGCTCGACGAGATCGAAGCGGTGCGCAAGCGCATCCAGCGCTTCGATCCGACCGGCATCGCCAGCCTGGACCTGCGCGACTGCCTGCTCTGCCAGCTCAGCCAGTTCTCCGAAGAAACACCCCAGCGCAACCTCGCCATCCGGATCGTCACCGACGAGATCGAGCTGCTGGCGCGCAACGATACCGGCAAGATCGCCCGGCGCCTCAAGGCCGCCGAGGCCGATGTCGCCGTCGCCGCCTCGCTCATCCGCAGCCTGGATCCCCGGCCCGGAGCCGCGCTCGACGCCACGCCGGTCGAATATGTGGCACCGGATGTCTACGCGCGCCGCGAGAACGGCCGCTGGCGGGTCAGCCTGAACCCGGACGCCCAGCCCCGGCTGGGCCTTAACCAGCATTACTGCAACCTGATCGCCCGTGCCCGCGGCGATGACGCCACCTGGATGAAAGGCCAGCTCCAGGAGGCCCGCTGGCTGCTGAAGAGCCTGCAATCGCGTGCCGAGACGCTGACCAAGGTCGCCGAGGTGATCGTCCGCCGGCAGAGCGCCTTTCTCGACTACGGCCCCGAGGCCATGCACCCGCTGGTGCTGCGCGAGGTGGCCGAGGAGGTGGGCATGCACGAATCGACCATTTCCAGGGTGACCACGCGCAAGTACATGCACACGCCGCGCGGTACCTTCGAGCTGAAACATTTCTTTTCGAGCGGCGTGGCCACGGAAGACGGCGGCAGCGCGTCCGCAACGGCTATCCAGGCCATGCTGCGCAAGCTGATCACGGCGGAAGACCCGCGTCGCCCGCTGTCCGACCAGGCCCTCGCGGAGGAATTCCATCGACGCGGTATTCAGGTCGCACGCCGTACGGTGGCCAAGTACCGTGAAGCGATGCGCATCCCCAGTTCCAGTGAACGCGTTCGCGCAAGTTAAGCGCGGCGCGGAACCCCCTCGGAGGATCACGGTCCCATAGTCGACAGGTTCAGGAGCGGCACCCGCCACTCCCCTCTCGCCGCCCCAGCGGCGGCACCCTCAGCAAGAAGGAGGCGTCATGCAAATCCAGATCAGCGGCCAGCACATCCAGATCACCCCTGCCCTGCGCGAGCGCGTGGAACAGCAAATCGGCCGCTTCGAACGCCTTTTCGACAACATCACCGCGTTAGATGTCGTGCTATCCGTGGATAAGGCTGAACACAAGGTGGGCGGAACGCTCCACTGTTCGGGCACCCGGCTCCACGCCGAGGGCATCATCCGCCAGGAAGACGGCACGATCGGCGATGGCATGTACAAGGCCATTGACGCCATGATCGCCAAACTCGCCGATCAGCTGAAAAAGCATAAGGAAAAGCTTAAGGACCACCACAACAGCGAGGTCCGCGAGGCCCGCGCCGCCACGTAAAGCCCCCGAGCGGGCCTGTGGCACAATATAAGCAAGCCGGTACCCCTGCGTACCGGCTTTCTTTTTGACAGGAACCCCCGCGTGGATCGGCTCACCGCCAGACAACTCTTCGACGGCGTCCATGAACGCATGGCCCTGCGCTGGATCGCGGGCATGCGCGGCGAAGCCCGTGTCCTGGAGCCGAACGCCAAGCTCAGCCGCCGCCCCTCGCTGGTCGGCTACCTGAACGTGATCTACCCCAACAAGGTGCAGATCATCGGTACCGAGGAGCTGAACTACCTCGACGGGCTGGATTCCCGCCAGCGCTGGGAGGCGATCCACAAGATCGCGGCGTACCAGCCGGCCGCGCTCATCGTCACCAAGGACCAGGCGATCCCGCCGGACCTTCGCGAGGTGGCCGAGGAAACCGACACCCCGCTCTGGCAGAGCACCAAGCGCGGCCACGAGCTGCTCACCTACCTGCAATACCACCTGGCGCGCACGCTGGCCCCGCGGGTCACCCTGCACGGCGTGTTCCTCGAGGTGTTCTCGATCGGTGTCCTGATCACCGGCGACCCCGGCTCGGGCAAGAGCGAGCTGGCCCTGGAACTCATCAGCCGCGGCCACCGCCTGGTCGCCGATGACGCCACGGAATTCACCCTGATCGCCCCGGATGTCATCGATGGCGCCTGCCCGGAGCTGCTCCAGGACCTGCTCGAGGTCCGCGGCCTGGGCGTCCTCAACATCCGCGAGATGTTCGGCCACACGGCGGTCAAGCCGTCGAAGTACCTTCGCCTGGTGATCCACCTGAAGCCGATGAAGGATGGCGAGGAGACCGACGCGATGACCCGCCTCACCGGCGATGTCAGCAGGCGCAACGTGCTGGACGTCGACGTACCCAAGATCACCATACCCGTCGCCCCGGGCCGCAACCTGGCGGTGCTTGTGGAGGCGGCCGTGCGCAACCATGTACTGAAGAGCAAGGGCATCGATCCCGCCCAGACCTTCATCGACCGCCAGGCGCACCAGATGCGCCGGTTCTCCCCGTGGTGACCCCGGTGAACGAAGAGCTCCTCAAAGGCCCCATCATCGAAGCCGGTGCCATCCACCTGGTGGTGCTTACCGGCATGTCCGGTGGCGGCAAGACCGTCGCCCTCCGCGCTCTGGAAGACCTGGAGTTCTACTGCGTCGACAACCTGCCGGCGGAACTCATCCCGCAGCTGGTCGCCGCCGTCAGCCAGGGCGAGCACGGCCCGCGCCGCCGCATCGCCGTGGGCGTGGACGTACGCAACCGTCGCTCCGACCTCGAGCGCATGCCGCACGTGCTGTCGGAGCTCTCGAGCGCTGGCGTCCACGTACACCTGATCTTCCTGGACAGCCGCGACGACGTCCTGATCAAGCGCTATTCGGAGACGCGCCGCCGCCACCCGCTGGCCGCCGAGCGCCTTTCCCTCGCCGATTCCATCGCGGAAGAGCGCCGCCTGCTGCGCCCGCTGGTCTCGATCGCCGAGAAGGTCATCGATACCTCCGAGCTCAATGTCCACCAGCTGCGCCGCCTGTTCGCGACCGGCTACGCCGCGGCCAGCGATGGCACGACGCTGCTGTTCGAATCGTTCGCTTACCGCCGCGGCCTGCCGTCCGACGCGGATTTCGTCTTCGATGCACGCTGCCTGCCCAACCCGCACTGGGACCCGCGCCTGCGGCCGTTCTCGGGCAAGGACCAGCCGGTGCGCGAATACCTCGACGCGCAGCCCATCGTGGGCGAATACTATGCCGACGTGGCGCGCTGGCTGGATACCTGGCTACCGCGCTTCGAAGGCGAGGACCGCAGCTACGTCACGGTCTCCATCGGCTGCACCGGCGGTCGCCACCGCTCGGTGTATCTCGTGGAGCGCCTTGCCCGGCATTTCCGCGAGGGACGCGGCAACGTACTGACTTTCCATCGTGAGCTCGAATGAGCACCTTTAGCTTTCCCTGCCAGCCGGAGTACCTGCCATGAGCGTCGGCGTGCTCCTGATGACGCACGAAGCCGTGGGCCAGGCCCTGGTCTCTGCCGCGCGCCATGTGATGCCCAAGCTGCCGCTCACGGTGGATGCCGTGGAGGTGCCGCCCGGCGCCGACCCGGACATCATGCGCTCGCTCACTGCGAAGCATGCCCGCGAGCTCGATACGGGCGATGGCGTGCTGGTGCTGGCCGACCTCTAC
>NZ_JBQCFT010000087.1:0-4259 GCF_051958795.1 Luteibacter sp. | reverse complement strand
CGCAAGCGCGCTCCCACAAGGGATTTCGCAGCGTGTGCGTTACGCCTTGGTCTTCTGCTTATAAGCGCAAAGATCGCGAATCGCGCAGGTCGGGCACTCCGGCTTGCGCGCCTTGCACACATAACGCCCATGCAGGATCAGCCAGTGGTGGGCGTCCTGGATGAACTCCTTCGGGATCACCTTTTCCAGCTTGTCTTCCACCTTGCGTACATCCGGCCCGGGTGCAAGGCCCGTGCGGTTCGCGACGCGGAAGATATGCGTATCCACGGCGATCGTCGGCTGGCCGAAGGCGGTGTTGAGCACCACGTTGGCGGTCTTGCGACCTACGCCCGGCAGCGACTCCAGCGCCTCGCGCGACTCAGGTACCTCGCCTCCGTACTGATCGACGAGGATCTGGCTCATGGCGATCAGGTTCTTCGCCTTGTTGTTGTACAGGCCGATCGTGCTGATGTAGCTCTTGAGCTTCTCGAGGCCCAGCTTCAGGATCTTCTGTGGCGTGTTCGCCACGGGAAACAGCCTGCGCGTGGCCTTGTTCACGCCGACGTCCGTCGCCTGCGCGGAAAGCGCCACGGCCGCCAGCAGTTCAAACGGCGTGGTGTATTCCAGTTCTGTCTTCGGGTGCGGATTCAGCTCACGCAGCCGGGTGAACATCTCGACGATGTCGGCCTTCTTCACGGCGTGTCCTTCTTCTTCGCCTTTGCGCGGGCGAGCGCCTCGAGCACGGCATTGCGTGCGGCGGGCGCGCCGACATCGCGCTTGCTGCTGGCAAGCTGTTCCTCACGCTCTGCCCGGTCGCGTGCGAGGCGTGCCTCGCGGCGCTGGAAGTGCGTGCGTGCCGCATCGGCATGGGCGCAGTCGTCGGCTTGTGCCAACGGCATGGGGTCGAGCGTGATGCAGTCCACGGGGCAAGCCGGCACGCACAGCTCGCAACCGGTGCAGAGGTCGCTCACGACCGTATGCATCACCTTCGCCGCGCCGAGGATCGCGTCCACGGGGCAGGCCTGGATGCACTTGGTGCAGCCAATGCAGTCGGCTTCGATCACGCGTGCGAGCGTGCGCGGCTTTTCAATCCCGCGCGTCGTATCCAGCGGCACCACCGGGGTGCCGAGCAGCGCGGCAAGGCGCTCGATGCCCAGCGCACCGCCCGGCGGGCAGCGGTTGATCGGCGCTTCCTCGGCGGCGATGGCTTCGGCATAAGGCCGGCAACCATGGAACCCGCACTGCTCACACTGGGTTTGCGGGAGCAGTGCGTCGATCCGGTCGGCAAGCGTTGGCGTCATGGCTGGCGCTTTGGGCCGGGCGTGGTTTAGCGGACGGTGGCGCCCGGCGCGGCGCCCTGGTCGGCATCCAGCAGGAACAGGTCGGCGCCGCCATCACCCGCGGAGAGGATCATGCCCTCCGACAGGCCGAAGCGCATCTTGCGCGGGGCCAGGTTGGCGATGAACACGACGTTGCGGCCCACCAGGGTCTCCGGCTCGCCGTAAGCGGCGCGGATGCCCGAGAAGATCTGGCGCTTGCCCAGCGGGCCGGCATCCAGTTCGAAGCGCAGCAGCTTGTCCGAGCCCTCGACGAACTCACAGGCGAGCACCTTGCCGATGCGCAGGTCGAGCTTCGCGAAATCGTCGATCGAAATGGTGGCGGTGTCGGTGGCGGGTGCGGCGTCGGTCATGGCTTTCGGGGCTTCTTTGGGCTTGGTTTTCTTCGCGTCCGCCTTGGCGGCCTCGCGGGCCTGTTCGGCGGGGGTAAGGGATTCCTTCGACGATTCGATCATCGCTTCGATCTTCTTCGGATCGAGGCGGCCGAACAGCGGCGTGAAGGCGTTGACGGTGTGGCCGAACAGCTCGCGGCGCGCATCGGCGAAGGTCGAGATGGGCGCACCGAGGAACTCCTCGGCCGCGGCGACCGTCACCGGGATGATCGGCTTGAGCAGGCCGGAGAGCAGGCGGAACGCATTGAGTGCGAACGTGCAGACCTGCTGCAGCTCTTCGCGACGCGCTTCGTCCTTCGCGATGACCCACGGCGCCTTCGCGGCGATATAGCCGTTGACGGCGTCCGACATCGCGACGAAGCGGCGGGTGACTTCCGCGTACTCATCCGCTTCGTACAGCGTTTCGATGCCTTCGTATTGCGCAAGCAGGTCGCGCCACAGCGCGGCAGCTTCATCGTCGAAGCGGTCGGCCAGCTTGCCGGCGAAATGCGTGTTGACGAAGCCCGCGGTACGACTGGCGATGTTCGCCCACTTGCCGACGAGGTGCGAGTTCACCCGCTCCTCGAACGACTTGAGGTCGAGATCCACATCGACCGGCGTCGGGCCGAGCATCGTGGCGAAGTAGTAACGCAGTGCCTCGGGGTCGAGGCCCGACTCGAGGTAGGTCCGCGCCTGGATGAACGTGCCGCGCGACTTCGACATCTTCGCGCCGTTCACCGTCAGGTAGCCATTGGTGTGCAGCGCCGTCGGCACGCGCAGGCCCGCGCCGTGCAGCATGGCCGGCCAGAACAGGCCGTGGAAATTGATGATGTCCTTGCCGATGAAGTGGTGCATCTCGGCGGTGCTGTCCTTGCCGAGGAAATCATCGAAGTTGAGGCCCTTGCGCTCGCACAGCGCCTTGAACGAGGCGAGGTAGCCCACCGGCGCGTCGAGCCAGACATAGAAGAACTTGCCCGGGGCGTCGGGGATCGGGAAGCCGAAGTAGGGCGCGTCGCGGGAAATATCCCAGTCGCGCAGGCCGCCTTCGATCCACTCGCCGAGCTTGGCGACGACACTGCTATCCGCCGTCGGCTTGCCGCCGGTGAACTTGCCCGCGAACCAGTCGCGCAGCAGCTGCTCGAACTTGCTCAGTTCGAAGAAGTAGTGCTCCGAATCGCGCAGCTCCGGCGTGGCGCCTGACATCACCGAATACGGGTTGATCAGTTCGGTCGGCGCATACGTGGCGCCGCAGTTCTCGCAGTTGTCGCCGTACTGGTCGGGCGTGCCGCACACCGGGCACGTGCCCTTGATGTAGCGGTCGGGCAGGAACATGTCGCGCGTGGGGTCGTACAGCTGCTGGATGTCGCGGCGGGCGATGTAGCCGCCCTCGCGCAGCTTCAGGTAAATCGCAGTCGCGATCTCCTGGTTCTCCGGCGAATGCGTGGTGTGGTACTGGTCGTAGCTGAAGTGGAAATCGGTGAAGTCCGCCTCGTGGCTCGCGCGGATGCCGGCGATGTATTCCTCTGGCGTCTTACCGACTTTCTCCGCCGCCAGCATGATCGGCGTGCCGTGGGCGTCTTCGCCAGCGACGTACCAGACCTCGTTGCCCTGCATGCGCTGCGCACGCGCCCAGACGTCGGCTTCGATGTAGCCGAGCATGTGGCCCAGGTGGAGCGGGCCATTGGCGTAGGGGAGGGCGTTGGTGACGAGGATGCGGCGGGCCATGATGCTCACGGTCGGCGGTAGGACCGGGGATTATGGCATGGCCGCGCTGCGGTGCAGCGGATCGTACGGGGTCACCCGCGGCCGACAGCTTCCGCCGTCGTAGGAGCCCACCCTGTGGGCGACATCTTTCGCGACAGAGCGGCAGGGCCGGTGACTCTTTCGCGAACGGCGTCGCCCACAGGGTGGGCTCCTACGGCATCGGGAGGCGTTTACTCAGCCCGGACCCATTCCTGGCTGCGGCCGATCAGCGAGAAGCCGATGTAGCCGTGGACATCCAGCTTCTTGCCGGCGTCTTCGAGCTTGAGGGTGACCTTGTAGATCTTGCCCTTGGCCGGGTCCAGGATCTGGCCGCCGGACCACTCGTCGCCGTCCTTCTTCAGGCCCCACATGATGGTCATGCCCTCGATGGGCTTGCCCTTGCGGTCGCCGCTGCACTCGTCGCACACCGGGTGCGGGCCCTTGTCGGACTTCAGTACCTGCAGGACCTTGCCCTCCAGCAGGCCGTTGTTCTCGGTGATCTCGACGATGGACTTCACCTCGTGGGTCTTGTCGTCGATGGTCTTCCACTTGCCGACCGGCGAATCCATCGCGGCCAGGGCGGGGAGGGCGGCCGTCGCGAGGGCGAGGGCGGCGGCGGTGCGGATCAGGTGCTTCATAGGCTCGTGGGCTCCCCATACGGTCAGGTACGGCCGGAGCCTGACGAAACGCGGGCCACGACGTCAAGCTGCAACGCGCCACCCGGCCCGTCGCCCGGGTAGCCACCACCCCCCGGATTGTTGGGTCGGGGCGGCAGGCGAGCGGGGTGTGATCCCAGAGACACGACGAACCCCGGCACCCCCACCAGGCC
>NZ_JBQCFT010000086.1:0-27402 GCF_051958795.1 Luteibacter sp. | reverse complement strand
GATGAGCATGCTGCCGCTGTTCGCGCAGGGCCTCGGCATTGATGCGCCGACCGCCGGCCATGCGATCAGCGCCTACGCGCTCGGCGTGGTCGTCGGTGCGCCGATCATCACCGTGCTGGGCGCGCGCATGCCGCGCCGCCGCCTGCTGTTGTTGCTGATGGCGATGTTCACCGTGTTCAACGGCCTGACCGGCCTGTCCCCGAGCTACCACTGGATGCTCGTGTTCCGCTTCCTCGCCGGCCTGCCACATGGCGCCTACTTCGGCGTCGCAGCGCTGGTGGCGAGTTCGCTCGTCCCCGCCAACCGGCGTACGCGCGCGGTGGGCCAGATGTTCCTCGGCCTTACGGTCGCAACGATCGCTGGCGTGCCGCTGGCGAGCTGGCTCGGCCAGGTCGTCGGATGGCGCTGGAGTTTCGCGCTGGTCGCGTTGCTGGGTGTCGCGACGATGAGCGCCGTATTCGCGTTCGCACCCAATACACCGGCCGATACGAAGGCGAGCCCGCTGCGCGAACTCGGCGCGCTGAGGCGTCCGCAGGTGTGGATTACCCTCGGCATTGGCGCGATCGGCTTCGGCGGCATGTTCGCGGTCTACACCTACCTCGCCGACATCCTGCTCAGCGTGACGCACATGCCGCTCTCCACCGTGCCGTGGATCATGGGCGTGTTCGGTGTCGGCATGACGCTGGGCAACGTGGTCATACCGGTGTTCGCCGATCGCGCGCTGATGCGCACGGCCGGCGTGCTGTTGCTCTGGGCACTGGTCGTCCTCGCCATCTTCCCGTTCACCGCGGGTAACGTCTGGACGCTCGGCATTGCCGTGTTCTTCATCGGCATTGGTGGCGCGCTTGGCACCGTCCTTCAGACACGTCTCATGGATGTCGCTGGCGATGCGCAGGCGCTGGCTGCCGCGTTGAATCATTCTGCGTTCAACACAGCGAATGCGCTCGGGCCGTTCCTTGGCGGTCTGGCGATCGCGCATGGGTACGGGTGGACGTCGCCGGGTTGGGTTGGAAGTGGCCTGGCGCTTGGTGGGTTGTTGCTTTGGGCGGTGTCGGTTTCGGTCGAGCGAAGCAGCCGTAGGGCCTTGTCTCAAGTGCCGTGTAGCAGCGAGTGCTAATTTTGCCACCTGGCCAAATCGGCGGATTGACCGATTAAGGTCGCTGTCCTAGTATCCGTCACAACACGGCCCCTCTCGGCCGGGTGCTGCTAGTTCAGCATCCGGACGCTGAGGGGTTCTTTTTTGGGCTACCACATCTTCTGCCAGTCGTCAGGGGCGCCCATACCCGCGAGATCCAAGCCTAAGTGGTTCAGCTTTGGAAAGGTCTCCAGATGCGTTCGCATCCGTTCGCTCCAGCTTGATGACGGGTTTACGATTGTCACCAGATGTTTCGTAAGCAGGAGCAGCGTGAAGCATCTCGCTCTTGCATGGGTGTCGCCCCTGAGGGGCTCAATCAGGGCTACTTCCGCATTTGTAGGAAATTTTGGCTGATCTACGATATTCCTGTTCCAGAGGCGGCTGTGGTGCGCGCAAACGTTCCGTAGATAGTTCAAGGCTCGAAGCCAGGATGCAAAAACGCGCCCGCTGGTGAGTCCATACACGTTGCAGATCTCATCCTGCTCAACTTCGCGCATTCCGCCGTAAAGCGTAGAAAGAGTCCCAAAATCCCAGACCTCACATGCTACCCAGATCGGCATGGGTAGGCCGTACTTTTGTTTGTTGTGACGAACAAATTCCTCGCGAGATCTAGCAATCAGCTGTGCATGCTTTCCAAGCCACTGATGGTGGCGTGTTAGGCCTGTTTCGGGATCGAGTGACTCGCTAAATGCTGAGTGGAGTAAGTCGGGTCTCAAGTAGGCGAACGGGTCTACTTTTCCCAAGGTGTGTGAGATGTCCACTCGCAATGCGACTTCGATCCGCTCGATAGCATCCAGCACCAACATGCGAAGCTTCTTGTCGAATACATACAGATCAGCTGCGTCCTTGAATGTCGCTCCTTGCTTGAATTCATCCAGGACGACCGTCGTGCATTTGGCTCGAGCTGGCCTTTGCCCGTTGCCGTCAAGAAGGACTATAGGTCCGCTTCTCTCCCTTAGGGCATACCAGTAGCCACTGATTCGATAGTAACCAATTCTCTTCAGGCATCTGAGGCAGGCTTCCCTGTCGGTAACCGCGAGGCCGCGAGCAATCAACTGGTCAAGCTGATCTTCATAGCTCTTCCATGTCTTCGTGTACGACACGCCAAGTCCTTCTGCTTCTTCGAAATCCAGGTTGGCGATTGTAGCCAGTGAGCGCATGCCATTCGGCGCTTCGTTTACCTTAACTTGCGAATACAGAACAAAGCGTCGTTGGATGCTGCCGTTACTCGTGAGACCTACAACAGAGTGGGGATATTCCTACTCGCACGAACGTCACATCCTGACAGACGGCGAATGGACGCCAAGGGAGCATGGCGCAATGACCATCACCGACCCGATAGTGCTAGACAGACTCGCCTGCCTCGCTGACGCGACAGGTCGAGATCCCGATGTGCTCGCCACCGAGATCTTAAGAAATTTCTTCTATCCGACGTATAGGCATCCGCTCATCAACGAGTTTCGATGGCGCATGGATGTTGTTGGTGGTCTCGAGGATTAAGAGGTACGACGCTGGCTTGATCTACTTCCCAATACAGAACGAACTAAAGATCGCCCCAAGCAGATCGTCTGAAGAGTAGGCGCCGGTTACCTCGCCGAGCGCCTGCTGCGCATGCCGGAGTTCTTCGGCTGCGAGTTCGCCCGCATGCGCGCCATGCAACGCGTCGGCCGTTCGCATCAGATGCGCTTCCACCTGCTCGAGCGCGACAACGTGGCGGCGGCGGGCGCTAAATGCACCATCGCCTGCACCGGCCGTGGCGAGTGTACGGAGCATCTCGCGGAGCGTGTCGAGACCTTCGCCTGTGCGGGCGGATAGCCACACCTTTTCGTAACCGGCGGACTGAGTGCGATGGGCACGATCACTGCCGAGATCAATCTTGTTCACGACGACGATTCGAGTAGCGTGCGCGGGCGTGCCTTCGAAGAAAGCCAGATCGACATCAGCGTGGGCTTCATCGCTCACCATGATCGCCACGTCACAGCGTTCCAGCTGCGCGCGCGCGCGGCGGATACCCTCGCGCTCAACGATGTCGTCGGATTCACGAAGACCGGCTGTGTCGGCAAGCTCCAACGTGACACCGTCGATGTTGATCGCCTCGCGCAGGACGTCCCGCGTCGTGCCAGCGATGTCGGTGACGATGGCGCGTTCCGCACCGGCCAGGGCATTTAGCAGGCTCGACTTTCCCGCATTCGGCCGTCCGACAATCGCGACGGTGATTCCATCGTTCAAGCGAACCCCGCGTCGCGTCTCGACAAGCAACGCATCAAGATTCGCGCGCAGTGCGGCGAGCTGCTCGCCAATCACGGGATCCGCGAGAAAGTCGATCTCTTCTTCAGGGAAGTCGATGGCCGCTTCGATATGCACGCGCAACGCAATGAGCTCGGCGAGCAAGTCATCCACGCGCGCCGAGAACACGCCTTCCATCGAGCGCAGCGCGGCGCGCGCACCCGCTTCGGATGTCGCGCTGACCACATCGGCCACCGCTTCCGCCTGCGCGAGATCGAGCTTGCCGTTGAGGAACGCGCGCTCCGTGAATTCGCCCGGGCGCGCGAGGCGTGCACCGAGCGAGATGCATCGACGGAGGAGGGCGTCGAGCAAGACCGCGCTGCCGTGGCCCTGCAATTCCAGGACATGCTCGCCGGTGTAAGACGCCGGGCCCGGAAACGAAAGCAGGATCCCGCGATCGATCAGCTCACCATCCGCATCACGAAACGCGGTGAAGTGCGCGTACCGCGGCTTTGGCTCACGGCCGAGTAGCTTCGACGCAATCAACGGTGCCAGGGGGCCAGATACGCGAACGGCACCGACACCGGCCGCGCCGGCGCCGGTGGCGATGGCTGCGATGGTGTCGGTGCCGTGGCTCATGGCGAATTAGGCGGTGCGTGCCTTTTCGTGGGCTTTATCAACGCTGCGGTTGATGTACCACTGCTGCAGCAGGCTGGTCGCGCCGTTGACGGTCCAGTAAAGCACCAGGCCCGCCGGGAAGAACGCGAAGAAAACACCGAAGATCAGCGGCATCACCTTCATCATCTTCGCCTGGGTCGGATCCATGCCCGCCGTCGGCATCATGCGCTGGGTGAGCAGCGTGACCAGGAAGTACAGCACCGGCAGCACGTAGAACGGATCCGGAGCGGAAAGATCGTGGATCCAGCCGAAGAACGGCGCGTGGCGCAGCTCGATGGATTCCGACAGCACGCGGAGCAGGCCGATGAAGATCGGGAAGGTGATCAGGATGGGCAGGCAGCCTGCCATCGGGTTCACCTTCTCCTTCTTGTACAGCTCCATCATGGCCTGCTGCATCTTCATGCGGTCATCGCCATAGCGCTCCTTGAGCGCCTGGACCCGCGGCTGCAGCTTGCGCATGCGTGCGCCCGAACGGAACTGGGCATCGGTGAGCTTGTACAGCGCCGCCTTGATCAGCAGCACGAGCAGGATGATCGCGACGCCCCAGTTGCCACTGATGGCATGCAGCTGCGAAAGCAGCCAGTGGAGCGGGGTGGCGATGATCTTTAGCCAGCCGTAGTTCGCCGTGAGGTCCAGGCCCGGGGCGATCGCATCGAGCGTGCCCTGCAGACGGGGGCCAACGTACAGGCGGGCGACGCTATCCACGGCCTGGCCGGGCGCGACCGAAATCGCCGGGCCGAACGCGCGCACGAGATAACGCGGCGTCGCCGAGGTCGGGTCGACGATGTTGGTGCTGTACGACACGTTCTGGTCGGCCGGCGGGATCCAGGCCACTAGGAAGTAATGCTGGAGCATGCTGATCCAGCCGCCGGTGATCGGGCGGTTCAGCGGGCTCTTCTGGAAATCGGCGAAGTTCAGCGATTCGAACTTCGTCTCCGGGCTGTACCAGCCGGCGCCGAAGAAGCTGTGCTGTGCCGGATCGGTGTAGCTCTGGAACCAGCTGGCCTTCTCGGCCGGAGCGCGCTGCAGCTGCTGGTAGGCATTACCGGTCCAGGTCGACTGGGTGCCGTTATCAATGCGCTGGTCGAGGTCGACCACGTAGTCCATGCGCTTCAACGTGTAGCGCTTGGTGACCTTCACGCCCGACGGATCGGCCCAGGTCATGTCGAGGCTCACGGACTTCTCGCCATCGGCGAGCTTGGCCACGGTCTTTTCGGCGTGGAAGAGGGCGCGATGGTCCGGCGCGGCGCCCGTGCTGCTGACCAGGCCATCCTGCGCGGCGAAGAAGGTCTTCGCGTCGTCATCCAGGAGGCGGACCGGCGGCGGGGTCGGATCCTTCCGGGTCACCGGCTTGTTCGGGTAATAGAGCAGTTCCGAACGCACGATGCTGCCGCCACGCGTATCGATGGTCAGGCGGAGGACGTCGTTCTCGAGGGTGACCAGCTCGGCCTTGCCGGCCGGGACGGCCGAGGTGTCAGCGGGGACGTTGGCCGCGCCGGAGGCACCAGGCACGCTGCCATCGGCAGCCGGCTTGCCATCCACCTGGGCGGCGGCGGCAGGCTGGGCGGCGGGCGGCTTCGGGCCGTAATCCTGCTCCCACTGCGTCCACAGCACGTACGCCACGAACATGAGCGCAAAGAAGAGAAGCGTACGCGTTTGATTCATCAGCTTAAGCCAGATCCGTTAGGCACCGCGGCCGATATGAGGACGGGCAGGCGGGCGGGAAAGAGGTCAACGCGAGATTGTGCCGTCGGCACCCTCGCGCTTCAACGGCTTGATGCGCCGGAGGAGGGAATCCAGTTCCGCCAGGAGGGCGGTGCCGGGCACCTCGACCGCACTGTCGCGGGCCATCACGAGGATATCGACGGGCGGCAGGTCAGGCCGGGCGCGGCGAAACGCCTCACGCGCCAGGCGCTTGATGCGGTTGCGGTCCACGGCACGCTTGGAGCAACGCTTGGAGATCGCCAGGCCGAGCCGGGCGGTGCCTGCCGCGTTGTTTCCGAAGCGCAAAAGAAAACAGCGGCCGCCGAGGCGACCGCTGACATTTCGCAGGGCTGCGAAGTCGGCGGCGCGGCGTAGCCGCGCATCGCGCGGCAGGGCTGCGGCACGCACGACCAGCGTACCGCTTACGGGATCAGGCGCTTGCGACCCTTCGCACGACGGGCGTTCAGGATCTTGCGGCCATCGGCCGTGGCCATACGGGCGCGGAAGCCGTGGGTACGGGCGCGCTTGAGCTTGCTGGGCTGGAAAGTACGCTTCATGGCGCTTGCATCCGGATGAAGATAAAAATTGGCCCAAAAGTATGCGGGACATTCCCGAAGGATGTCAAGCGCTTGGCCAATGGATGACAAGACGCCCCGGGCGAGGGAGGCGCCGAGAGGGGAGCGGAAGGCTGGTAGACTTCATCGTCCACCCCGCGCGCAAGCGCCCCTTCACGCTGTGGCAAAGAATACCCGATGAGTGATCTCTGGAGGCGCTGTCTCGAGCGTCTTGATGGCGAATTGAGCCCCGAAGACGTCCATACCTGGCTCATGCCCTTGCAGGCCAGGGAGGACGGCACGGGCCTGTACCTGTATGCGCCGAACCCGTACTCGCTCGATACCGTGCGCAGCCAGTTCCTGGTCCGGATCGAAGCGATCATCGAACACCTGGCGGGCCACCCCCTGCCCGTGCGCCTGGAAGTCGGTTCGCATGGCGGGCGCCCCGCGCCTGCGCGCCCGGCTTCGGCCGTGGCGGCCAGTGCACCCGTGTCGAGCCATATGGCGCCTGCCTCCGCGGCCGCCGTGCATGCGCCGGCTGCGCCCGAACCGCCGCACCAGCACAACCTGGATCCGCACTACACGTTCGAAACGTTCGTCGAAGGCAAGTCGAACCAGCTGGGCAAGGCCGCGGCGATGCAGGTCGCGATGAATCCCGGCCGCGCCTACAACCCGCTCCTTCTGTATGGCGGCACCGGCCTCGGTAAGACGCATCTCATGCATGCCGCCGGCAACCTGCTGCTGCAGAACAATCCGGAGGCGAAGGTGCTTTACCTGCGCTCGGAACAGTTCGTCAGCGGCATGGTGAAGGCGCTGCAGCAGAAGAACATGGATGACTTCAAGCGCCGCTTCCGCTCAGTGGATGCGCTGCTGATCGACGACATCCAGTTCTTCGCCGGCAAGGACACCACGCAGGAAGAATTCTTCCACACCTTCAATGCGCTGTTCGAAGCGAAGCAGCAGATCATCCTGACCTGCGATCGCTATCCGAAGGAACTGGACAAGCTCGAGCCACGCCTGAAGTCGCGCCTGGGCTGGGGTCTGTCGGTGGCCATCGAGCCGCCGGACTTCGAGACGCGTGCGGCCATCCTGCTCTCCAAGGCGGCAGACAAGGAGATGTCGCTGTCGGAGGACGTGGCGATGCTGCTCGCGCGGCGCATCCGTTCCAACGTGCGCGACCTCGAGGGCGCGCTCAACACGCTTGCCGCGCGTGCGAACTTCTACCGTCGCGACATCACCACCGATTTTGCCGAAGAGACCCTGCGCGACCTGCTCAACACGCATGCGCAGGCCGTCACGGTGCCGAACATCCAGAAGACGGTCGCTGACTATTACCAGGTGCGCCTGTCCGACCTGCTCTCCAAGCGCCGTGTGCGCTCCCTGGCGCGCCCGCGACAGGTAGCCATGGCCCTGTCCAAGGAACTCACCGAGCACAGCCTGCCGGAGATCGGAGAGGCCTTCGGTGGGCGCGACCATACGACGGTGCTCCACGCGTGCCGGACGATCCGCGGTTTCTGTGAGAAAGACGTACGTATGCGACAGGATTGGGAACAGCTCATCCGTATCTTGACGGGCTGAGAACCTGTGGATAATAGGTGGGTGAACTGAGGACGGTTTCAGGCGCCGAAGTTATCCACAATGCACCCACATGAAACCGTCAGCTAGAGCCATTGGATATCAGAAAGCAAATTATTGAAAAGTAAGACGAAATCTTAGTTTTCAAGATATCCACCGGCCTAACTACAACCACTATAAAATCTTTAAAACCTTAAAAGCAGGAGTAGGGGACGCATGCAATTCAGCATCCAGAGGGAAGTACTGCTCAAACCCCTGCAGCAAGTCGTGGGCGTCGTAGAACGTCGACAGACGCTTCCCGTGTTGGCGAACCTCCTGGTGCGCGCCTCCGGAAGCGACGTCTCCTTTACCGGCACGGACCTTGAAGTCGAGATGGTGGCCACCACGGCTGCCGACGGCGTGCAGGAAGGCGAGATCACGATTCCCGCCCGCAAACTGTTCGATATCGTTCGCGCACTACCCGATGGCGCGAAGATCGACCTGAAGCTCAATGGCGATCGCATCGCGCTGAACGCGGGGCGTAGCCGCTTCACGCTCGCGACTCTGCCGGCTACGGAATTCCCGACCGTCGACGAGATCGAGCTGGTCGAGCGGGTGACGCTGCCGGAAGAAGTCCTTCGCGACCTGATGGAGCGGACGGCGTTCGCGATGGCGAACCAGGACGTGCGCTACTACCTCAACGGCATGCTGCTGGATCTCCAGGAGCACACGCTGCGTTGCGTGGCCACCGATGGCCATCGCCTGGCACTCAAGGAAACCCGCCTCGAGAGCTCGGTGCAGGCTCGCCGCCAGATCATCATCCCGCGCAAGGGCGTGAACGAGTTGATCGGCCTGTTCGAGTCCGGCGAGGGCACGGTGGAACTCGAGTTCGGTCGCAACCATCTGCGTGTTCGCCGCGGCGGTGTGCAGTTCACGTCGAAGCTGATCGACGGCCGCTTCCCGGACTACGAGGCGGTGATCCCGCTCGGCGCCGACAAGAGCGCCACGATCGAGCGCGATGTGCTGCGTAGCGCCCTGCAGCGCGCCGCGATTCTCTCGAACGAGAAGTACCGCGGCGTGAAGCTGGAACTCCAGCCGGGTTCGATCAAGATCGTCGCCCACAATCCGGAGCAGGAAGAAGCCCAGGAAGAAGTGGAAGCCGATACCAGCGTCAGTGACCTGGCCGTGGGCTTCAACGTTGGGTACCTGCTGGACGCGCTGGGCGCGCTTCGCGGCGATAAGGTTCGCCTGAACCTCCGTGATGCCCAGTCCAGCTGCCTGCTGCAGGAAGAGGGCAACGATGAAGCTCGCCATGTGGTGATGCCGCTTCGCCTCTGACCTGCCGACAAGGTAAAGTTCGGCCACGACGCCGGGGATGTCTTCGACACCCCGGCGTTGTTCGTTCTGGCATGGGATAAAGGCAGGGAATGAAGTTCGAGTCACTCCGGATTGCCGGCCTGCGTTGCCTGGATGGGGTTTCCATCACGCCCGCGCCTGGGATCAGCGTGTTTGTCGGCGCTAACGGCGCCGGCAAGACGAGCGTGCTCGAGGCGGCCTACCTGCTCTCGCATGGCCGGTCGTTCCGAGCCGGCTCGCGGGATGTCCTGCTGAAGCGGAGCAGCAATGCGCTCTCAGTGTTCGCCGAGGTCAGTTCGGCGGAGGGCCGTACGAGGCGTCTCGGCCTGGGCCGCGAGGGTGGCCGATGGCAGGCCCGGATCGACGGTGATGTCGCCTCGCTTGGGGCCCTGGTGCAGGAGTGCGCCGTAGTCTGCTTCGAGCCGGGTTCCCATGACCTGATCGCTGGCGGGTCGGAGGAGCGCCGACAGTTCCTCGACTGGGGTTTGTTCCACGTGGAACATGACTTCGTCAGCCAGTGGCGCCGGTATCAACGGGCGCTGAAACAGCGCAACGCCTTGCTGAGGAGCGGCGGGTCCCTGGATCCGGGTCTCATCGAGCCGTGGGAATCAGAACTGTCGACGTCAGGCGAGGCCCTATCCGGCTATCGCCAGGGTTATCTCGAGCGCCTTCTTCCCCATATCCGCTCGTTCATGGGCAATGTCCTGCCGGAGCTCGTCGAGTTCACGATCCGCTACAAAGCCGGCTGGGACGAGACGACCCACCTCGCCACGACCCTCATGGAACGCCGCCACCGCGATCTGGCTCGGGGCCACACGACCGCTGGCCCCCACCGGGCGGACTTCTCGGTCGCCTTCGAGCAGGCCCCGCTACGCGAGCACCTTTCTCGCGGCCAGGAGAAGCTCTGTGCCCTGGCATGCTTGCTGGGCCAGGCAGCGCTGCATGCTGAAGCGCGGGGGGAATGGCCTGTGGTCTGCCTCGACGACCTTGCTTCTGAGCTTGATCGTACCCATCAAGAGTGGGTGGTTGCCCAGCTCATGGGCCGCGATGTCCAGGTGCTGGTGACCGGTACCGAGGTTCCGCACGCCCTCATCGACCAATCCGTCACTGTGTTCCACGTGGAACAGGGTTCCGTGGCGGCTTTGCTATAATCGACCGACTGTCCTGGCGCTGCGCCTTGCGCGCGCCGGGGCCTCCTGCGTCATCACCAGGCCTCGCATGAACGAACCTCTCGATCCGACCAATTCGAACGCCTACGATTCCGGCAGCATCAAGGTCCTGAAGGGCCTCGAGGCTGTCCGTAAGCGCCCCGGCATGTACATCGGCGATACGGATGACGGCACCGGCCTGCACCACATGGTCTTCGAGGTGGTGGATAACGCCATCGACGAGGCCCTTGCTGGCTATTGCGACTACGTCACCGTGACGATCCACGATGACGGCACCGCCAGCGTGGCCGACAACGGCCGCGGCATCCCCGTGGATACCCACCCGGAAGAGGGCAGGTCCACGGCCGAAGTCGTCATGACCGTCCTTCACGCCGGCGGCAAGTTCGATGCGAACTCGTACAAGGTGTCCGGCGGCCTGCACGGCGTGGGCGTCTCCGTCGTGAACGCGCTCAGCGAGAAGCTGTGGCTGACGATCTGGCGTGATGGCAAGGCCTGGAACCAGGAATATGCCCACGGCGAGCCGGTCGCCCCGATCGCGCCCACCGCCGACACGACTCGTCGCGGCACGATGGTTCGCTTCCTGCCCAGCAAGCTCACCTTCACCAACAACAACGAATTCCACTACGACATCCTTGCGAAGCGCCTTCGCGAGCTGGCGTTCCTGAATTCGGGTGTCACGATCGAGCTCGTCGACGAGCGCAACGATCGCAAGGACATCTTCGCCTACGAGGGCGGCATCAAGTCCTTCGTACAGCATCTGGCCCAGCTCAAGACGGCCCTGCATCCCACGGTCATCAGCTTCAGCTCGGCGACCGACGGCATCACGGTCGAACTGGCCATGCAGTGGACGGATGCGTACCAGGAAACGATGTTCTGCTTCACCAACAACATCCCGCAGCGCGATGGCGGCACCCACCTCACGGGTTTCCGTGCGGCACTGACCCGTACGCTGCAGAACTACATCGAGAAGGAAGGCATCGCCAAGAACGCCAAGGTCGCGCTTTCGGGCGATGACATGCGCGAAGGCATGATCGCCGTGCTCTCGGTGAAGGTGCCGGATCCGAAGTTCTCGTCGCAGACCAAGGACAAGCTGGTTTCCAGCGAGGTCAAGACCGCGGTGGAGCAGGTCGTCAATGACAAGCTCGCCGAGTTCCTCCTCGAGAACCCGACCGAAGCCAAGAACATCGCTTCGAAGGCCGTCGACGCGGCTCGCGCTCGCGAGGCAGCCCGCAAGGCCCGCGAGATGACCCGCCGCAAGGGTGCGCTGGATATCGCCGGCCTGCCGGGCAAGCTGGCGGATTGCCAGGAGAAGGATCCCGCGCTCTCCGAACTGTTCCTGGTCGAGGGTGACTCCGCAGGTGGCTCGGCCAAGCAGGGCCGAAACCGCCGTACCCAGGCCGTCCTGCCGCTCAAGGGCAAGATCCTCAACGTCGAGAAGGCTCGCTTCGACAAGATGATCTCGTCGGCGGAAGTCGGCACGCTGATCACGGCGCTGGGCACCGGTATCGGCAAGGAGGAGTACAACCCCGACAAGCTGCGCTACCACCGCATCATCATCATGACCGACGCGGACGTGGACGGCTCGCACATCCGTACGCTGCTGCTGACCTTCTTCTACCGGCAGATGCCGGAGCTGATCGAGCGCGGCCACGTGTATATCGGCCTGCCGCCGCTCTACAAGGTGAAGCAGGGCAAGCAGGAGCTCTACATCAAGGACGACAGCGTCCTGAACGACTTCCTGATTTCGAGTGCCGTCGACAACGCCTCGCTGGAGCCGGAAGGGGGTGCGCCGGGCATCGGCGGCGAAACGCTCGAGAAGCTGCTGCGCGATTACCAGTCGGCCCTGGACCAGATCGAACGCATGTCGCACCGCTTCGATACGTCAGTGCTCACCGCGATGATCGAGCACAAGCCGCTGCAGGAAGGCTTCTGGAACGACGCCACCGCCATGCAGGCCTGGCTCGACGGGATCGCCACGCGCCTCAGCGCGAGCGGCCTCGGCAAGCCGACCTACGCGCTCCGTTTCCGCCCGGCGTTGAACGAGCAGGGTGCGGCGGTTGAAGTCGAGCGCATGCAGCACGGCCTCAGCCACACCTGGATCATGACTCAGGCGTTCTTCAGCGGCAGCGACTACCGGGCCATCGCCACGATCGCGGGTGCGCTCGCCGAGCTCAGCCTGAAGCCGGGCGCCGTGGTCCGCCGCGGCAACGGTTCGCGTGGCGTCACCAGCTTCGCCGATGTGCGCACCTGGCTGCTCGATGAAGCCAAGAAGGGCCGTACGATCCAGCGCTTCAAGGGCCTCGGCGAAATGAATCCGGAGCAGCTGTGGGAAACCACCGTGAACCCGGAGACGCGCCGCATGCTCCAGGTCGGCATCGAAGATGCCGTGGCTGCCGACCAGATGTTCTCGATGCTGATGGGTGAAGCGGTGGAACCGCGCCGCGACTTCATCGAATCGAACGCGCTGAAGGTTGCCAACCTGGATATCTGATTCCGTCCAATAACATGGCGAATCCGATCGAAAAGCCCGGCTGTCGAAGGACAGCCGGGCTTTTTCATATCCACTACGTTCGCCGGCGTAGGGTGGTTTCAAATGGCAATTTCAAGGGCCAAAAAGCACCCCAATTTCGTCAGCGCCAACGCTAATCTAACAAGTGATTGTTTTAGCTGAAATTTTTTGTCGCGCTGCGACTTGTTCTTAGGAATCAAATCAGGGTAACCTCTGTAGTCCCCCGGAGCACCGCCGAGTGCGACGACTCCTTCAATCGAGGTCAGTCAATGAAACAGGGTTTCTTCAGCAAGATGGCGCTCGCAACCGCGATCGCACTTTCTCTCGCCAGCGGCGCTGTCGTTGCCAAAGACAAGCCGGCTGACGTCAAGAAGGAAGTGCTGTATCCGAACGCCACCCGTACTGAACCCAAGTCCGATCTGAAGGACCAGAAGGACGTCGACGCGCTTAACGCCGGCCAGGAAGCTGCGACCGATGGCGACCTCGCCAAGGCGAACGAGATCCTCGGCCCGCTGGCCGATGGTTCGAAGACCAAGAGCAAGTACGCCCAGGCCATCGCGCTGCAGGCCCTCGCCACGCTCAACTTCAACAGCGGCAGCGACGAAGGCAAGAAGAAGGGTCTCGAACAGCTGAAGCAGGCGCTTGATGTCGGCGCGCCGGTGGTGCCGAACGACACGTACTACCAGCTGAAGTACATGTACGCGCAGCTCCTCGCGGGCGACGAACAGTACGCACCTGCACTGCAGGCCCTGCAGCAGTGGCGCGCAGAAGGCAAGCGCGAGACGGCTGAGTCGTACGGCCTCGAAGGTTCGATCGATTACCGCCTCGAGAAGTACCCGGAAGCGATCGCTGCGATCACCAAGGCGAAGTCCATGCCGGATGCGAAGCCGCAGCCGCAGTGGGACCAGATCCTGATGGCCAGCTATTCGGAAACCGGCCAGGGCGACAAGGCCGCCCAGATGGCTTCCGATGAACTCGCGAAGAACCCGAGCGATGCAACGGCGCTGAACAATGCGACGTCCTCGCTCATCCAGGCACAGAAGTATCCGGAAGCGATCGCCCTGATGGAGAAGGCGCACACCGCCGGCGCCATCAAGGACGAGAAGCAGTACGTGAACTTCGCCAAGATCTACCTGATCGACGGCCAGAACAACGACTCGCGTCAGAAGGGTAATGCCCAGAAGGCCGCTGCCATCCTCAAGGAAGGCATGGACAAGGGCGTGGTGCAGAAGACGGGCGAGAATTACAACCTGCTCGCCGACTCGTACATCACCGCCGACGATATGAACAACGCGACGGCCGCGCTCAATGAAGCGGTCAAGGTCGCGACCAATGGCGAACCGGCGCTCAAGCTGGCTCGCGTGAATCTCCAGGAAAACAAATACGCCGCGGCCGAAAAGGCAGCGACGGACGCCATCAGCAAGGGCGTGCAGCATAAAGGCCAGGCCTATATGGTGCGCGCGGAAGCCAAGCGTGGTCAGAAGAACAAGCAGGGTGCTATCGCGGACATGAAGCTCGCGGCTCAGGATCCTGAAACGTCTGCCAAGGCCAACGCCTGGTTGAAAACCGCAGGTAACCAGTAAGGCGACCTTGTAAAGTGCCGGAAGGGGGCCTTGTGGCCTGCCATAAATCTTCCCTTCAGGCGCTATACAAACGCCATATGCTGGTGTAACTTGCTTCTTTTCCGCTTGCATAAACCTGCGTTCAGGCATTGTGAAACTGCCGGGCGTCGGGAAGCAGCGGGCCCACTTCCGCTTGATTAGCTCTTGATAGTGACTGATGGCCTCAAGTAACGAATCAACCGGCCAAGCGCCGTTTAGTTGGGGGCGCACAAGTGCGTTGGCAGTAGCCATCGCGCTGCATTCGTTCGCCTTCCTGCTGCTGGTCGCGCCCATGGCGCCGCCCAAGTCGCAGGAAAAGCAGAAGGAAAAGGTGGTCCAGGTCGACTTTATCGAACCGCCGCCGCCGCCCCCGCCGCCGCCGCCGCCGCCTCCGGAACCTCCGAAGCAGCCGCCGCCGAAAATCATTCAGCAGGTGAAGCCGCCGCCGACACCGCCGCCGCCGGCTCCGCCGCCGCCGGCTGTTGAAGAGGCGAGCTCGAATCCCGTTCCGGCACCGCCGCCGGCGCCTCCCGCGCCTCCGGCACCGCCGGCGGATATCGCGCCGAGCGAAAATCTGTCGTACCGTCAGCGTAACCCGCCAAAGTATCCGCCGCAGGCGGTTCGCCAGCGGCATGAAGGTACGGTGGTACTTCTGGTTCTCGTGGCTGTCGACGGTACGCCGAAAGACATCCAGGTCGACCAGTCGAGCGGTTTCCGCGAACTGGACAAGGCAGCGCAGGATGCGGCCAGGAACTGGCGATTCAACCCGGGCAAGCGAGGCGGTCAGGCCGTCGAAGGCTATGCACGTGTCCCCGTTACGTTCAACCTAAACCAGCTGTAAGCCCCCACGCTTACAACTTTTAAGTTCAATCTTGACTTCCCAAGGGTAGCGTTATGTTGCAAGACACCTCCGCTCAGCCTGCTACGCCAGGTAACTCCAATGCCGACGCCCTCAAGCAGATGGGCTTCGACCACCTCATTCACAACTTCGACTTCCTCGGTTGGATTGTGTTCGTGGTGCTGGTCCTGATGTCGTTCCTCTCCTGGTACTTCATCATCGCCAACTTCGTCCGTAACAGCCTGGTGCGTTCGCGCGCCGACAAGGTGATCCAGGGCTTCTGGAACACCGCGTCGACCCAGGAAGCCATTCGTATGCTCGAAGAGCAGCCGAAGGGCGAACCGTTCTCGAAGATCGCGCTCGACGCCGCTTCGGCCGTGGCTCACCACCAGCAGGCTGCTGGCGGTCGTCTCGCCGAGTCGCTGTCGCGTTCGGAATTCATCGATCGCGCCCTTCGCCAGGCCGTGGCTCGTGAGAGCCTGCGTCTCGAAGGCGGCCTGACCCTGCTCGCCACGGTCGGCTCGTCGGCTCCGTTCATCGGTCTGCTCGGTACGGTGTGGGGTATTTACCACGCGCTGATCGGCATCGCCGCTTCGGGTTCGGCTTCGATGGATAAGGTCGCTGGCCCCGTCGGTGAAGCTCTGATCATGACCGCGTTCGGTCTGTTCACCGCTATCCCGGCCGTGCTTGCGTACAACTTCTTCATGCGCTCGAACCGCCTGACCTACGCCCAGTTCGACGAATTCGCGCACGACCTGCACGACTTCTTCGCCACTGGCGCCCGTGTCGAAGGCACGAAGTAATCGTTAGAGGAATTGACCCATGGCTATGAGCAGCGGGGGCAACTCCGGTGGGCCGATGTCGGAAATCAACGTCACGCCGCTGGTCGACGTGATGCTGGTTCTGCTGATCATCTTCATGATCACGGCACCACTGATGTCCCATAAGGTCCAGATCGATCTGCCGAAGGCTAATCCGAACGTTAAGGATGACACCCCGGTCGAGCCGATGGATCTCGCGGTCAAGCCGGACGGTACGTACTTCCTCAATGACGGCGAAGTCACTGAGGCTGAACTGAAGGCCCAGTTTGCGGTTGCGGCGGCGAAGTCGCCGCAGCCGGAACTCCAGATCCGTGCCGACCGCACCACCGAGTACAAGGTGGTGAAGAAGATCCTTGGCGATGCCAAGGAAGCCGGTATGGTCCACGTCGGCTTCATGTCGACTGGCAAGGAGTAACGAACATGGCATTCAGCTCAGGCAATTCCGGTGGCCCGATGTCGGACATCAACGTCACGCCGCTCGTCGACGTGATGCTGGTGCTCCTGATCATCTTCATGATCACGGCTCCGATGCTGTCGCATAAGATCAAGATCGATCTGCCGCAGCCGAATCCGAACATCGTCAATCCAGAAAATCCGCCGGATCCCGTCCGGCTGCAGATCCGCCAGGATGGTTCGCTGTACTGGAACGATACGCCGGTTGACGAGCTGGGCCTGCGCGCCCAGATCGCGGTGATCGCCCAGCAGTCCAACCAGCCGGAACTGCAGATCGACGCGGATGACGCGGTTCAGTACGAGGTCGTGGCTCGCGTGCTTTCCGACGCGAAGGGCCAGGGCCTGACCAAGATCGGCTTCGTTAACGCGCAGTAATCGATCAGGTCTGTCCGGTAAGACTGAAAACCCCGCCTCACGGCGGGGTTTTTTTATGCATGCTCCCACAAGAGCGAAACGGCCGTTGTGGGAGCGCGCTTGCGCGCGATAGGTGTTACTTCAAAATATCGAGATACGCGCGAACGGTGTTCGAAAGCCCCTGATACAAGGCCTCACCGATAAGCGCGTGCCCGATCGACACTTCCGCAAGCCCAGGAATCGCAGCCTTGAACGTCCCAAGGTTCGCCTGGCTAAGGTCATGCCCCGCATTCACCGCGAGTCCCGCCTGCTGCGCACGACGAGCCGTGTCGGCGAAGGTCGCGAGTTGCGCACGCGCATCGCCATGGTGGAACGCTTCGGCATACGGCCCGGTGTAGAGCTCGATACGCTGGATACCGATCGCCACGGCATCGGCGAAACCATTGGCGCCGGCATCGACGAACACGCTCACTCGGCAGCCAATTTCGCGGAACGCGGCCACGACCGGCTTGAGCGTTTCGATGTCCTTCGTCAGGTCGAAACCGTGGTCCGAGGTGATCTGGCCGTCGCCATCCGGCACGAGCGTCACCTGGGTCGGCTTCACTTCGCGGCACAGCTCGATAAGCCCGGGATAGGCGCCGCGCGCACCGGCAAACGGATTGCCTTCGATGTTGTATTCGACACGCCCACGCAGCAAGCCCGCCAACGTGCGAACGTCGGCCGGCGTCACATGGCGCATATCGGGTCGGGGATGAACCGTGAGGCCGCCGGCGCCTGCATCGATGCAGGTATTGGCCGCGGTGGCGATATCCGGTTCGCTGCCGCCGCGCGAGTTGCGCAGTACGGCGATCTTGTTCAGGTTAACGCTGAGTAGGGTCATCGACGGTCCAAAAAAATGCGCACGTCACAAGCGCGACGTGCGCAATGACTGTCGTCCCAGCATAACGCGCCACATCCCTGTGGCGCACTCCACGGCTCACACACACACACGTAAAGTCAGACACGCCCCGGACCGAAAAGGTTCAAAGCGGAAATGTGAAGACGCGAACCGTGCGGGGCTCGCCGCGCCATGCGACGGTGGACACCAGGCCATCACCCAGCCCGAGCGGATGGACCTGCCAGGCGCTGGCGGGAGCCACCTCGCCTTCGAAGGCGTCGGGAACCAGCGGTAGGCCCGAGATCCGGCGGAAGGCTACCCGGTGCAGCCCATACGAGAGTCCACCGCCCTGCGCCTTGAGCACCGCCTCCTTGGCCGTCCAGAGCTCGAGGAAGCCCATCAGTAGCTGCTCCGGGGCGAGTTCGGCCAGCCACGCCGTCTCGGAGGGCGCGAAGAATCGTTGCGCCAGTTCCAGCGATCGCGCGCGCGGACGAACCCGCTCGACGTCCACCCCGAGCTCGAACCCGGGAGGCCCATGACCGATGGCGAAAAGGGCGACATCGCGGCTGTGCGACCAGCTGAAACCGAAGCGGCTGAACAGCCCCGGGAAGTGCGGCTTACCGTGCTCTCCCCGGGCGACCTCGGGCGCGCCCGCGCCGGCATACGCCACGAGCAGCGCGCGGAACAACGGTGCGTCGGCGGCATCGCCACCCCACGGCATCCGCCATACGTGGATCTCATCGTCGGGTAGGTGCGGAACGTCCAGGCTCATCCGCCCATGCTAGCCTGAGCGCGTACCACACAGGGACCTTATCTACGTGATCGCAGGCTGGCTCCTGCTGCTCGTGGCCTTGCTGTACGTCGGCCTGTTGTTCGGGATCGCGTACCTCGGCGACCGCCGCCCGCTCTACCCTCGCCAGCCGCGCCTGCGCCCGCTGGTCTACAGCCTTGCCCTCGCGGTGTACTGCTCGTCGTGGACCTTCTATGGCGCGGTCGGCACCGCGGCGCGCTCCGGCCTGGCCTACCTGCCGATCTACCTCGGCCCGCTGCTGCTCTTCGTGTTCGGCTTTGGCCTGCTCGAGCGGCTCGTGCTCGTGGCCCGCGAACGCAACATCACGTCCATCGCCGACTTCATCGCCGCGCGCTTCGGCAAGTCGCACGGCCTGGCGGCGCTGGTCGCCATCATCGCCGTGCTCGCGATCATTCCGTACATCGCGCTCCAGTTCAAAGCCGTCGCCATGTCGTTCAGCGTGCTCGGCGAAGGCTCGAGCTGGTGGTTCGGCGACACCGCGCTGTGGTGCGCCGCCCTCCTCGCCGTCTTCGCGATCCTCTTCGGCACGCGCAACATCGATGCGACCGAACACCACCACGGCATGATGCTCGCGGTGGCCGTCGAGTCGCTGGTCAAGCTGCTGGCCTTCGTGGGTATCGCCGTCTACGCGTACCTGCATGGTCCCGGCATCGTCGAGACCGTTCGCGCACCCGTGCTGCAGATCGAGAAAGGCAGCATGCCGCCGGGCTTCGTCGCGCAGACCCTGCTGGCGTTCTGCGCGATGTTCTGCCTGCCGCGCCAGTTCCAGATCGGCGTCGTCGAATGCGAGGATCCCCGCGACCTGCGCAAAGCGCGCTGGTTGTTCCCGGCCTACATGGTCCTGATCTCGATCGGCGTGCTGCCTATCGTGAGCGCGGGGCTCGGGCTCGACTCCGTCACAAGCCGGCACGTCGACGCCTGGGTCCTCAACCTGCCGATCGCACACGGCAATCACGCCATGGCGCTCATTGCGTTCATCGGCGGATTCTCGGCGGCCACCGGCATGGTGATCGTCGCCGCGGTTGCGTTGGCCACCATGATCAGCAATGACCTGGTGATGCCGGCATTGCTGCGCATCCGCCGGCTCGGCCTCGAGCAACGCGGCGATGTCTCGCATCTCGTCCTCGCCATTCGCCGCATCGCGATCGTCGGCCTCGCCGCGATGGCATACGTCTATTACCGCATCATCGCCGACGCGGAGAACCTCGCCGCGACGGGCCTGCTCTCCTTCGCTGCCGTGGCCCAGTTCGCGCCGGCGATCGTCTCCGCGTTGTACTGGCGCGGGGCGAGCCGCGTCGGCGTCTATGTCGGCCTGATCGCCGGGTTCGGCATGTGGGCGTACACCCTGCTGTTCCCGGCCATGACCCGCGCCGGCTGGCTGCCGGGCGCGTGGCTCAATGATGGACCTTTGGGCATCGCGTGGCTCAAGCCTAACGAGCTGTTCCATCTGAGTGGCTGGGACCCCGTTACGCACGGCACGTTCTGGTCACTGCTCATCAACGTGTCCTGCCTCATCTTCATCTCGCTACGCTTCCGTCCCAGTGTCGCGGAACGACTGCATGCGGCGCTCTTCGTTGACCCGTTCGTCCGCAGCGTGACGGGCGCTGGTGACTGGCGCGGCCGTGTCACCGTGCGCGACCTCGGGACCATCGCCGGGCGCATCGTCGGTGATCGCGTGACGCAGCGGGCCTTCCACGAGTACGGACAGCGCCACGGTGTGACGCTCTCCCCTACCGACTCCGCCGACCGCCCGCTGATCCAGTTCACGGAACGCCTGCTGGCGAGCGCCGTCGGTGCGGCGAGTGCGCGGCGCATCCTCATGGGTGCGCTGAGTGGCACGGGCCTCGATATCGCCGAAGCCATGGCGTTGATGGACGAGGCGTCGCAGGAATTGCGCTTCAACCGCGAACTGCTCTCGACCACGCTCGAGAACGTCTCGCAGGGTATTAGCGTGGTCGATGGCGACATGCGCCTCGTCGCATGGAATCGCCGCTATCTCGAACTGTTCGACTACCCGGAAGGCATGGTCTACGTTGGCCTGCCCGTCGCCGACCTGATTCGCTGGAACGCCGAACATGGTGAATGCGGCCCGGGTGAAGTCGATGAGCATGTCGGCAAGCGCATCCGCTACATGCGTGCCGGCTCGCCGCATCTGTTCCAGCGCATTCGTCCGGATGGCACTGTGATCGAGATGCGTGGCCGCGCGCTGCCCGGTGGCGGATTCGTCACGACGTTCACCGACGTCACTGCGTACAAGCACGCCGAGCAAGCGCTGATCGAAGCGAATGAAACCCTCGAGCAACGCGTCGACGATCGTACGGCGGAACTCTCCGAGGCGCTCGATGCTACGGCGATCGCACGCCGGGAAGCCGAGGCGGCCAACGCTTCGAAGACACGCTTCCTTGCGGCGGCGAGCCACGATTTGCTGCAACCGTTGAACGCCGCGCGGCTGTTCACCTCGGCGCTGCGTCAGCACCCTGGTCTGGACGGCGAAGCAACGCAACTCGCCGAACGCATCGATGCTTCGTTCCGTGCGGCGGAAGATCTGCTCGATGCGCTGCTGGATGTATCGCGACTCGATGCCGGCAGCTATCGACCTGAAGTCGCGCCGTTCGCCCTTGCCGATCTGTTCGATTCACTGAAGCAGCAATTCGCCGTCGTTGCCGAGCAGCGTGGCCTCAGCCTGCACGTGGTGCCAACGACCGTGGCCGTGCGTTCCGATGCGCAGTTGCTAAGGCGCATCGTCGCAAACTTCCTCTCCAACGCATTGCGCTATACGCGTGCCGGCGGCGTCGTGCTGGGCGTGCGCCGCAGCGGCAAGGATGTGCGCATCGAGGTGTGGGATAGCGGCCCCGGCATCGCCGACGAGCAGCAAGCGCGCATCTTCGGCGAGTTCCAGCGCATCGACCGGCCATCGCCATGGGGCGAGAAAGGCCTCGGCCTGGGCTTGTCCATCTGCGACCGTCTTTCCGGCATCCTCGGCCATCGCCTCGGCCTGCGCTCGCGAGTGAGCCACGGCAGTTGCTTCAGCATCACCGTACCCCGCGCGGAAGCCACGGCACGCGAGCGCGTCGCCGCGGTGGCGCGGCCTGGTGGTGAACAACTGCCGCTCACGGTGCTGTGCCTCGACAACGACGAAGCCATCCTTGATGGCATGAAGGCGTTGCTAGGCCGCTGGGGTGTCGACTGCCGGGTGGCGATGGATGTCGAAGCCGCGTTGGCGATCCTCAGCGATACGCGCGTGGACCTGATCCTGGCCGATTACCACCTCACCGAAACCCTGGACGGCCTCGCGGCACTGCAGATCATCGCGAACCACGTCTCACCGATGCCTCCCGCGGCGATGGTCACCGCGGATGGCAGCACCGAGCTGAAGCAACGCGCGCGCGAGCTTGGTTATCCGTTGCTGCACAAGCCGGTTAAGCCGGCGGCGCTTCGCGCGATGCTCGTAGCCCTGGCGAAACGCGCCGGCACCAACGCCGCATAACCGCCGATTTTGTAGGAGCCCACCCTGTGGGCGACGCCGTTCGCAAAAGAGCCACATTATCCCAAGCGGTGAGGCGAAAAATGTCGCCCACAGGGTGGGCTCCTACGAGTCGTTTGTGAGGCCTGGGATGGCTTCCTTTTCTACATCCAGATGCGAGGCGGCCAGCGCCACCTGCGTGCGGTTCGACACGCCGAGCTTCCGCATGATCGCCGTCATGTGCGCTTTCACTGTCGCTTCCGACACGCCGAGGTCGTACGCAATCTGGTTGTTGAGCAAGCCCTCGGCGATCATGTTCAGCACGCGGAACTGCTGGGGTGTAAGCGAAGCGACTCGCGCAGCGACATCCGCCTCATCCGCCTTCAGTTCCACGGTACCGCCCATCAGCTGATGCGGTAGCCATACATCGCCATCGAGGACCGCGCGCACTGCTTCAACGATATCGTCCACAGCGGCGGACTTCGGGATATACGCCGACGCACCATGCGCAAGCGCGCGCCGCGCAACCTGCGCTTCTTCATGTCCGGACACGACGATCGTCGGCAACCCCGGATACTGCCCACGGATATGCGCGAGCGCGGAATAGCCGCGCGCGCCCGGCATGTGCAGGTCCATCAGCAGCAGGTCGGCTTCCGGCATCGTCTCGATGAGCGCGAACAGCGCGGGCACGCTATCCGCCGTATGCACCGTTGCATCCGGCAGGGCCGCCAGGACCGCGCGCTGGAGGGCATCGCGGAATAGCGGATGGTCATCGGCGATGAGGACGTCGCTCACTTGATCAGTCTTTCTTCCACCAGGTTCTTCACCACGCCCGGATCGGCCAGCGTCGAGACATCGCCCAGCTGGTCGGGTGCGTTCTCAGCGATCTTGCGCAGGATGCGGCGCATGATCTTGCCCGAACGTGTCTTCGGCAGGCCGGGCGCCCATTGCAGGTAATCCGGCGCCGCGATCGGCCCGATCTCCTTGCGCACGCCGGCGACCAGCTCCTTCTTCAGCTCTTCGCTACCCGCCTCACCCGAAATCAGCGTAACGAACGCGTAGATGCCCTGGCCCTTGATGTCGTGGTGGCAACCGACCACCGCAGCCTCGGCGACCTTCGGGTGGGCAACCAGCGCGCTCTCCACTTCCGCGGTGCCGATGCGGTGGCCGGATACGTTGATCACGTCATCGACGCGGCCGGTGATCCAGTAGTAGCCATCTTCGTCGCGCCGCGCGCCGTCACCGGTGAAGTAGTTGCCCGGGTAGGCCTTGAAGTAGGTATCGATGAAGCGCTGGTGGTCGCCGTACACCGTGCGCATCTGGCCCGGCCACGAATCGGTGATCACCAGGTTGCCGCTGCATGCGCCTTCCTGCACCTTGCCCTCGGCATCGACGATGGCCGGCTTGATCCCGAAGAACGGCAGCGTCGCGGAGCCCGGCTTCAGGTCGATCGCACCCGGCAATGGCGTGATGAGGAAGCCACCGGTCTCGGTCTGCCACCAGGTGTCGACCACCGGGCAGCGCTCTTCGCCGACCACGCGGTAATACCAGTTCCACGCCTCCGGGTTGATCGGCTCGCCGACCGTGCCCAGGATGCGCAGGCTCTTGCGCGAGGTCTTCTTCACCGGCTCGTCGCCCTCGCGCATCAGCGCGCGGATCGCCGTCGGTGCGGTGTAGAACAGCGTCACCTGGTGCTTGTCGACCACCTGCCAGAAGCGGCTGAAATCCGGGTAGTTCGGCACGCCGTCGAACATCACGACGGTCGCGCCATTCGCCAGCGGGCCATACACCACATAGCTGTGGCCGGTGATCCAGCCGACATCGGCCGTGCACCAGTAGATATCGTCCTCGCGCAGGTCGAAGGCGAGCTCGTGGGTGAGGCTGGTGTAGGTCAGGTAGCCACCGCTGGTGTGCAGCACACCCTTCGGCAGGCCCGTCGAGCCCGAGGTGTACAGGGTAAACAGCGGATCCTCCGCGTTCATCGGCTCGGCCGGGCACTCCGTGGACTGCCCTTCCATCAGCGTGTGGTACCAGCGGTCGCGCGGCGACTGGACGTTGATCGCCCCGCCCGTGCGCTTCACCACGATGACGGTCTCGACGCTGTTGGTGTTCGGCCGGCTCAGCGACTCATCCACGTTGGCCTTCAGCGGGATCTTCTTCCCGCCGCGGCAGCCCTCGTCGGCGGTCACGATGAGCTTGGCCTTCGAGTCGGCGATGCGGCTCGCCAGAGAATCCGGCGAGAAACCACCGAAAACGACCGAGTGGATGGCGCCGATGCGGGCGCAGGCCAGCATGGCCACGGCCGCCTCCGGGATCATCGGCAGGTAGATGACCACGCGGTCGCCCTTGCCGACGCCCAGGTTCTTCAGCGTGTTGGCGAACTGGCAGACCTCGGCGTGCAGCTGGCGATCGTTCAGCGTGCGGGTTTCGTTGGGGTCATCCCCTTCGAAAATAATCGCGGTCTTGTCGCCGCGCTTATCGAGGTGGCGGTCGAGGCAGTTGGCGGCCACGTTGAGCTCGCCATCCTCGTACCACTTGATGTGCAGGTTGGCCGGATCGTAGGACACGTCCTTGATCTTCGTCGGCTTTTTGATCCAGTCCAGGCGCTCGCTCATCCGCTTCCAGAAGCCCTCCGGATCCTGGACCGACTCCGCGTACATGCGCTGATAGTCGTCCTTGCGGATACGCGCCTTTTCGGCGAAGGCGGGATCGACCGGGTGGATCTCGGACATGCTGGCTCCTGCGGCACAAAGGTTACGTGGGGGCTTGGACCCTGAGTGTAACGTCGCGGCGCAGCATACGGATGCGGCGTGCTTACGACTTTGGTCGAGGTTCGACCTTTGGCGAATGGATGCCCGGCCCGGCCTGTCACATTCTCGGCCTGCCAAGGGTTGGGGAGACCATTGATGAAGACCACGCATTCCGGTGGCCGCAAGGCCATCGCCTTAAGCGTTGCTTGTGCCCTCATGCTGCCGCTCGCGGCCATGCCGGACACCGCCCACGCGCAGTCGAAGTCGAAGAAGACATCCAGCCGCGAGGCGCAGCTGGAGCAGCGGGTGAACCAGCTCGAGCAACAGCTGGCCGAGCTGAAAGCCATGATCCAGGAACAGAAGGCGGCGACCACCGAGGCGGCGACTACCGCGCAGGCCGCGCAGACCCAGTCGCAGGCCACCGAGGAGAAGGTGACCAAGGTCGAGAAGACCGTGGCGGCCGTGCCGGCGAAGCCTTCCTTCACCACCGGCACCGCACCGGGTGTCTCGCTGGCGTTGCACGGCTTCATCAACGTCAGCGGCTTCAAGCAGGATGGCAACTACCAGTACGGCAACGGCCAGAACGCGGAATACCCGCTGCCGGGCGCGTCAGGCAAGGCCAACTCCATCACTGGCGTCGATGTGCGCAACACGCGCTTCTGGCTCGACTTCACCGGCGCCCGGTTCAACGAGAACTGGACCGGCTCGGGCCGTATCGAAATGGACTTCTTCGGCGGCTTCAACGGCACCGGCGCCTATGCCGGTTCACAGCCGGAGCAGCGCCTGCGCCAGGCGTACATGGATATCAGCAACGTCGACACGGGTACCACGTTCCGCATCGGCCAGATGTGGCAGCTGCTCTTCCCGCTCGACTACGTCCCGCAATCGCTCTCGCACATCGCCTTTCCGCTGGGTTACGGCACCGGCCTGATCGGCTGGCGTTACCCCGGTGTCGTCTGGATGCAGGACCTGAACCACGGGTCGGAAGGCACGAAGTGGCGCTTCGACCTCGGCGCCTACGAGGGCAGCTGGAACGGCCCGGGTGCCACGACCAACTTCCTGACCGCCGGCAACGCGGGCTTCAAGCCGCAGATCCAGGCCCGCATCACCGCCAAGGGCAAGGACTGGCAGGCCTTCCTCGGCGCGCACTACAGCCGCATCGACCTGCACGGCGTAGATGGCAATACCGTCACGCCGATCAAGGGCAACGTGAAGAGCACCGCGGTGGAACTGGGCGGTATGTGGACGCCCGGCAACTTCATCCTGAAGGGCGCCGTGTACACGGGTAACGCCATCGGCCAGATGTTCGGCGACCTCTCGCAGTTCGGCGATATCAAGGACAAGGGCGCCTGGGCGCAGGCGGGCTACAAGTTCGACAAGCACTGGACGCTGTTTGCGTTCGGCTCGGTGAGCAAGCCCGACAAGGATGACGTGCTGCGCTGGCGTGCTGCCAACACCGCCGGCCTGCTGAAGGGCCAGCAACAGGCGCTCAGCCTGCAGTACACCACCGGTCCGTTCGACTTCAGCGGCGAATGGATCCACTCCAAGATTTACTCGACGACGACCAATGGCCTCGGCCGCCAGACGGATTCCGGCAACGAGTACACCCTTAACGCGATGTACCGCTTCTGACGGAGAACCGCATGGCCACCACCGCATCCGGCATGCATGCCGCAGGCAATATCGGCACCAGTCACAAACGCGTGATCTTCGCGTCCAGCCTGGGCACCGTGTTCGAATGGTATGACTTCTATCTTTACGGCTCGCTCGCGGCCACGATCGGCAAGCAGTTCTTCACCGGCCTCAACGACACCAGCCAGTTCATCTTCGCGCTGCTGGCGTTCGCCGCGGGCTTCGCCGTCCGGCCGTTCGGTGCCATCGTGTTCGGGCGCATCGGTGATCTGATCGGGCGCAAGTACACGTTCCTCGTCACGATCATCATCATGGGTACGTCCACGTTCCTCGTGGGTGTCCTTCCCGGATACACAACGATAGGTGTTGCGGCGCCCGTGTTGTTGATCCTGTTACGCCTGCTGCAGGGCCTGGCCCTGGGTGGCGAATACGGCGGCGCGGCGACGTACGTTGCCGAGCACGCACCGAATGGAAAGCGCGGCCTGTACACCAGCTTCATCCAGATCACCGCGACGTTCGGCCTGTTCCTCTCGCTCCTGGTGATCCTTGGAACGCGCCTCGGCCTGGGTTCGGAAACCTTCGATGCCTGGGGCTGGCGCATCCCGTTCCTGATCTCGGCGATCCTGGTTGGCGTGTCGGTGTATATCCGCATGCAGCTGCATGAGTCGCCGGTGTTCCAGCAGATGAAGGCCGAGGGCAAGCAGTCGAAGGCGCCGCTGACCGAAGCCTTCGGCCAGTGGAAGAACCTGAAGCTGGTGATCCTGGCCCTGCTCGGCGCCACGGCGGGCCAGGCGGTGGTCTGGTACACGGGCCAGTTCTACTCGCTCTATTTCCTCACCCAGAGCCTGAAGATCGACGCCACCACGGCCAACCTGCTGATCGCCGCCGCCCTGCTCATCGGCACGCCGTTCTTCGTC
>NZ_JBQCFT010000085.1:0-5757 GCF_051958795.1 Luteibacter sp. | reverse complement strand
TGCCCCTGTGGCGCCCGTACCGCCGCATGCTGGAATCGTACATCGCCGACTTCGCCAACGCCGGCCCGTCACGCCATGCGGGTGCGATCACCGCGGCGCTGTACCTCGAGCGCTTCGTGCCGGAAAGCCAGAACTGGATGCACCTCGACACCTACGCCTGGAACGACGGCGACCGCCCCGCACACCCGCGCGGCGGCGAGGCGCAAGGCCTCCGCGCCTTCTTCAAGTTCCTTTCGAACCGGTATTCCTGAAGCGCCCTGACGGCCCGACACCCATCGTAGGAGCCCACCCTGTGGGCGACATCTTTCGCGAAGACGCCACAGGCCCTGCAGCTCTTCCGCGAACGGCGTCGCCCACAGGGTGGGCTCCTACGACGGAAGATCTTTGGTGTGTCAGGCCGCCGGCTCGTCAGGAGCCGGCGCATCCGAAGCCTGCTTCGCTTCCGCCTCGGCACGCTTCTGCTTCACCGCGACCACCGCGCGCAAATTGCGCTCGAGCTCCGCAATGCTCAGCGGAAAATAGCTCTCGTCCCGATCGCTGACGCCCCAGCTCGCAATGCGCTTGTCGGTGGCACCGACACCAATCGCAACAAGCGCCGCCCTCACCTCTTCCGGCTTCAGGTCGGTCGCCTGCAGGATCAACTGCCACAGCCAGTTCATGCGCTGCGGATCCACGCCACGCAGCATCGGTGGGCGCGTGTATTCGCGGACGGGCGTCTCGTGTTCGCTCATGGCAGGGTCCCTGTTGGCCTGCCCGGGAGTATAGACGTGGCGCGGCACGACCGCGCCGGTCCCGACATCACACCAGAACTGCCCACACCCTGAGAGCCGCATCCTGAACATCGCCACCAAGCCCCCTTGGGGCCTTTGCGTGGTCCCTGCGAGCCGAGATTGCGCGGCCTCGTGGATGGCGGCAATTCCACCAGAGGGGGTAAGCGGTTTGGCTGACTCAATCCCCGGGAGTTAGATAAGCACCAGGTCCGGCCGGCGCCATCGCCGCCACGCACTATCGGCGGCGCCGCTAACTCGCGACCAGAGCGTGTCCTGACGGAAGAACGTGAAGCCATCCGGTTTCTTCGAAAGATCGCTTTCCGGCGGAATCGTGTACATCCCAACGATGACGCAAAGCGTGCGACAGGCGCCTTCTTCCACCAGCCTCACGTCATGCCGGGCCATGCGCGCCAGAAGTTGTTCCCTGGCAGCTTCGTGCATGGCTTCGAATGTGCCCATTTCAAGGTACAAGGTGGCGACGAAGCCATAGCGCGCGTCCTCGCCCCCTATCGTTACGAAGAGCCCCAGTACACGATACATACCGTAGTTCATTTTGGATTCGACTCTTTCTGTGGATCTCGCAGCAAAAGCGCATCCCAATCGCCTCGCGAGCTTTCAATTGCGAACGTGCAGGACGGCCAGATCACGGTCAGGCAACCCTTGCAAGCCGATGAAGCAACGCCGAGGTGCCCTCATCGTCCGTCAGGACAGCGTTCGCGACGTCGTAAGACGTGCCATCTAGCGTGATGGTGACCGCGGGATTAGCGCCCCAGCCCACGTCAGCCGCTTCGAAGAGGACGTGATCTCCACGATGCGTTGTGAATCGCGCGACGGTCGTAAAGGGCAAGCTGGCGATTGACCGCAGCAGCGCCGCCTCCATCGCTTCAGCCGAAGGTGCAGCCCGCCACCGAACCAGCACGACATCGCCACCCATGTGGCGGACGGATGTGGCGTCTGGCTCATCGCCCAGAACGAGGATTTGAGGGAGGCCCCCGCAAACGTCGACCTCGGCCTCGACCGCGCATGCCCACGCGTAATCGGTGGGAAACCCGTGGCCACGACCGTTGCCGGACGCGCCCTGCCACGTTCCCAATAGAGATCGATGCATCAAAACCAGAGGGCCACCTTTGGATGAGATCCAAAGTGGGCTGGCATGTCCCGACACGCTCATCGCTTCCCCGTGCACCGGCACACTCGCCGGCGTTCGCGAAATCTATTGGGGGGTTGGCGACGGTGTCAACGGTGATAAGGGGCGAGGCGCGCCCTCACTGTACGAACGAGATCTCGCGCTGCACCGGCCGGATCACATAACCCACGGGCAACCAGCCTTCCTTACCTGGCGCCAGCGACACGGTCTCGAACAGCACCGCCTTGGCGTAATGGGCAAGGAAGATCACGTTGAGGTAATCGCCGGCGGGCAGGCCGACCGGGTCCCGGACGCGGGCCATCTCGAACCACTCGCGCCCGACCAGGACGCCACGGTCCAGGCGGATCTTTCGCAGGTAACGCACCCAGTCGGCCCGGGGCACCATCCGCTGCATCATCGCCCCGGCCTCCAGCCACATGGCGTCGGGACGGCGGGCATCGGAAAGCTGCACCCAGTGCTGGGCGGAGGCCAGGGCCTTATCCAGGGACTTCGGCTGCGGCCCGATCCGCGGCGCATTGGCCACGGTAAGCATCGCGCCCAGGGGGCTTGCCGCCGGCCGGGCGACCGGGGCTTTTCGAACAGGTGCCGTGGCGCTCATTGGGAAACTCCCCCGAGGGTACGCCACCAGCTTGGGCGCCCCGGGGGGTTTGCGGCAATTCGGCCAGAAGGGCTACCCGATTCGGCCACCCGGGGACCGGATACCATGACGTCGGCGCCACCCACCTACGCGGCGTGTGTTCCTACCAGGAGTTCCGATGGCCTTCCCGACAGATCGCGAGACCCTATCGCTACGAGAACTCTACGATGGTGCGAACTATGGGGACGTGATGGACTTCGAGCGGTTCGATGAGCTGCTCACCCATGTCGCGCAGGAGGTAGAGCTCCCGGCCGGGAAGTTGAGGATCACGGATCGCTTCGATCAGGAACTGAAGCCTGACTGGCTTCACGCGTGGGATTCCGGCCTTGCGATGTTGGCGTTCGACGTCGAAGACGGCCTTAAGCGGCACAAGAGAAAAGGCGAGAAGGTCAATCTCTGGACCGTCGACGATTATCTCCGCCTGATGAACGAGCTCTACTGACGCGTCAGCGCTTGCCGAACGCCAATACGTCGGCGGTATAGGTTTCGACCACCAGGCTGAAGGGCTGGTTGGCTTCGTTGTACAGGACGGCACGGTGGCGAAGGACGTCATGGGGAATGGCCAGAGGACCCTGCCCTGACGCAGGCAACGGCGCGTCCATTTCCCAACCCTTGGGCAGCGGCGACCAGAGCAGGTCGGCGCTCATGGTCTGGCGGCGGAAATGCAGGGGCTGCACCACCTTGCCGAACGGCTCGTCGGTGGAGTCGAGCACCTGGTTCATTTCGGGCGTGAGCCGAGCCGGGACATACCAGTTGTCGGCTTCCGAAAGCACAAGTTTGCCGCAGGCGAGCTGCACGCGACGGTAGCGCACGGGCTCGTCGGCACTGATCCCCAGGGCCGCGCGGTCTTCAGCCGCGAGCGGCTTGTCCTGACCCTTCACCCGGTGCGCCACGATCTTCGCTTCCGGTGCCAGCCCATGCTCGCCGCACCAACGCTCAAGGGTGAGTGTGGCACTGGGATGGCTGAGCAGGTCGGCGTTGAGCGATTCCAGCAGCGCCAGCACCTGGGTGCGCGAGGCGACGTCGTTGGTAAACGGCGTGCGCGCTTCCGAAGGCGATGACACGGTCGCCATGACAGCGATGGAACCAGCGGCAATGATTTTCTTCGTTACCATCTCAAAACACCCGCGGGATTCTTATATTCACTGGGACCAGCTCACCAAGGATACTCCCCGGCAAAATACCGGCCAAGCGGGATCCCAGGCGAACGCCGACCTATACGGGTGACTCATCTTCGACGGATAGGTTCGTTAGCGCATTGAGCTTGTCGCGGATGGCCGCGCTTTCCGGCAACCACCCTGGCGTCGCTTTGTAGGCTATTTCGAAGGCTTGCCTGGCTCGCATCGCATCGCCTTCTCCGTCGATCAGCGATGCCTTCATCAAAAGCATGGTCCAGACAAGACGGCTGTCCTTGAATCCCCGCTTCAATTCGTCCTCTCTGATCGCTTCGTGTCTGCGCCAGCGACGAATCAATTCAGGCACGCTGCCGCGGACGACCGTGCCTGCCCGTGCCTCGCTGCCGATCCACGCCAGTGCCTCGTCCACGGGCAAGGCGATCTGGGCGTCACGGACTACAACACCTTCCCGCTCAGCCAGCCGAAAGAACGCCGCGATGGCGTAAGGATCTTTCCGAATGCAGGCCTGCGCGAGGAAGAAGCCGATGCGGCACTTCCGACAGAACGCACATCGCCCGCGCTTTTGATGCAAGGTCTCCTGCGCCGCTGCCAGCTGCGCAGGACTGGATAGCAGGCCGCCCTGGCGTAAGGCCAGGGCAGCCATGACAGGAAAGCACAGGTAGCGGGTCACGTTGGGCTAAATCATCGGCAGCGATGTCATCGATACGATCAAGGCTTGGCGGTATCGAGGAGGAACGTCGCGTAAATGCTGCTTTCCTTTTTCAGGCTGCCGACGGTCAGGTCGATGGGTGGCGCTTTGTTCGGCGCGGCGGCAAAGCCCATGATTCCTTCGTCATCGTAGCGGTTGTTTCGCGCAGGCTGGTCGGAAACCGTGTAGAGCCCGCCGAGCTTCACGCCATAAGCCTTCGCAATGCGCTCCGCCTTGCGCTGCGTATCGCGCATCGCCTCTTCGCGGAGTTCGGAATCGATCGTGTTCGCGTCGCTTCGGGACACGGATGTACCCACGATCTGTAGCTCCTCGCCAGCGGTGTCGAGGCCGTCGATGAAGTGGCGAAGATCTTCCAGGCGCGCGAACGTGGCAGATGCCGTCCGGGTCACTTCGGAGCCATCGTTGGTCATTCTGTCGTCCACATAAATGCTGTGGGGTCCGATCGAGAATGTCGAGGCATCGATGGATTCGGGAAGCGCGTGGTTGGCGCGGAAGCCCGCCATAACCTTGGCCATCTGTTCTTCCACCCGTAACCGCGCCTTGGCCGGCTTGGGGTCCGAGGCCTCTACCCTGATGTTGATGCTGAAACGATCCGGCTGCACGTGCCGCTCAGCGTGGCCGGCGACATCGATATGCGGTGCGGTTTGGGCGAATGCCAGCATGGGCATGGCGGCGAACGAGATGGCAACGATGCGAGCTTTCATGAATTACCGGACTCCCTGGTGGTCATGTTGGATGAAGCTACAAACTTGCCATCCCGTCGTAGGAGCCCACCCTGTGGGCGACGCCTTTCGCGAAAGACCTGCAGGGCCTGTAGCACCCTCGCGAAAGATGTCGCCCACAGGGTGGGCTCCTACGAGGGCGCGTTACAGCCCCTTGGCGGCTTGGGCTACTGCGCGGAATAGGGCCCTGCCCTTGTTCATCGTTTCTTCCCACTCGGCTGCCGGGTCGGAGTCGTAGACGACGCCGCCGCCCGCCTGCACGTGCGGGCGGCCGTCCTGGATGACGGCGGTGCGGATCGCGATCGCGGTGTCGGCGTCGCCGTGCCAGCCGATGTAGCCGATCGCGCCCGCATAGACATTGCGCTTGACCGGCTCCAGCTCCTGGATGATTTCCAGCGCGCGGATCTTGGGCGCGCCGCTGACGGTGCCGGCGGGAAAGGTCGCGCGCAGCACGTCGGCGTAGCTCATGCCGGCCTTCAGCCGGCCAGTGACCTCGCTGACGATGTGCATGACGTGGCTGTAGCGCTCGATCACGAACCGCTCGCCGACTTCGACCGTGCCCGCCTCGCTCACGCGGCCGACGTCGTTGCGGCCGAGGTCGATCAGCATCAGGTGCTCGGCGCGTTCCTTCGGATC
>NZ_JBQCFT010000084.1:0-18465 GCF_051958795.1 Luteibacter sp. | reverse complement strand
ATCCACCATTTCGTCGAGGCCGCCAGCGTGCACAACCTCCCGAAGCAGCGTGAGTTCCGCAAGCAGGACTACCGCCGGGTGGATGAGCCGTATGCCTCGCGCCTGCGCGCGTTGCAGGGAACGGGCGCCACGACGCGACTGAACCAGCAGGCCGAGCGCATGAAGATCGAGCTTTCCGGCGCCGAACTGGCCACCGCGGAACTCGACTTCATCGAGCCCGGGCTTGCCCAGCAGGCCGCCAGCGGGGATTTCCAGATGGCTTCCGAGGACTTCCTCGACCGGATGGCGCGGTTGCTCGCCGAGGCCCACGGCGACATCGCTGACTCGCCTGCAAGCATTTTTCTCACCGGGGGCACCTCACGTTCACCGCAGGTGCGCGACCGTGTCGCTGCCAGCTTCCCCGGGATCCCGGTCGTCCACGGCGACCCGTCGCTCGGCGTGGTCTCCGGACTGGCCCAGGCGGCACTTTTGCCAGATTCATCAAATGTTTCCGGCGGCTGATAAGCGAATTCGGCAGATTCACAAATCGCTGGCATTTCCTCCCTTACACGGTTAGTTATAGCGTCGGGGCCGCTTCAAGCGGGGGCCACGAGGCCAAGGAAGTAACGTGCAGGCGCCTGGCCTGCCTGGATCAACGCGGGGGTGCGTATGGGACAGTGGAGTGGATCTATCGGAGGCGATGGCATGAGGGGTGCCATTCACATCAATCACGCACTGCGGGAGGGGCTGGCATGACGCGCCCCATCGACGTGCAAGGTCTCGAGGATTTCGACCTCGTCACGCTGGGTGCCGCCATGGGCGTCTGCGAAGTCGACCTGCTCACGCTCAGTCCCGCGCGACCTCGGGCCGCCATTGCATCGCGCACGCATGACGGCGTGACGTACTTCTCCGCCCACCTCGATTTCGATGTCCGCGGGTCGCTGACCGTCCCGGACGATTCCTGCATGCTCATCTACATGCATGAAGCGGGCGAACGCAGCTGGTGCCAGGGCGTCGGTATCGAATCGGAAATGGCCGTCACGCTGCTGCGAGGCACGCCGACCGATTTCATGTTCGAGCGCGGCACGCGCTTCACGATGGTGGTGGCGCCTTACGCGCGGTTCCGTTCGCGTTTCATGGCGTCTGACCATGCCGACGTGGATATGGCAGCGCAGCGGCTGCGTCTGTTCGCCGTGAACTCCGAACCGCTCAAGCGCGCGTGGCGGCAGATCCGCGATCGCGTCCGCGATGGTGAGGATGACGGCTTCGCGCCGGTCGAGGACCTGCTCGACGAACACATCCGCGTCGCCTTGTCCTCGTCCTCCGAGGACCGACCGGTGGCGTCGCGCGGCCGCCGCGCACACTACCAGGTGATGCGCCGTGCCGAGCGATTCATGCGGGCGAACCTGCGCCGCGACATCTACTCGCAGGAGCTCTGCCAGGCCGCAGGTGCGAGCGAGCGTGGGCTCCGTTACGCGTTCGACGACCTGCTTGGCATCCCGCCCAACCGGTACCTCGCGATGCTTCGCCTGTGCACGGCGCACCGCAGCCTGGTCACCGCGGAAGCGGGGCGGCGCTCGGTCAAGTCCGTCGCGCTCAGCTGCGGCATGTGGGACCTCTCCCGCTTTGCTGAGAAATATCGCAGCGTGTTCGGCGAGCAGCCGCGTGAGACCCTGACGCGCAGCGTGCCCGATGATCTCGTCATCGAGGAAATGGACGATCTGTGACGCCAGGCACGCCGCTTTGCCGGATCGGCGCAGCGGCGTGCCGTGATTGAATAACGGGGCACGTGTCTCCGCCTTCTAATGGCGCCATGGGTGCACGACCGTGCACGGCAAGGGGCGAATGTGAAGGCGGTGACGACGAAGCAGTACAGAGAGGCCAACTTCAGGTTGCCTTTCTCCGGGCGTAGCGGTATTGGTATTGCAAGTCCAAACTTGCATCACATGCCGAAACGACTTGATATCCGGCTTCTCGCCCCGTCCGGCTACGCGGAAGATCGCGCCGCCTGCCAACGCGCCATTGAACGACTACAGGCCGCCGGGCATACCGTGCTTGGCAGCGGGGTAGTCGACCGCGTCGCCCTGCGCTTCGCCGGCAGCGATGCCGAGCGTGCCGCCGACATCAACCGGCTGGCCGACCCCGACCACCCGCTGCCCGACGTGGCCATGGCCATCTGCGGTGGCTACGGCGCGATCGCCTTGCTGGATCGCCTTGACTATGACGGGCTGCGCGCGCGCTTCGCCGAGGGGCGTTGCGTGCTCGTCGGCCACGGCGATTTCACCGTGATCCAGTGCGCCATGCTGGCGCGCTGTGGCGTGGGCAGCCTGCACGGGCCCATGCTCGTGCAGGATTTCGGCGGCGGCTACCTGCGCGAGAACACCTGGCGCCAGTTCTGGCAGACGGTGCAGGGCCCCTCGCTGGAAGTAGGCTGGTCGTGCTGTGAAGGCGCGTCTCCGCTGCGGATCGAAGGGACCCTTTGGGGCGGCAATCTTTCCGCGTTGTGCAGCCTGATCGGCACGCCCTACATGCCCGTCGTGGAGGGCGGCATCCTCTACCTCGAGGAAACGGGTGAGCAGGCTTATCGCATCGAGCGGATGCTCTACGAACTGCTGCTTAGTGGCGTGCTGAAGACCCAGCGCGCGATCCTGCTGGGCGGGCTCGGTGGCCAGCGCGTCAGTGAATACGACAATGGCTACGATATCGACCACGCGCTCGAGCGCTTCGGCGAAGCCTGTGGGCTACCGATGCTTCGCGGCCTTGCGTTCGGCCATGGGCCGGACAAATGGACCCTGCCGTTCGGCGCACACGGCGTGCTCGACCTGCGCAACGGCTCCGCCGCGCTATCCGCGCGCGGCTATCGCCACGTCATGGCCACCGCCGGCGCCTGAGCTGCCGGCGGCGGCCCAGGCCGTCAGGCCGTGACCTGGGTGGCGCCGATGACGCCGATGAAGACGATGGAGAGCACCCAGAAGCGTGCCGGATCACGCCAGACGCAGACGCCAAGGCAGACGACCCCAAGCATGCACGAGACGATGCCCGCGGCCGTGACACCCAGTGCGGCGAACGATGGATCGCCGCCCGACGCGATAAGCATCGGCCGGAAGATCGCGTACCAGGCGAGGATGAGGCAGGCACCGCCGACGATGCCGAGTAGCCAGTTGGAAGGATGGTTCTTCGGAAGAAGCTGGACGCCAAGATAGATGGCAAGAACGACGACAGCGAAAACGATGAGCAGCAAAGCCATGCATTAACCCCTCGGTCGTGGCTCGCGGTCCCCACCGCTGAAGCCATTTCCCGAGCATGGACCATGCGCTAGCCCAGGTCATGCTGCGCCGCGCCACCCGCTGCACGCCGTGATCGGGGGCGGATTCATCGGCGCGCAGGGCGTTTCGTCGGATAACCGCCGCCGTTCGCGGTGTGGCGAAGTATCCTCGCCGCCATGTTCAATGGAGTGCAACGCATGGCAAGCATCCGCTTCCTCGCCCGCCTGATCGCCGCCTGGGTGGCCGCGCTCTGCGTGCTGCTCGTCTGCTGGCAGACGCTCGGTACGGACCGTGACTTCCCGACGATCTTCACGCTGATCTGGTTCGTCGGCCTGTTGCTGGCGCTGGGCCGGGGCGTGAGCCATCTCTATCGCGTGCGTACCATCGCGGGCCGGATCGATCCGGAGACCGTCGCCAACCGCCAGCGCCGTCGGGTGGAAGTGCCGTATGGCGCGGACGAAACGCTGGATATCGTGGAGGCGGTGGTACGTGGGCTGCCCGACATACAGGATGTCACCGCCGCGCGTGGCGGACTGCAGGTGCGCGGAACCATACGCCACGCCGTGGTTGAGCCCGCCCCGGTGCCATTGCGCAAGCGCCGCCCACATGATCCGTTCCAGCGGAATACGCGGATCAACGCGTCGGTGGTTCCGGGCGAGGGTGCGTGTACCGTGCTTTTCGTATGCGAGCCGGATAGCGGTGCATGGACCGACTGGTTCAATCCCGATGGCGGCGTTTCGCTCGAGTACGCGGAAACGCTGGTGCGTGCACTCACCCAGCGCATCAACGAGCGCCGCAACCGCGAGCGTGCCGATGCCCGGCAGACTTCGATGGAGAAGGAGCTCACCGCCGCGCAGCTGAATCTCCTGCAGGCGCAGGTGGAGCCGCACTTCCTCTACAACACGCTGGCCAGTGCCCAGGAGCTGGTGCGCACGGACCCCGCCCGCGCCGACAAGATGCTCGGCCACCTCATCGACTACCTGCGCCGCTCCCTGCCACGCACGGATGGCTCGCTGTCGACGGTGGGACTGGAACTGGAACGCTCCACGGCATGGCTTGAAATCATGCAGCTGCGCATGGGCAGCCGCCTGGCCGTGCACGTCGATGTCCCCGAATCCTGCCTCGCTTACGCCATGCCCTCGATGATGCTCCAGACCCTGGTCGAAAACGCCATCAAGCACGGTCTGGAGCCCAAGCCGGGTGGCGGTGGCGTGTGGATCCGTGCGGCGTGCGATCCGACGGGCCTTTCGCTCACCGTGGCCGACGATGGCATGGGCCTGCGCATGGATGGCAGCGGCACGGGCATAGGCCTTAAGAACCTGCGCGAGCGGCTGCGCCTGACGTATGCCAACGCCGCGTCGTTCACGATCGGCAACAACTTCCCCAGCGGCGTGGCGGCGACGATCACGCTGCCGGTGACGGAGGCCGCACGTGCCTAAATGCATCCTCGCCGAAGATGAAAAGCTGCTCTCGGCAGCGCTGCAGCGCGAACTCGCGAAGGCGTGGCCCGAGATCGAGGTGGTCGCCGTGGCGGAGGATGGTGGCACCGCGCTCGAGGCCATCGTGGAGCACAAGCCCGATGTGGCCTTCCTCGATATCCGCATGCCCGGGCTCACCGGCATGGAGGTCGCGGCGGCGGCGGCCGATGCCAGCCCGCGCACACTCGTGGTGTTCATCACCGCCTATGACCAGTACGCCGTGGATGCCTTTGAGCGCGGTGCGGTGGACTACCTGCTGAAGCCGGTGTCGGCCGATCGCCTCGCACAGACCGTTTCGAGGCTGCGCGCCCGCCTCGCCGATGTGGAAAAGCACGCGAGCCGGGCAGGGCGCCTTGCGAAGGACATGCGTGACCAGTTCGAGAACACGCCCGACGAGCCGCTGACGTGGATTACGGCGAGCACCGGCAAGGCGACGCGACTGATCCTCGTGGAGGATGTGATCTATTTCCGCGCCGACAACAAGTACACGTTGGTGGCGACCGCCGAAGGCGATGCGCTGCTGAGCCGGCCGATCCGCGAGCTGCTGGAGCAGCTCGACCCGCGCACATTCCGGCAGATCCACCGGTCGACCATCGTCAACCTCCGCCAGGTCGCCTCGGTCGAGCGCGACGACGGCGGACGCGGTTGCCTGCGCCTGCGCGGCCGGCCCGAAGCCCTCACCGTGAGCCAGCCGTTCATGGCCATCTTTCGGGCCATGTGAGCGTGCCAGCCGGCGCCACGACGGGCGCCGGCAGCGAGCCGATCCGAGCCTTAGTTGCGGGGTACTACGGTGAACGTGATCTTCGACGGGTGCTCCGCATCGTGGTGCACGACGTTGTGCGCGATCACGCCCTTCGTCTCGTCGTAGTTATTGCCACCGGTATTGAGGTTGCGATCGAAGCGCGGGAAGTTGCTGCTCGATACCGCCACGCGCAGCTTGTGCCCCGGGAAGAAGAAGTTGCTGGTGTCGATCGGCTGGAACGTCACCTTGTACACCTCGCCGTCCTTCATCCACACCGGCGGCTTGTCGTAGCCTTCGCGGTAACGCATGCGCTGGATGTTCTCGGTCAGGTTGAACGCGCGGCCATCCGGGTACACGTCCATCACCTTGAAGGTGAAGTCGGTGTCCTTCGCATCGGACGATACATAGAGCGTCACGGTGATCGGACCCGAGACCTCGGTGCCTTCCTTGAACGGCTCCGAGTCGTACACCAGGATGTCGTTGCGCGCGAGCTGGGTGTTCTGGTCGAACGAACCGAACTTCACGGCGTTGCCCTGGCAGCAGCCACCGCCACCGAACGTGGTGACCGGGTTCATCGGGTCGTAGAGGAACGAGTCCGGATGGTCGGTGCCGCCGGCGGCCTCGACCAGCTTGCCATCGCCGTACAGGGTGTTGGCCTTGCCGCCGCTGGTGAAGAAGAGGTCATGCGTCACCGCACCGACCGGCGGCCAGGTCTGGGTGTTGTGCCACTTGTTCTCACCCATCACGTAGTACATGACCTTGGCCTGCTTATCGACGACCGGGCTGTCCACGCCCTTCAGCCACTTGTCGAACCAGCCGTAGACCAGGCCATCCACGTCGAAACGTGCGTCGCCCACGTCGAGGTCGCCGATCATCGTGTGCTCGGTGGCGCGCGAGTAGCCGCAGTGCAGCGAGGGCGAGATCACCGCGTACTGCTGGTCGGCGATGTCCTTGGGCGCGGTTGCGCGGACATGGTTATAGGCTGCCAGGTTCGGCGAGACCGACACGTCGAACCAGCTCATGAACCACAGGCCGGGCTTGTTGATCTTCATGTTGTCGTGCCAAAGGCCGCCCTTGTACCAGGCGGGGCTGTTCGGCGTGCGCGCGATCATGTTGCCGCCGGTCGGCACATCCATGGCGTCGGCGAAGATGCCCTTGGGGCCGCCGGCCTTTTTCATGATGTCCGTCTCGGGCAAGGTCCAGAAGGCCTTGTCCCAGTCGATGTCCGCAGGCTGCGAATCGAGATCGAAGAGCTTCGACGCCGCGATGAGGTCTGCCTGCGAGGTATTCGCGGGGAACATCGGGCGTACCTGGTTCTGCTCCTTCGTGAGCCAGGCGATGAACAGCATCTGCACCGCGCCGCCGCGGTACCAGTTGCCCTGCTCGAAATACGGGCCCACGCGGCCGACGCCGGCGCCGAAGCCCTGCACGTTGAACGTCGCCAGCCCCTTGGTGTTCTCGGCGACGACGGCCATCTGCCATTCCGCCGTCGACGAGCAGCCGGTGGTGCCGACCTTGCCGTTCGACCACGGCTGCGCGGTGATCCAGTTCACGGCATCCACGCCATCGGATAGGGGCGCGCCGAGGATCTCGTAGTTACCCTCGGAGAAATAATGGCCGCGCTCATTCATGTCGATGTACGCGTAGCCGCGCTTCACCGCTTCGAGCTGGCGCGTCATATCGCGCGGCGCGCCGTTCTTCACGTCCCAGAAATTGAAGTTGTAGGGCGTGCGGACGAAGATCGTCGGTACCTTGCCCGTGGCGTTCTTCGGGCGGTAGACGTCGGCGGCCATGCGCTTGCCGTCGCGCATCTTCACCATGACCTTGCGGTCGATCACGGCGATGTCTTCGAGCTTCTGCTCGGTGTCATTGCGTTTGGCGATAAGCGCCTTCTGCTCGGGCGTGAGTACCGCCTGGGCGGCGACCGGTGCAGCGAGCATGGCAAGGGCGGTGGCGCCTAGTGCGACCGACAGCGCGGTCCTGGCAGCGTGGAGGGCAGGGCGCTTCGGTCGCATGGGTATTGGCCTTTGGGCTCGGGACGATCATCCGAGTCTGGCAAACGCACCATGGCAGGTAAATCGTGACTTCTGGCAGGGTCAGGCTTCGGGGACCGGGATGCCGTAGCGGGCCAGGATCGCCGAGATCTCCGAGCTCACCCAGTCGAAGTAGTCCGGGCCCGCGGCCTCGAGCACGGTGTTCGATTGCGTGGCGAAGGTGGGCCAGAACGCATCGGGGTCCGGGTTGTCGCGCAGGCCGGCGGCCACCTCGATATCGAGGCGGTCGAGCATGCCCTGGAGGTCGTCACGATGGCTCATGGCCCAAGGGTAACCCCGGTATATGTCCGCATGTCGTGTACGTGCCTGCCTGAGGGGTATGTTCAATCATGCAAGCCTCGTGTGACGGTATGCTCGCGGGACGTCCCATTACCCCGCCTGCCATGTCATCGACCACGACTTTCGAGTTCGTCCTCATCCTTCTCGTGGCCATCGTGGCGCTGGAGCTGATCGCGCGGAAGCTGCGCCTGCCAACAGCGGCCGCCTTGCTGGCCGGCGGCGCGTGCATCGCCTTCCTGCCCGGCGTGCCCGCTGTGAGCTTCGATCCCGAGCTGGTCCTCATCGTGTTCCTGCCGCCGTTGCTGATGGATGGCGCGTATTACACGGTGTGGTCGGACTTCCGCCGCTATCTCGGCGGGATCCTGTGGCTGGCCGTGGGCGCCGTGGTGTTCACCACGCTGGTCGTCGGCGCCGCCGTCCACTGGATCGTTCCTTCGTTGCCGTGGGCGGCCTGCTTCGCCCTGGGCGCGGTCGTCTCGCCGCCTGACGCGGTGGCCGCGAAGGCGGTGCTCGGCAAGGTGCGCCTTCCGCGCCGGCTCATGGTGTTGCTGGAAGGCGAGAGCCTTCTGAACGACGCGACCGGGCTGGTCCTCTTCCGTTTCGCCGTGGCCGCGGCGCTCACCGGCGCGTTCAGCGCGAGCGGTGCGCTGATGAGCTTCGCGGGGCTGGCGCTTGGTGGTATCGCGGTGGGCATCATCGTTGGCGCGCTGGTCGTGCTGGTGTTGCGCCGGATCGATGATGTCTTCCTCGCGGTGACCGCGTCGTGCCTTTCGCCGTGGGCCGCCTACATCGGCGGCGAAAGTCTGCATGTGTCGGGCGTAATGGCCGTGGTGAGCACGGGCATCATCTTCGGCTGGTTCCAGCATGAAGTGTTCTCGGCCAGCGCGCGCGTCCGCGGCGGCTCGTTCTGGGCCGTGATGATCTTCATCCTCGAAGCGCTCGTCTTCATCCTCATCGGCTTCTCGCTGCGGGGCGTGATCGAGCGCCTGGGCGGCGTCGCCAATACGTTCGACCAATTGGGCCTGCCGATCCTGGGTGTGATCGTGGCCGTGATCGCTTCGCGCTTCGTGTGGGTCTACGCCACGGATTACCTGCGTGTCCCGGTCTTGCGTGCGTTCGGAAAGAAGCCGTCGCCCCCGTCGCCAAAGTCCACTTTTCTGTTGGGCTGGGCGGGGATGCGTGGCGTCGTCACCCTGGCGATCGCGCTATCGCTGCCGGAAAACATGCCGGGCCGCGATCTGACGCTGGCCGCCGCCTTCGCGACGATCCTGGTGACGGTGGTGCTGCAGGGCGGCACAATCGGCCCCGTGATTCGCTGGCTAGGGCTCGACCGAAACGTCCAGGCGGAAGGCAATCACCTCAACGAAATGCAGGCGTACCTACACGTGGACACGGCGCAGCTCGAGGCAGTCAAGGCTCATGCCTATGACACCGATGGCAAGTTGATCCACCCGCGCCTGCTCGAGCAATACACCTACCGCGTGACCATCGCCCGGCGCGTGCTGGAGGAAGAGCGCTCGATCACCGGCGATCGCGAGGCGCATTACGACGTGGTGCTGGCCGCGCTCGCGGCCGGGCGTGTCGAGCTGCTACGCCTGCACCGGGCCGGACATATCCACGACGACCTGCTCCATTACCTCGAGCGCGACCTCGATTTCCAGCAAGTCGCGGCGGAGAACGATCGCAGGGGTCCGGGCGAGTAACCGCCCTCAGGCGACCTTGCCAGGTCCGCGAGCTCCCGGTTGGTTGAGCGTTTCGACGAACTGGGCCGCGCGGCCCAGCGCCTGCGCCATGAACTGCAGCCGCGCCATCGGCACGGAGATCACGGCAAGCTCCTCGCGTTGCGGGTGGATATGCGGCTCCGCGCGGCTCCAGGCGAATTCCATCTCGTTCGGCGCGTGCGAGCGCGCCGGGACGTCGTCGTGCGTGATGCGCTGCGTTTCCCTGAAGAAATGCAGGTGGACGAAACCGTCGTCGGTCGGGCCGGTGATGGCGATACCGGTCGCTACGCCCGTCGTGAAGTTCGGCGGCCGCACGTGCAGGATGTTCTTCTTTTTTTCGTCCATGGACTCCCCCTTGGGCGGAGCATACGCAACCCCCGGTTACCGGTCTATCGGCCGGGTGGGGTGAGCCATGGGCTTTGTGCGCCGGTCGACGGATTCCGTCCCGGCTACCTGGTCGGGTTCCACCGGGGCGAGTTCATAGCCTGTACTTCGGCCGCCGCCTTCGGCCCGGCGGAGCATGCCCAGGGCGATTAGCTCATTGATGTCGCGGAGTGCCGTATCGGTCGAGGACTTGGCGATCGCGGCCCATTTGCCCGAGGTGAGCTTGCCCTCGAAGCCATCGAGAAGGCGGTTCACGAGTTTCACCTGACGGGGGTTCATCGGTGTGCTGGCCCAGCGCCGCCAGAAGCGCGCCTTGGCCAGCACGCCGTCGAGCGACACCTGGGCCGCGGCGATGGCGTCGCGCAGGGTCGCCAGGAACCATGTCAGCCACTCATCGACTTCAAGCGAGCCCTTCTGGGTGCGCTCGAGGACGTCGTAATAAGCCGAGCGCCGCCGCTGGATCTCGGCCGACAAGCTGTAAAAGCGCTGGGGGCTATCGTCAGCGCGAGTCAGGAAAAGGTCGCCTACCGCGCGAGCCATGCGGCCATTCCCGTCGTCGAACGGGTGCAGCGTGACGAACCACAGATGGGCGAGGGCGGCCTTGATCAGGGCGGGCTCGCCGGTGTCGGCGTTCGCCCATTCCAGGAAGCGCGTCATCTCGACATCCAGGCAGGCCGCCGGCGGCGCCTCGTAATGCACCTTGTGGCGGTGCATGGGGCCGGACACCACCTGCATCGAGCCGGTTGCATTATCACGCCATGCACCGACACGCAGCCGGGTAAGGTTGCTGTAGCCAGTAGGAAAGAGAGCCGTATGCCATGCCTGCAGGCGCTCGGCCGTCAGCGTTGCGTGCGCGTCGAGAGTAGCGTCGAGCACCATGGCGACGACGCCCTCTACATGGCGATCGACGGGTGCAAGGGCTCCAACATCGACACCGAGGCGGCGGGCCACCGAGGAACGTACCGAGGCCACGTCGAGCTGCTCACCCTCGATCGCACTGGTCTTCACCACGTCGTCGGTAAGGGTTACGAGGCTTGCCTCGCTGCGCAGGACCATGCCGACATCGCTCAGCCGACCCAGGAGGCGCCCCTGCAACTGGCTCACCTCGGCCAGGGGCCCCGCAAGCCGCCGCAGGTCGTAGCGCCAGACGGGCCAGTCCGGTCGCTGCCAGATGTAGGTGGGGTCATATTCACCGCGTTCCATGCGGTGAATATGCCTCGTATTCACCGCATGGTCAATTATTCACCGCATATTTTGCGGTGAATAAGCCCTATATTCTCCGCACGCGTTCGTGACCGAAGGTGACGGGTGGCCATGGAGTGTCACGCCGACGTCGTCGACCGTCCCCTTGTTGCGAGACTTAATCCGGCGCCTTGGCCGGTACGAACGGCGATACCGGGTCGCTTGCGGGGAAGGTCTCTTCCAGCGCCTGGTCCTGGTTGTCGCTCTCGTGGGTCTTGCGTTCCTTCTTCTCCGAAGGCGTTTCTTCGTGGGCCGGATTCTTGTGGTCAGGATGGTTTATGTCGTGACGATCGTGGTTCATGGCGTGTCTCCCGTGCTGTAGGAGTCACTGTTCGCCGGTAGCCGTGAATGCGGGGTGGCTGGGGCGTTAGCTGGGTTCGGACAGGCCAAGGCGCCAAATCGCCTCAAGAATCTATTCACCGTAGAGTTTATGTATTTCATATATCATTGATATTACTACGTATTGACATAGATAATCTATTCAAGTATCTATGCACCATGGCTGCAAATCCTCGCAATCCGGCACCCCTGATCAGCCTGCTGCGGTCGCGCGGGCCGTCTTCCGCCAGCGAACTGGCAACCGACCTCGGTTTAAGCCAGTCGTCGATTTCCCGCGCCCTGCGCGACGCAGGCCGGGAAATCGTGCGTATCGGGCAGGCGCGGCGCTCGCGCTATGCGGTGCGCCGGGACGTGCGCGGGCTTGGCTCCTCATGGCCTGTGTATCGCCTGGACGCCGAAGGGGTTCCCCATGCGGCCGGCGAGCTTGTCGCGCTGTACGGCGGCGGTAGCCTGCTGGAGTCAGACGCTCATCCGCCGTGGTTGCAGGATGAGTTTGCGGATGGACTGTTTCCCGGCATTCCCTGGTTCATCGATGACCAGCGGCCGCAGGGCTTCCTGGGCAGGCAGTTTGCCCAGTCCTGGGCGCGCGAGCTCGGCTTGTCTACCGACATCCTTCTCTGGAACGACGATGCGGTGCTCGCTGCACTCCTGCTCCATGGGGAAGACGCGCCCGGGAATTTCGTCCTTGGAACGGCTGGGCTCGAGCGAGCCTTGTCCGACGGACAAGACGCGCTCCCAGCGGCCATGCGCGGATCACTCTACGCCCGCCTTGCAGAGCGCGCGCTGGCCGGCGAGCCCGTCGGTTCCTCTGCGGCGGGCGAGCAGCCAAAGTTCACCGCACGCATTGAAGATGCGGATGGCGTCACGCGGCATGTCATCGTGAAGTTCAGCGAGCCTGTTGGAGATCCCGCGGGCCGACGTTGGGCCGATCTGTTGATTTGTGAGCACGTGGCAGGCGAAGTGCTCGCGGAGCAGGGTCACGCCAGCGCGCGAAGCGAGCTCGTCTGGTCGGAAGAGCGTCTTTGCCTGGAAGTCACTCGGTTCGATCGCATCGGCGCGCACGGCCGGCGTGGATTCGTCACGCTGGCCGCGTGGAGCGACTCGCACGACGGTGAGCGGGATAACTGGGCTAGTGCGGTCCTGCGCATGCGTGACGGCGGATGGGTGGACGCTTCCACGGAGTCCGCGGTGCGCCAGCGTTGGTGGTTCGGCCGCATGATCGGCAACACCGACATGCACTTCGGGAACCTGGGTTTCTTCCTGGATGATGCCTTGCCGCTGCATGTCGCTCCCAGCTACGACATGCTGCCGATGCTCTATCGCCCCGGTTCGAACGGGGCAATCGTTCCGCGCGAGTTTCAGCCGGCCACGCCGGTCCCTGCCGACGCGGCGTACTGGGAGCGTGCCGCCGCATGGGCCGAGCAGTTCTGGCATCGCGTCGCAGGCCACGGTGATGTCAGCGCGGCATTCCGCGAAACGGCGCAACGGAATGCGAGCATCGTAGCGGCTCTCAGGAAGCGCTTTGCCGGTTTGTGAACGCGCTCCGGGCGGTTACCTGAGCCCGGAGCGGTAATTGCCCTGCATCACCAGCGACACTTCGCCGAGCCCGCCATCCTGCGCGGTGCTCCAAGCCGCGATAGCGATCGTGTTTTCACCGTTACGCTTCAGTAGCGCTGGCGGCAGTTCGAAATCGGTCTGCGGGCCCACGTCGCTGATGTAGCGGCCGATCTGCCAGCCATTGATGAAGATGATCGCGCGGTAGTGGTGGGGAACGGCGTCCTTGATCCGCACCGCGATGGGCACATCCTGGTCCTTCGGCAAGTCCAGCGTGAACGTCGTGCGGTACCAGTCGACGCCAGGTTGTCCGTGGCGTGCGGCAGGGTGGTCGTGGCCCACACCTTGTCGGCGAATCCCGGCAGGTACCAGCCCTTGCGTTCGCCGTAAAGGCCGCCGACGTTGAACGGGCCGCGCACCGGATCGGGCAGGTCTTCGCCACCGGCGTTGCCCTGCAGCTTCCACGCGATGGGTGCGTCCGAGCCCTGCAGCTTGGCCGAGATCAGGCCGCGCGGCTCGCGGAACGCGCCGTTGTGCTCTTCCTGGAGATGGCCGGTGTTTTCGGTCAGCACGGAGATGACGTTGTCGGTCCCTTTCTTCAGCCAGCTCGGGTCGATCGGGAACTGCTGTGCGCCGCTGGGGTTATTCCCGAGGTAGTGCCCGTTGAGCCACGCGGTGAAGATGCCGTGGTTTCCGAGGTGGACGCCCAGGTTGGCGGACAGCCGAACCGACGTTTCGGTGCCGGTGGCCTTGAAATGGCCGCGGTACCAGACGTGGCCATGGTGGAAGCCGTAGTCGTCGCTATCCAGGATAGGCAGCGTGTGTTCCCAATATGGGTTAGGGGTGCTGGTGCGGTTGGCGGCCTGCCATGCACGGTCGTCGAAGCCGCCTTCGATCTCGGGCGCACCGTTGGCCACGTGCCAGGTGCGAAGCTGGGGGAGCGACACCGGGGCCGGCCCGTCGAGGTGACCGATCAGTGTGGCTGACGTCGTCGAGGTCGTGGCTACGCCGGCGCCGTTCCAAGAGACAGTTCGCGTGTCCGGCGAGGTGAAAATCTCCAGGTCGCCCGCGGCATCCGTATCGCCGGTAATTGCCAGCGTGCCGCCGTGCAGTTCTGCCGTGCGTGCGAGGTAGGGGCCGCGAAGCAATACGGGGCCTTCGTTTGTATCGAGTTGCCAGAAGCGGGTCGCGGCTTCGTTGTCCCCGAGCAGCAGGAGCAGCGAGCTGGTGCCCTGGGTAATCGCCACGCGCGCCAGGCCATCGTGCTGGTAGTTGAGCCGGAGCATGTGCGTCTTAGCGTCCCACTGGCTGGCGACGTTCCCGTCGATGACCTTTACCTCGGGCTTCTCCGGATAGCGGAGCACGGTTTCGCCTGCTTCCCCGTGGCGGCCGTAGAACACCGCCAGATCGCGGATGCCGGCATGCAGCTGGGTCAGCAGTTCCGAGGTCGAATAGGCGAGGTCCTGCTTTCCGAAACGGAAGTCGGCGAGGAAGACCTTCGAATCGCGCCCGTTCACATGGATCGCGCCGCCGGGGGCTTGCGGTACGCGCATGTCACCCTGGTCGCGCAGCGCGATCGTGAGGTGGGTGGCGTCGTTCGTGGTATCCGCGGCCTCGGCGTGGCGCAGGATATAGAAGCGCGTGCCGTCGTCCGGGTTCCGGCGCGCGACGACGCGGAGGCGGCGGTTCTCGGCGACGGCACTGCCGACCGCGTCCGTACGCGCGAGCGGCGCAGCGGCGCGGGTCATGTAGCCGATGAGTTTCTGCTGGTCGTACTTCGACGTGAGTTGCCGGCTCGCGGTGATCGCGGCGCCGTAGTCGTACGAGGTGTACACGCCGGGGGAAGAGAGCCAGCCCCAGTTGATGCCGCCGTACGTCATGTAGAAGTTCTGCATGGTCGAGCCGGACGCCATGGTCGCTTCGTAGAACACGCGCTCGAACTCGGGGCCGGTCAGTTTGCGGCACGCTTCGTACCCCGGGCCGCCCCATACGTCGAAGGCACCGCCCTGGTACTCGGGGAAAAACAGCGGGGTGTTTTTCAGGCCTTCGCGCTCGCTGGCGAAATCGTAGACGCCGTTCCAGCGCTCGGGCCGGCTGCAATCGAAATCCATGGGATACGAGTCGTACCCGGGCATATCGAGCTTGCCGACGCCTTCGAAGAAATTGGTGTTGTGGTTGCCGAACAGCGGTACGGTGATGCCGTCTTCGCGTGCCTTGTCCTCAAGCGCCTGCATGTAGGCGCGGCCATCCTCCGAGTCGTTATAGAACTCGTTTTCGACCGGGTAGAGGAGCACCGTTCCGCGTCCGTCCGTGACCTGGTGGCGCGCCAGGATGCGGTCTATTTCGGACATCCACTCGCGGTAGGCCGCCGTGTACTCCGGTGCGGTCGAGCGCGGCTTGCCTGCTGTGGTGACCAGCCAGTCAGGGAAGCCGCCGGCATCGGTCTCCGCGTTGATGTACGGGCCGGGGCGGGCGATGACATAAATGCCGACGTCCCGTGCCATGTCGAGCAGGCGATCAACATCGCGGCTGCCGCTGAAGTCGTAGACGCCGCGCTTGGGCGAGTGGTAACCCCAGTGGAAGTAGATCTCGACCGCGTTGAAGCCGGCTGCCTTCATCTTCTGCAGCACGTCCTTCCACGACTCGGGGCTCGGCAGCCGCCAGTAGTGGAACGACCCGGACCAGAGGTAGGTGGGCTTGCCATCGATGATCAGCGAGTGGCGGTCGAAGGTGACCGTGTGCGCGGATGACTTCGCGGGTTCGCTGGCAACGCTGGCGGTGGTGGTGCACGTGAGCGCGATGGCGAAACTGGCCCAAAGGGCGGTGCGACGGCCCTGCGGCCCCCTGGAACGCGACATCCCCATCTCCCGGTGCTATTCGGCTAGCGGCGTGGCGCCGTCCGCGAAGGGTGGGGGAATTTGGGTAGTTTTGCAAATGTGGGGAATGTTACGGGGCGCGTAGCAGCCCGTACCCGCGTGAGGCGAGGCGCGGGTACGGGGGGCGTCAAAGCCTCATGCAGATGCCGTGGCGCTCAATGATCCTTCGCCACCGGCTTGTAAGGGACGAAGGGCCCAAGCACCACGAAGCCGCGCATGAACCCGCCGTAGCGGTCGACCATCTTGACGCTATCCAGTTCGCATAGCTGGGAGCCGAACGTCCGGGTCACCATCACGTCGTCTGAGTCGAGCGCCTCGGCACCGGAGCGGAGCTTGTTGACGTACCAGGTGTTGCCGATCCGGTACGCGATCGTGGTCTTGTTGATGATCTGGGTGTTGTAGACCTGGGGCAGGTCGATGCACTGCCGCGGGTCGCCTGCGACGCGGCCCTCCGTGATCTTCGCGAGCTGCGCGGCTGGGTCATCCTTGCCGAAGGCTTGGGCCGGGCAGGCAGCGGCTGCGACTGCCGCGAGGATGAGGGGCAGGAAAGAGCGGACTGAGGGCGACATGACGGCCACCTGGGGAGAGCGGGGTGGGTACCCATTGTAGGCCGATGGCCGCGCTGCGGAAGGGCATTGCCTACAAACGAGCCGAACAATCCCCACAGCCATTCCAGCTAAGACCGACATAGCAGGGCGCGCGCGCCGCATACGATCTTGGTCCCGGCGATGGAGTGCAATGGTTGCACCAAGTGGCCGCCATCGGTAGGATGACCTTTGCCAGCGATCGCCAGATTTTTCGTGCGGGCGGATCTGAATTCATGAGGCAACTTCATCAATCCCAGTTCGTGTTGACCTCCGTCGTCGCGATAAAGCCCGGCCTGCTCTCCGTTTCGTTTGCAGATGGCTACCAGGGATCTGTCGACATCTCGGAGTCCATAGATCGCCTTCGCGCGCTCGCGCCACTGCGAAGCTGGGAGTTGTTCAAGAAGGTTTCCGTCGACGAGTGCTCCCGAGGCGTCGTCTTTGGAGATAGCGATGACTTGCACCTGGCGGGCGACAATCTGCGCGCAAAGTCCCTTCGGCAGGCTGGTCATTTTTCCCACGAAGATATCGTTGTATGGATGTCACGCCACGGCATGACCCTCGACCAGGCAGCGAAAGCTTTGGGGCTTAGCCGCCGAATGCTGGCTTACTACCGTAGCGGCGAGAAGCCCGTTCCACGGACGGTCGGGCTTGCGCTGCTCGGATGGGAGACCATCGCAAGGCCCAAGCATCGACACGCGCGTGGTCGGCCGGCGCCCGTGGGTAGGGCGGCCGACCGCTGAACATCGAAATGGCGCAGCTGTGAAGCGAGTTAGAAGTGTCGTTCCACCTCAAGCATCACGCTACGGGGAGCCCCAGGTCGTACGGTCGCTCGACGCCGTTACGAAGTACTTCTTGTCGAACAGGTTGCGCACGTTGAGTTGCGTTGCCCATGGGCCGTGCGAGTAGTAGATCGCGGCATCGAACAGTGTGTAGGCCTTCATGACGAACGGTCGGCCGTAGATCGGATCAACGGGCTCGTAGTTGCTCGCGAGGCGTTCGCTCTGGTAGTTGATGTCGCCACCGATACCCCAGCCGGCCAGTGCGCCGGATGGCACGACGTACTTGGTCCACAGGTTGGCGTTGTGGCGCGGTATCCCAGCCAGTCGGACACCCGTCGGTAGCGTGTTGTCCTCGGTGATCTCGGCCCCGGTCCACGCATCAGCGAGCGTGATATCCCAACCCGGAAGGGGATGCACGCCGCCTTCGAGCTCGACGCCGCGACTGCGCTGTTCACCGGTCACGACGTAGAAGTTGGGGTGCGCGAGGCGCAAGGGTGCGCCTGGACAAGCGACGGTCCATGGATAGAGGCATTTTGTGGATGGCCGGCTACCCAGGCGGGATGGCTTGGCGTGACGTTTGAATCTGAGATTCTCCTGAGAATGCGAGTGATTCGCAAATGGTTGCGAGTGATCGGCTGGCATCCGGACGCCGCGCGCTGCACTAAAATCGTCGGCCCCATCCCCTGTATGTCTCCCGGTACAACCATGAACGCTTTGATGTTTCGCGAGTTCGGCAATGCCGATGTACTCCGCTGGGAGGACATGCCGGATCCCGTCGCTGGCCCGGGCCAGGTCCTGGTGCGTACGCGTGCGGTTGGCCTGAACTTCGCCGATGTCTACCGGCGTAACGGTACCTATCATCTCGCTGGCGAAGCGCCGTGGATTCCTGGTTACGAAGGCGCGGGTGACGTCGTGTCGGATGGCGGGCCCTTTCCGGCGGGCACCCGCGTTGGCTTCGCCGATATGCCCTTCGCGAATGCTGAGCTGGTCGCCGTCGATGCCGACAAGCTGATTCCGTTGCCTGATGACATCAGCTACGACACGGCCGCGGCCGTGCTGCTGCAGGGGCTGACGGCGCAGTATCTGGTCACGGACAGTTCGCAGCCGAAAGCGGGGCAGGTCGCACTGGTTCATGCGGCGGCCGGAGGCGTGGGCTTGTTGCTCGTGCAGATGCTTCGCGCGAAA
>NZ_JBQCFT010000083.1:0-8425 GCF_051958795.1 Luteibacter sp. | reverse complement strand
CTAATGATCATCACCTTTTTTTTCACGTGTTGCGCCAGCGGGGGCGCATGGCCTGTTGCACCGCCGGATGCACGAAGCCGGAAATATCGCCACCCAGGCGACCGATTTCACGCACGAGCGACGAAGAGATAAAGCTGTACTGCTCCGCCGGCGTCAGGAACATCGTCGCAACCCCGGGGATGAGATGCCGGTTCATGCTGGCCAGCTGGAACTCGTACTCAAAATCCGACACGGCACGCAGGCCACGCAGGATAACGCCGGCGCCGATTTCCGTGACGAAATCGGCCAGCAGGCAATCGAAGCCACGCACTTCCACGTTAGGCAGGTCGGCCAGGGCAAGCCGGGCCAATGCAATGCGTTCACCCAGGCTGAAACCCGGCCCCTTGTTACGGCTTTCCGCCACCGCGACCACGATACGGTCGAACAGGGGCGCCGCGCGCGACACGAGATCGGCATGGCCGTTGGTTACCGGGTCGAACGTACCCGGGTAAACGGCGAGGCGCGGATTGACCAGCGTAGGAGTCATGGACGGACGGATCGGGGAAATCGCGGGCTAGCTTAGCGGATCGACCGGGGTGCGGCGATAGAGGGTGTAGGCCACCTCCCCCGCCAGGCCCGAGCGGTGCACCTGCCACGTTTCAGGGACGGCTACGTGGCTGCCCCTGGGTGCCTCGACATAGATCCAGGCGGAAGGCGCCAGCCACCCGTGGCCTTCGAGGGCGGCCGCGGCCTGGTCCCAGAGGTCCCCGGCGAACGGCGGGTCCATGAATACGATGTCGAAGGGCTTACCGCCGGCCTTCAGCCAGCGCCCGGCATCATCGCCGACCACCGCCGCCTGGACCTTCAGGCGGGCCAGGTTCGCCTTCAGCGCCGACGCCAGGCGCACGTCGCGCTCGACGAACGTGGCCACTGAGGCGCCGCGGGACAGCGCCTCGATGCCAAGCGCCCCCGTACCCGCATAAAGGTCGAGGCACCGCGCGCCGTCGATCACGGGCTGCAGCCAGTTGAAAAGGGTCTCGCGGACACGGTCCGTGGTGGGGCGCAGGCCCGGCAGGTCCGGCACTTCCAGGCGCGAATTGCGCAGGGTGCCGCCGATGATGCGGATACGGCCGGTCGCGCTCATCGCTCAGCGGCCAGAGGGGGCGGGGGTGTTAGCATTCCGCCATTGTCTTTGAATCTTTCGCGCAATGCTCAAGTTCTGGAAGAAGAAGCCCGCCGAACCCGCTGCGACGCCCGCGGCACAGCCCGCCGAGGAGCGCGCTGCCCCGGCAGCCGACCCGGTCGCTTTCGACAGCATGCCGGCGACGGCCGAGGCGCTTGCCGAAACCGTGGCACCGGAGCCCGCGGCGCCGGAAGTCGAAGCCGAAGCCGAAGACACCGCGATCGCCGCCGAGGCAAGCCAGGCCCTGGCCGAGGCCGGGAGCGAGGCCGGGCAGCCCGCCGCGAAGCGGAGCTGGCGCGAGCGCCTGGCGGGCAGTGGCTTTGCGAAGAGCCTCACCTCCCTTTTCGTCCGCCATGCCCGCCTCGACGATGACCTGCTGGACGAGCTGGAAACGGCACTGATCACCGCCGACGTGGGCGTCGAGGCCAGCACCCGGCTGGTGGAGACGCTGCGCAAGCGCATGCACAAGCGCGAGTTCGCGGATGCGTCCGCCCTGCTCAAGGCGCTGCGCGATGAACTCGTCGGTCTGCTGAAGCCGTTCGAAAAGCCGCTCGATGTGACCACGCACGCCCCGTTCGTCATCCTGACCGTCGGCATCAACGGCGTGGGCAAGACCACCACCATCGGCAAGCTGGCCCGCCGGTTCAGCGATGAGGGGCGTGCCGTGATGCTCGCCGCCGGCGACACCTTCCGCGCCGCCGCGGTGCAGCAGCTGATGACCTGGGGCGAGCGGAACACGGTGCCTGTCGTCTCGCAGGGGCAGGATGCCGATGCGGCAAGCGTCATCTTCGATGCCCTCCAGGCGGCGCGTTCGCGCGGCACGAAGGTGCTCATCGCCGACACCGCGGGCCGCCTGCACACCCAGGGCGGGCTGATGGACGAGCTGGGCAAGATCGGCCGCGTGATGAAGAAACTCGATGCCACCGCCCCGCACGAGGTGCTGATGGTCATTGATGGCACCACGGGCCAGAACGCGATCAGCCAGGTGCGCCAGTTCCGCGACACCGCCGGCGTCACCGGCCTGGTGGTCACGAAGCTGGATGGCACGGCCAAGGGCGGCGTCATGTTCGCGCTGGCGCGCGAATTCGGCCTGCCCATCCGCTACGTGGGCCTGGGCGAAACCGCGGCCGACCTGCGCGTGTTCGACGCCGAAGCCTTCGTCGACGGCCTGCTGCCAGCCTCCCTCGGCGGCTGAGGGCACGGGGCCGCCGGCACGATGAATCGACTGCGCACCTTCCTGCTGGCGGCCGGCGGTTTCCTGGCCGCGCTGATCATCGCCGCGATCATCGCCACCTACGTGGTGCTCCAGCCCGATCGTTTCACCTCGCTGCTCCAGGCCCGCGCGAAGGCGGTAGGCCTCTCGCTGACCCTTTCGAGCCCTGCCACGCCCACGCTCTGGCCCAAGCCGGCGCTGGAACTGGATGGTGTGACGGTGCGAGGCCCGAACGGCGGCACGCCATTGATCGTCGCCTCGCGCGGAAAGCTCGTATTGCCCTGGCGCACCCTCATGGGTCGCGACACCAGCATCTCGCGGCTGGAAGTCGAAGGCGCGAGGATCGATATCGATGCGGTCGCCGCCTACCTCGATACCCTGCCCGAACGCTCCAGCACGGCGGGTGCCACGCTACCGACGATCGACGCCGGCTTCCGGATCAGCCGCGGCACCCTGCTCCGCGGCAACCGCCTCCTGCTTTCCGATGTGGAAGCCGATGCGGGCCGGCTTGCCAGCGGCCGCCGCTTCAGCCTCTCGCTCGCCGCGGATACCGCGGACGGACACCCATACCAGCTGGTCCTGGCGACGTTGCCGATCCTGCGTGCGGGGGTGCTTTCGCTGGATGACGTGACCCTCGACATCGCATCGCCGAATAACTTCGAGACGAACCTGAAAGGTTCCGCGACCTGGCGCGGTGGTGCCGACGTGGGCGCGTCGCTGGCCGGAAGGCTCGTGCGCGGACAAGGCGCGCCGTACACCGTCGCGTTGAACGTCACGCCTGCGAACCAGGAAGACCCGCTGTACGTCGCGCTGAAAGTCGATGGCGAGAGCGGGCACGCCGATCTGCGCGTGCCGCCCATCGCTCTTGCCGACTGGTGGGCTGGCATGCAGGCCGGTGGGCCGCCTGCCCTTCCGCCCATGCTCGGCAGCGCCGATGTGCAGGCGGTGGATGCGGCAGGCGTACAAGTGAAGGGCCTCCGTATTCGAGCCACCCCGAACGTACCCGTCTCCGCATCGACGACCGGCACAAGCGGCGCCGGGCCGTGAACCGCTTCGCCGAAGAACTGTTGCGCTGGTTCGATCACCACGGGCGCAAGGACCTGCCATGGCAGCACCCGCGCGATGCGTACCGCGTGTGGCTGTCCGAGATCATGCTGCAGCAGACCCAGGTCGTGACCGTCATCGGTTACTTCCAGCGTTTCGTGGAGCGCTTGCCGACGCTGCGCGACCTTGCCGCGGCCGATGAAGACACCGTGCTCGCCTTGTGGTCCGGCCTGGGCTACTACCGGCGGGCGCGCTTCCTGCACCGTGCCGCACAGCTCTGCGTTGAACAGCATGGCGGCGAACTGCCGCGCGATCTCGATGCGCTGATGGCACTGCCCGGCATTGGCCGCTCCACCGCGGGCGCGATCCTGGCGCAGGCGCATGGCCTGCGTTTCCCGATCCTCGACGGCAACGTCAAGCGCGTGCTCACCCGATATCACGGCATCGCGGGTTTCCCCGGCGAAAGTGCGATCGAGAAACGCCTATGGCAGCACGCCGATGAGCACACGCCTGCCGTGAGGACCGCCGATTACACGCAGGCGATCATGGATCTCGGTGCGACGGTGTGCGTGCGAAGCCGGCCTGCATGCCTGCTCTGCCCGCAGGCCGCGACGTGCGTGGCGCATCGTGATGGCCTCACCGCGGTATTGCCTACGGTGAAGCCCGGCAAGAAGATCCCGACACGCTCGGTCGCCATGCTGTTGCTACGTGACGCGAAGGGCCGGGTGTTGCTGGAACGGCGCGGGCCGGTCGGCGTGTGGTCCGGGCTGTGGAGCCTGCCGGAAGCAGCGGATGCCGACAGCGCCCCCGGTGCGGCAGCCGCCCTCGCGCGAGTGCGGGCCGCCGATCCCCTGCCCGCCTTCGTCCACGTGTTCAGCCATTACAAGCTGGACGTTTCCCCCATCCTGTTCGACCATGCGACCCCACTCAAGCGGGCGTCCGATGGCGCGGAGCGGCGCTGGTGCGCCCCCGGCGACCTTGCGGCGCTTGGCCTGCCGGCGCCCGTACGAACGCTGCTCGACCATCTTCCGGAGATCACCCCATGACCCACCTGGTCCAATGCGTAAAACTCGGCCGCGAGGCCGAAGGGCTCGACTTCGCGCCCTGGCCCGGCGAGCTGGGCAAGCGGATCTATGCTCATGTTTCCAAAGAAGCCTGGGCGCAGTGGCTGTCGCACCAGACCATGCTGATCAATGAGATGCGCCTTTCCCCGCTCGACCCGAAAACCCGCAGTTTCCTATCGGGCGAAATGGAGAAGTATTTCTTCGGTGGCGACGTCGCACAGCCCTCCGGTTATGTCCCGCCGGACGAAAAGGCTTGACGCCAGCCGCGGTAGCCGATTTAATACGCGGCTCCACACGCCGCAACGGATATTGCAGGCACTCGTGGCTCGGTAGCTCAGTTGGTAGAGCAGGGGATTGAAAATCCCCGTGTCGGCGGTTCGATTCCGTCCCGAGCCACCATTATTCAAAGCCCGCTCTTCGAGCGGGCTTTTTTCTTTGCCCCTCTCCCTGTAAGCCACGCTGACACGCCAGCGCGGGCGGCGACTACATGAGCGTGCCGTGTCGCTGACAAAGCGAGCGACGGGCGCCTACATACTCACGCAGATCGCCGTGGCATCGTGCTCCTCCGTTGAACCGATGGATCGAGGTGACGCATGAATGCCGAACTTGCCTGCGCGAGCGAACCCGACGCCTTCAGTTTGTCCGCCATTCTCATCCATGCGTCGCAGGCCCTTACCTATGATTGCACCGATACCGCCCCGGAGGCTGACACTCCCATGCTGGAAGTAATCCTGCGCAGCATCGACGACCGCCTGCGCGGCATCGACCATCGTTTCGACAAGATGGACATGCGCTTTGACAAGATGGACCAGCGCTTTGACGCGATGGACCAGCGCTTTGACGCGATGGACCGGCGCTTTGACGCGATGGACCGGCGCTTTGACGCGATGGACCAGCGCTTCGACAAGATGGACCAGCGCGTTGACAAGCTGGAAGATCGCGTCGGCGGCCTTGCCGTCGAAGTATCGGCGCTGACCACGTCCGTCGGCGCACTGGACGCCCGCATGTGCCGGGTCGAGTCCGGTCTGGACGCCGTACGGTCGGAGGTTGGCGCACTCGGCGAGCGAGTTGGCGCACTTGGTGAGCGAGTCACCCGCGTCGAAGAAGGCGTCAAAGGCTTCAACGACTGGCGCCCGGAGCTGAAGCTCGCCAACGATCGCACTGCAGAACTGGTCACGCAGGTGAGCGTCCTGGCCTACCGTATCCAGGTCATGCCAAGTTGGACACGGCTCGGCACGTTGGCGGCGGGTACCGCCGCCATCACCGGCGGAGTGGTCACATTCCTTTCGCAGGGCGGAGCTAGGCTGATCTCGCGCTGGTTCGAGTAGGAGATCGCTCGGTCAGCCTTCGACGTCCCTGCCCGCTTGCGCGCTGCATGTGCGCAGGGCGTCATCCACGATGGATAGCTCGTCCGTGACGGTACCGGGCGTGTTTCGCAGCAGGCTGGTGATGCGGGTATCCATGGCGGCGCGCAGGCGATCACGGGCCTCGAGCCCGCACGGCGTGCGCGGCTTCCACGCGGCCACCGTCTCCGCCTGCTTCCTGAGTGAGTCGAGCATCGCCTCGCGCGCCGGCGGCTGAGCCGCCTCAGTGCGAACCACCTGCGCACGCCACTCACTCACGACGCCATGCAGGTCGGCACCATCCGCCGTGATCGCCGCCGCATCGCGCTGGCGGGCGCCATGGGACGCCGTGAGGGCAAGGATCAGGGTCGTGACGGAGGCGAGGAAGGCGATGCCCACCACGACGATCACGGCCCGGCGGCCATTCGATTTCTGCTCCGCCATGGCGGGCTCCTGCGAGGTTTCAGATGGCCATTGTGCCTTACGACCGCGCTGGCCCGCCGGGCGCAACGACGGTCGCGACGATATGCCCCAGCCGCGGACCGTGACCTGGGTAACGCGCGGGCCGGGGATGACGCCGCTATAGTCGGGAGCTTCTCACCAGGAAGCCGACCGCATGCTCCGTTTGCGCAACCTCGCCCTGCTTGCCGCCGTGGCCGCCGCCTTCGCCGGCCCTCTTGCCGCCGAAGACCTGAAGGTGATGTCCTTCAACGTCCGCACCATCACCGGCCCGGATGGCCCCAACCGCTGGGAGATGCGCAAGGATCTCTTCGCCGACACCATTCGCCAGATGGACCCGGATGTCATCGGCACGCAGGAGCTGGGCCAGCAGCAGGGTGAAGATACGGTGGCCCGCCTTCCGCAGTTCACGTGGTTCGGCCGCGATCGCTTTGGCGCGCACAAGGATGAGCACATGGGCATCTTCTATCGGAAGGACCGGTTGAAGCTCATCAAGTCGGGCGATTTCTGGCTCTCCGATACACCCGATAAAGTCGCCAGCATCACCTGGGGCAATATCTTCCCGCGCATGGTGAACTGGGCTCTGTTCGAGCGGCTTTCGGACCATAAGCGCTTCTACCTGCTGGATACGCATTTCCCCTATCGCGATAGCGACGAAGAAGCCCGCTCGAAATCCGCGCACGAAATGGCCGAATGGGTGAAGTCCTTGCCGAAGGGCACACCGGTGATCATCACCGGCGACTTCAATACCGGGCCGGACAGCGAATCGCACCGCATGCTGACGGCGACGTTCAAGGATGCCTGGATGACCGCGTCGGACAAGAAGGGACCGGCGGAAACGTTCCATAACTTCACCGGCAAGGCGGACAAGCGAATCGACTGGATCCTTTACCGTGGCGTCGAAGCAAAGACCTTCGAGACCATCACGATCTCGAAAGATGGTCGCTATCCGTCGGATCACTTCCCCATCCAGGCCGATTTCGCCCTCTGACGCAATCTCACCCCTGGGTGGGTTGCGGGCCGTCTCGGCGAGAGGCGATAGTCGCGCCATCTTCCCGGGAGAGAGAGCCCATGCGCCGTTTCATCGCGTTAGTGTTGTTGGCTTTTACGGTGGTTGCGGCGCATGCCGCGCCACCGCCTTCGTACTTCGATAACACCGGCCGGGACGACGTCCTCGCCGGTGGCGTGAAGATGATCACGATCGACACGCCGAAGGGTAAGTTCAAGGTCTGGACCAAGCGGGTGGGCAACAACCCCACGATCAAGGTCCTGCTGCTGCATGGTGGCCCCGGCGCCACGCATGAATATTTCGAAGCTTTCGACAGCTACTTCCCGGGCCAGAGCATCGAGTATTACTACTACGACCAGCTCGGCTCCGCGTTCAGCGACAAGCCCACCGACGAATCGCTGTGGGATACGCCGCGTTTCGTGGAGGAAGTGGAACAGGTGCGCCAGGCCCTGCACCTGGACAAGGATAATTTCTACCTGCTCGGCCATTCCTGGGGTGGCGTGCTGGCCATCGAGTACGCGCTGAAGTACCAGCAGCACCTCAAGGGCTTGATCATCTCCAACATGGTCGACAGCATCCCGGCGTACAACACCTACGCGAAGACGGTGCTGATGCCCGCCATGGACCAGAAGAAGCTGGCCGAAGTGCAGCGCATGGAGCGCGAACACAAGACCGACGACCCGGCCTACATGGCGATCCTCGTCCCCATGCACTACGAACAGCACGTGCTGCGCATGCCGGCCGACCAGTGGCCCGAGCCGGTCAACCGCTCGTTCAGCCACCTCAACGAGCAGATCTACGTGTCCATGCAGGGCCCGAGCGAACTGGGCGCCAGCGGCAAGCTCCTGCACTGGGACCGCAGCAAGGACCTGGCGAAGATCAAGGTGCCCACCCTGGTCATCGGCGCGACGTCCGACACCCTGGCCCCGAAGTACATGGAGGCCATGTCGAAGAAGCTGCCGAACGGCCACTTCCTGTTGTGCCCCAAGGGCGCGCACATGGCCATGTACGACGACCAGCAGACGTACTTCACCGGGCTGGTGAAGTTCCTCAAGGATACGGATGGCGGGAAGGACTGAGGCAAGCCCATCGCGCGCAAGCGCGCTCCCACAAGGGCTGGGTCCGCCCTTG
>NZ_JBQCFT010000082.1:0-5666 GCF_051958795.1 Luteibacter sp. | reverse complement strand
GCCAGGATCAGATGTACCGCCTCGTCCCGCTGCGCCTGCGTAATGTCCTTGCGTCCCATGGTTCACCTCGTTCTGGCCGTGAATCCCCGTGGGGTGTCCAGAAAGATTAGACCACCTCAGGGCCCCAAGGCCTCTTTCCGGGGACGTCCGAGCGCGAGGCGGCGCAAGCCGCTGGTCACACGCATTCGCGCCCAGCGAATGAACCGATTCGATAGCGCGAGGGCCAAGGCGAGCCGGGACGTAGACGGCTATACTCCCCTGTCAGCCCCAAGAAAGCCCCCGCCCGTGACCAGCGAACTCAGCTCCATCATCGATTTCATCCGCTACGGCGCCAGCCGCTTCTCGGCCGCCGGCCTCACGTTTGGCCACAGCCATGACAATCCGATCGACGAGGCCACCCACCTGGTCCTGGCCGCCCTCCACCTGCCGCCCGACCTGCCGCCCGCCTACGGCGCCGGCAAGCTCGTCGCCGCCGAGCGCGAGGCCATCCTTGCCCTGATCGAACGGCGCATCACCGAGCGCGTCCCCGTCGCCTACCTCGTCGGCGAGACCTGGTTCGCCGGCCTCAAGTTCAAGAGCGACCGCCGCGCCCTGGTGCCGCGCTCGCCCATCGCCGAGCTCATCGAAGGCGGGTTCCAGCCCTGGCTCGAAGACCGCCACGTCGAGCGCGCGCTCGACCTGTGCACCGGTTCGGGCTGCATCGGCATCGCCATGGCCGAGTACAACCCGTACTGGCAGGTCGACATCGTCGACATCAGCGACGACGCCCTCAGCCTGGCCAACGAGAACATCGTCTACCAGCACGTCGAAGAGCGCGTCCGCGCGATCAAGTCCGACCTGTTCTCCGGCGTGAAGGACGAGGTCTACGACCTCATCGTCTCCAACCCGCCGTACGTCACCAACGACGAGTACGCGGCCATGCCGGCCGAATACAGCCATGAACCGGTCCTTGGCCTGACATCTGGTGATGATGGACTGGACCTCACCCTGCGCATGCTCGACGAAGCCGCCGACCACCTCTCGGAAGATGGCCTGCTGATCGTCGAGGTGGGCGATAGCGAGCACGCCCTGGTCAACCTCCTGCCGCGCGTCCCGTTCGTGTGGCTGGAGTTCAAGGTCGGCCAGATGGGCATCTTCGCCATCGAGCGCCGCGACCTGGTCGCCCACGCCGCGGACATCGCAGCCGTGCGTGCCGCGCGGAACTAAACACCTGACGGAAGTACCGTGTCCTCCAATACGTTCGGCAAGCTCCTCTCCGTAACCACCTTCGGCGAAAGCCACGGCCCGGCGATCGGGTGCGTGGTCGATGGGTGCCCCCCGGGGCTCCCGCTGGAGGCCAGCGAATTCCGTACCGACCTGGAGCGCCGCGCGACCGGCCGCTCCCGGCATACCTCGCAGCGCCGCGAGGCGGATGACATCGAGATCCTCTCCGGTGTCTACGAAGGCGTGACCACGGGCACGCCGATCGCGCTGCTGATCCGCAATACCGATGCCCGGTCGAAGGACTACGGCAACATCCTCGATACCTTCCGCCCCGGCCACGCCGACTACACTTACTGGCAGAAGTACGGCGTCCGCGACCCGCGCGGTGGCGGCCGCTCGTCGGCCCGCGAGACCACGATGCGCGTGGCCGCCGGCGTCATCGCCAAGAAGTGGCTGTCCGGGCGTTACGGCGTCACGGTGCAGGGCCACGTCAGCCAGATCGGCGAGGTCGTCCCGCGCGGCTTCGAATCCTCAGCCATCGAGACCAGCCCGTTCTTCTGGCCGTTCGCCGATCAGATCCCCGAACTCGAGGCCTACATGGACGCCCTGCGCAAGTCCGGCGATTCCGTCGGCGCGAAGGTGACCGTGGTGGCCGAAGGCGTTCCGGCCGGTTGGGGCGAGCCGATCTACGGCAAGCTCGATGGTGAGATCGCCGCGGCCATGATGTCGATCAACGCCGTGAAGGGCGTGGAGATCGGCGACGGCTTCGACGCCGTCGGCCAGCGTGGCACCCAGCACCGCGACGAGATGACCGCGCAGGGTTTTCTTTCCAACCACGCGGGCGGCATCCTCGGTGGCATCGCCACCGGCCAGCCCGTCGTCGTTTCCATGGCGTTCAAGCCGACGTCCAGCATCCTGGTCCCGGGCCGCAGCGTGGATCGCGCGGGCAACGCTACCGAAGTGGTCACGAAGGGGCGGCATGATCCCTGTGTCGGCATCCGCGCCGTGCCCATCGCCGAGGCCATGCTGGCGCTGGTGCTGATGGACCAGGCCCTGCGCCACCGCGCCCAGTGCGGTGATGTCGCGCCGGTTCCGCCGCGGATCCCCGGCACCTTGCAGGAGTAACCGATGAGCAAGCCCCGGGTCTGGATCTCCAGGCCATTCTTCCCCGATATCGTCGACCGCCTGCGCGAGCATTTCGAGGTCACGCAGGAGGCCGAGGAGCGGGCTTACACGCCCGTCGAACTCGTGGCCCACCTTAAGGACGCCGATGCCGCGATCATCGGCCTGGCCGACCGGATCGATGCCGATATCCTCCGGCATACCCCGAAGCTGCGCTTCGTAGCCAACACGGGCGTGGGCTACAACAACCTGGACCTCGCCGCGCTGACCGAAGCCGGCGTCGGCGCTTCGAACACGCCTGATGTGCTGAACGAGACGGTGGCCGATTACGCGTGGGCGCTGATGCTTGCGGCCGCGCGCCGGGTAGGCGAAGCGGAGCGCTGGTTGCGGGCAGGGCAGTGGAAGGGTTCGCGCTTCGAAGGCTGGCTCGGCGCCGATGTCCACGGCAAGACCATCGGCATCCTCGGCATGGGCCGCATCGGTCAGGCCATTGCCCGCCGCGCTTCCGGGTTTCGCTCGCCGGTGATCTACCACAACCGCTCGCGGCTCGACGCGGCGATCGAAAAGGAGTGCGGCGCCACCTACGTGGACAAGGCCACCTTGCTCGCGCAGGCCGACCACTTGGTGCTGGTGCTGCCGTTTACCCCGGCGAACCGGCACAGCATCGGTGCCGCCGAACTCAAGGCCATGAAGCCGACGGCCACCCTCACCAACATCGCCCGTGGGGGCATCGTCGATGACGAAGCCCTGGCCCGGGCGCTGGCCGATGGCGAGATCGCCGCGGCCGCCCTCGATGTGTTCGAGGGCGAACCGCAGGTCCACCCGGACCTGCTCGAACAGGACAATGTGGTGCTGAGTCCGCACATCGCGAGCGCAAGTCGCGACACACGTCGCGACATGGCTTCGCTGGCTGTGGACAATGTACTGGCTGCGTTTGGGCATGGTCCCTGCGCCGGTCGGCCGCCCACGATCCTCAACCCGGGCGTGCTGGCTGACGCCAGCTAGACCCTCTACCCACGCCAACAAGAGCGAAGATGAGCAAGAAGACGAGTTACAAGGTGGCCATGGTGGGTGCAACCGGCGCAGTCGGTGAAACCCTCCTTTCGATCCTGGCCGAGCGGGATTTTCCCGTGAGCGAACTGATCCCCCTGGCGAGCGAGCGCTCGGCGGGCGGCACCGTCGATTTCGCAGGAAAACCTTGTGTCGTCAAAGACCTGGCCAAATTCGACTTCGAAGGCGTGGACATCGCGTTCTTCTCGGCCGGCGGTTCGGTCAGCCGTGAGCACGCGCCGCGTGCCGCCGCGGCCGGCGCCGTCGTCATCGATAACACCTCCGAGTTCCGCTACCAGGACGATATTCCCCTGGTGGTTTCCGAGGTGAACCCGCACGCCATCGCCGACTACACGGTGCGCGGCATCATCGCCAACCCGAACTGCTCGACCATGGGCATGCTGGTGGCGCTGGCGCCGATCTACCGCGAGGTGGGTATCGAGCGGATCAACGTGGCGACCTACCAGTCGGTTTCGGGCGCGGGTCGCAGCGGCCTGGAGGAACTGGGCAAGCAGACCGCCCAGATGCTCAACTTCCAGGACGTGGAGTCGGCCAAGTTCCCGAAGCAGATCGCGTTCAACGTCATCCCGCACATCGACGACTTCCAGGCCAATGGCTACACCAAGGAAGAAATGAAGATGGTCTGGGAAACCCGGAAGATCCTTGAAGACCCATCGATCCAGGTGAACCCGACCGCTGTCCGCGTGCCGGTGTTCTACGGCCACTCCGAGGCCGTGCACATCGAGACCCGCGACAAGATCACGGCTGAGCGTGCCCGCGAGCTGCTGGAGCAGGCGGAGGGCGTGGTCGTCGTCGACGAGCGCAAGGCGGGCGGTTATCCGACCCCGGTGAGCGACGCCGCTGGCAAGGATCCGGTCTACGTGGGCCGCATCCGCGAGGACATCTCGCACGAGCGTGGCCTCGACCTGTGGGTGGTTTCCGACAATATCCGCAAGGGCGCGGCGCTGAACGCCGTGCAGATCGCGGAAATCCTGGTCCGGGATTACCTGTAATGAAGGCCGGCCGCGCCGCCATCGCCTGCCTGCTCCTCGCGCTGCCGCTTATCGCGGCCGCGGCGGGGCAGGCGGCGAAGCCGGCGCCGGCCAGCAGCCAGGCCACGGCCGCCCGGGCGAAGCTCGATGCTTCGCGCGGGCAGGCCCAGGCCGAAGATAAGAAGGTGAAGGACCTGCAGAAGCGGGTGGATACGCTGGAAACGAATTCGAAGGCCTCCCGGGATGCCCTGGAGGAGCGTGACCGCAAGATCGCGGAGCTCGAACGGCAGCTGGAAGCCGAGCGGCATCCCTGAACCTAGGTACAGGGCCAACATGTAAGGGGGGCGTGTACGGGCCTCGCGAACGAGTCAAACTTGTCGCGTAAATGCCCGTAGCCGCTATTGTTAGTTGTTGCTGGGGTGCACTACAGTGGCGCCTTCGCGGCCGACCGCCCGTAGAGGCGCGCCGTCAGCATGGAATTGTTCGGGGGATGCTCGTGATGAACCGTACTTTGAAGCTGTCGATCATGCTGGCGCTTGCCATGGGGGGCAGCCAGGTGCTGGCCCAGAGCCTCGGCGCCGTCCAGGTCCATTCCACCATGGACCAGCCGCTGTCGGCGGATATCCCGCTCACCGGGGTCACCGGTAACCCGAGCGATATCCACGTCACCCTCGCTTCGGATGAAGCCTTCTCCCGCGCAGGCCTGAATAAGTCAGGCATGCCGGTGCAGCTCAGTTTCACGGTCGGCAAGAACGCTGCCGGCCAGCCGGTGATCCACGTCACCAGCGGCGCGCCGATCCGCGATACCTACCTCGATTTCCTGGTGGAAGTGGATAGCGGCAAGGGCCCCGCCGTCGTCCGCGAGGTCACCATGCTGCTCGACCCGCCGGGCACGCCCGCGGCCGCCGCAACGTCGTCAGCGCGCCCGTCCCGCACGGAAAGCGTGCCCTCGCGCGTGCCGGCCCGGTCGAGCACGCCGCGTACCACCGAAGCCAGCCAGCCGCGTGCCGCTGCGCCCTCCGCACCATCGGCGCAGGCTGCCAACGGCAGCATCGGCCCGGTCCAGCGTGGGCAGACCCTTTCCACCATCGCGCGCGACAACGCCGGTGGGTCCGATATCAACCAGGTCCTGGTCGCCCTGCACAAGGCCAACCCGGATGCGTTCTACCGCGACAACATGAACGCGCTGAAGACGGGTGCCGTCCTGCGCATGCCGTCGCAGGATGACATCAAGGCCCAGACCGCCGCCGCGGCCCTTGCCGAAGTGCGCCGCCAGAACGAAGCCTGGCGCTCGGGCGC